>JBDHVD010000018.1:0-41461 GCA_039809525.1 Labilithrix sp. | reverse complement strand
GGAGGCGGAGGCGGAGGCGCGTCGTCGGGGCCGCGCACGTCGTCGGGGATCATCGCGGCGACGGCGAAGCCGAGCGTGCGCCCGCGCTCGCGATCGGGATCGGAGGCGGCGAAGACCACCACGCGCTCCGACTCGCGGCCGTCGCGCACGCGCACATGAAGGGTCGCGCGGCGGTCGCTGTCGGTGGCCCACCGAAGCGTGACCACCACGTCAGCATTCGAGGTCGCGCGCTCGACCGTCTGCACGCGTGAATTCGCCGGCAGGCCTTCGGCGGTCGCCTCGACCATCGCGCTGCTCAGCGGGGAATCGCCCGCGGCGACGATCTCGACGGCGGGGGCGGTCACGTGCCTGCTCTTCCGGACGGCCCGGTACGGTACGGACGAGGTGTGAGCATGCTCGCGCGAATCACGATCGGCTTCGGCTTCGTTCTTACCATCACGGTGGCTTGCGGCGGGAGCAGTTCGGCCGTCGGGGACGGGTCGACAGCGGCCGCGTCGTGCACGACGAACGCGAGCGCCTGCGGCTCGAAGAAGTGTGACGCCGCGCTCGGCTGCGTCGAGTGCGTCGCCGACGGCGACTGCCGCTCGGGCGAGCCCTTCTGCGTCCGCGGGCGCTGCGAGGCGTGCCGGACGAACGCCGACTGCGGGGCAGCGGCGCCCGCCTGCTACCCCGGGGATCACGCCTGCCATGCGTCGTGTGCCACGAACCCGTCCGCGTGCTCCGGCGACACGAAGCTCTGCGACGGCGCGACCGGCGCGTGCCTCGGCTGCCGGACGAACGCGGACTGCGCGGCGCCGAATCCGATCTGCGACGACACGACGAAGCGCTGCGTCTCGTGCGCGACGAACGCCGACTGCCCCGCGAGCGCCCCGCACTGCGCGGTGACGAAGGGCAAGTGCGTCGAGTGTCTGTCGAACGCGGAGTGCCCCGCGGCCGAGCCGGTGTGCGATCCGGACGACTTCGAGTGCCGCGCCGCTCCCGCATGCACGACGAACGCGCAGTGCGCTGCGCCGACGCCGATCTGCGCCGACGGTCAGTGCGTGCAGTGCAAGGAAGACCGCGACTGCCCGGCGACCGCGCCACGGTGCAAGGACGAGACGTGCACCGTCCCGAAGTGACCGGACGGAGCGCTCACTTCTTGTTCGAGGTGTGACAGCTCGAGCAGCCGAACGTCCCCGGCTGCGGGTTCTTCGGGTCGAATTCGGGCAGGCCGAGGAGCTTCGCCATCTCCGGCTTCACCTTCGTCGCCATGAACTTCATCCACTCGGGCTTCTGCTTGGCGAGCGCCTCGAACTCGGCCGGGGTGCCCGGCAGGACCAAGATGTCCGGGTTCGGCATGTGGAACGAGCCGTCCTTCGCGCCGGCGCCGTGACACGTCGCGCACGTCACCTTCTCGAACTCCTTGGCGTCGAACGCGGTGAAGATCTCCTTCATCTTCGGCATCACCACGGCGTTCATGTACTTGCCGCGCTGCTGCTTCGTCATGTCCTTCCATGCGACCTGCGGCGGTCCGACGACCGGCTCGGACGGCGCCGTGGGCGCGGGCGCGGTCGCGGCAGGGGGCGCCGAGGCGGAGGGCGCCGCCGGCGGGGGCGCGGCCTCGTTCGAGCCTCCGCAGGAGGCGGCGGCGAGCAGGACGACGAAGGAGAGCTTCTTCATGGAAGCGCCACCCTACGGGGTGCGCGCGCCCGGGCTCAATCGCTCGATGGACAACAGTGCGTTCCACCGGACGCAACAATCGGCGGAGCTAGCCGAGCACGCGCGCGAGGCGATCGGCGACGTACGCCGACGCCTCGGCCGTGCGGAACGCGAGCGGACCACGCGCGTCGACGATCTCGACGATCGCCACGCAGCCGCTCTTGCCGAGGACGGGCGACGCGTGGAGCGACTTGGACGCGCCGAGCTTGCGCAGGCGGTCGGGCGCGATGCGCGGGAGCTTGCCGTCGAGGCGCAGCACCATCGGCTTCTGGTTCTCCACCACCGACAGCGCGACGACGTCGTCGTCCACGCGCGACACCTCGCCGAGCAGATCGTTCACCTTCTTCGCCTCGACCGCGACGGTGCGGAGCTCGCCGCGCCCGCGATCGTGGAGATGGACCAGCACCGCCGACGCTCCGAGCGTCCGTGCGAGCGCCGCGGCGCAGAACGCCGCCGCCTGCCACGCGCCGCCGAGCAGCTCGAGATCGCCCACCGCCTCGCGGAGACCGTCGAGCGGGTCGTGCGCCTCGAGGATGTCGTCGTCCGCGAGATCGAGCGTCGCGAGCCGCTCGCGCACAGGCGTCACCGATCCGGGCGAGGGCGGCGCGGGCCAGGAGATCAGCGTCCGCGCGCGCGGCCTCGGCGTCGCAGCGAGCCTGGTACCTGACCGCGAGATGGGCGCCGGTGTACGCGGCCGGAGAGACGCGCTCGCTTTCATGCGCGCGCAAGAGAGCAAGCATCGTTCCGGCGCCCCGCCGGTGCGGAGCATCGGAGATCCAGGGGTGCGTCCGGGCGGCGATCCGCGGGCAGCGCCCATCACGGTGGATCGAGTCTCCAGACCATCGATCGTGCCGGTCGATCGAGTTGCCGGTGGTCAGAAGGGAATGCGGCGGAAGCCGTGCTTCTCCACCAGCTCGCGCTCGGTCCCGGGGAGGTGCGCGCGGCCCATCACGACGACGGCGGTGCGCGCGTCGGGGTGCTCGGCGAGCATCCGGACCGTGCCGTCGGCCATGATCGTGTCGCGCACCGTCAGGATCGCGACCGCGGGATGCAGCATCCAGCTCCAGGGATGGCGCCGCAGCAGGATCGCGGGGACGATCGCCAGGAAGTGCAGCTCGAAGACGAGCAGCAACGTCGTCAGCCAGGGGACGGTGATGCCGGCGAGGCTCAGCAGGAGCTGCAACCAGAACGCACCGAAGAAGGCCGTGACGTACAGCGACGCGACGTGGAGCGAGAGGGGCACGCGCTCGGGGCGCTCGATCTCGACGGTGTGGCCCGTGGGGAGGCGCTTCGCGTCGACGATCGTGCTCCCCTTCACGAGACCGAGCGAGAGCGCGCGCAGCGCGAGCCGCGGGACGTGGATCACCGCCCAGAGCGCGCGCCCCGCGACGACGCGGCGGACGGGGAACGTCTCGACGCCGCGGAGCGGGAACTGCTTCACCACCTCCTCGCCGAGCTCGGACGCCGCGGCGAGCTTGAGGTGCGCTTCGCCGAGCACCACGAGCAGGCGCGCCGTCTCGCCCGGCACCGTGTACACGCGCACGGCGTAGCTCGTCGCCTTCGCCTGCGCGCGGCGCAGCGCGTCCTTCGCCGGCTCGGGCAGGAGATCGAGGGCGAGCGTCATGAGGGACGCTGGAAGTCTACGCCGAGCGACGGAGCCTGGAGACGGCGATCATCGATCGCTCCTCGTGCGCCTGCGGCGCGCCCACATCGCCTCGACCGTGGGCCCGCCGTCGATGCGCCCGTCGCGGAAGAAGAAGGGAGCACCACCTCGGTGAGCTTCACCCACGCGAGGACCTGCCACGGCCGCAGGTGACGCGTCGCGAGCACCTGATGCTTGTAGTCCCAGCGCGCGCGGTTGGTCTGGATGACCTCGCGGTGCTTCGCGAGCGCATAGAACGGCGTCCACCGGTGCGGGGTCACGTAGAGGAGCTGCACCTGATCGGGATCGTAGGAGAGCAGCTCGAGGTCGGCGATCGTCTCGGCGGGCGGCGTCGTCCGACAGCGGCGTGCCCCGCGCGAGCGGCGCGCACCAGCCGGCGCGCCGTCTCCTCGCCCTCGCCGCGGACGACGACGTCGATCGCGTGGCGGAGCGCGCGTGTGAGGCGCGACACGACGGGATGCGCGGAGGTCGAGCCGGAGTGGCCGACGAGGATCACGTCGGGCGCGTGCTATCGACCAGCGAGACGTCGTGGCCGTCGTCGAGGAGGGGGCCGCCGATCGCGAGCAGGCCGAGGGGCGGCAGGTGCTCGTCGGGGATGCGGCTGCCGATGGACGCGTGAGGCGGATTGACCAGCGTGATGCGCACGTCCGGTGGACGCGGCCGAGCTCGCGCTCGTTCCGGCCGATGCGCCGAACGGTCGACGCGCGGGGGCGAATGGTCGATCCTCGGACGCGATGACGCTCTCCGTCGATGCCGCGATCGAGACCGCCCGCACGGTCGCAGGGGAGCTCGGGATCGCCGCGGCCCCCGTGCTGCTGGCGGACAGGAGCAACCTCGTGCTCCGGCTCGATCCGCATCCGCTCGTGGCGCGCGTCGCGATGGCCACCTCGCTCGCACGCGTCGGCATGGCGTGGCTGCGGCGCGAGGTCGACGTGTCGCGCTTCCTCGCCTCGCGCGGCGCCCGCGTGACCAGGCCGGCGTCGCGCGTCGATCCGGGACCCTTCGAGCGCGACGGCTTCGTCGTCTCGTTCTGGGAGCTCGAGACGATCACCGCCGATCGCGCCGATCCGGCCGAGGCGGGCGCGGGCCTCGCGGAGGCGCACCGCGCGCTCGCGGAGTACGCGGGCCCGGCGCTCCCCGGGTGGGGCGCGTTCGAGGAGGCGCGATCGGTGCTCGCGCGGGCGAGGCGCGACGGCTCGTTCGCTCCGGCCGAGCTCGCGCGAATCGAGCGGGCGTGGGAGCGGGCCGAGCGCGTCGTCGCGTCCGCCCGGACGCGCAGCGCCTCGTTCCAGGTGGTCCACGGCGACGCGCACATCGGCAACGTGCTCGGGACCGCGCGCGGCGCGGTCTGGACCGACTGGGAGGACGCGTTCGTCGGTCCCGTCGAGTACGACCTCGCCTGCCTCCGCTCCAAGGCCGAGCTCTTCGGCGAGGAGCGCGACGCGATCGACGCCATGACCTCGGCCTACGGCGGCGGCTACGACCGCGACCTCGCACGCGAGCTCGGCATCGTACGGAACGTCCAGGTGATCGTGTGGCTCGCGCTCTTCGCCGAGCGCCAGCCCGAGCTCGTCCCGCGCATGCGCGCGCGCATCGAGCGGCTGCCGTGACCGGCGCATTTCGTGCGAATCCTCGCCTCCACGCGTCTTTCATCGTCGATGCCCCCGCTCCGGTTCGCCGCGGCCGCCGCCGCGATCCTCGTCGCGTGCGCGCCGCCGTTCGACGAGCGCTCCACCGGGAGCGTCGCCGACGCGCCGGCGCCTCCGCCTCCTCCGGGAGCGCTCGATCCCTCCCCGCCCCCGCCCGCGCTGCTCGACCTCGCGGTCGAGGGCCGCTTCGTCCGCGACGCGCACGCACGGCCGTCGGGCGGGATGCTCGCCGTGCTCGAGCGACCGCTCTCGCTCCGGGCGTCGTCGATCGATCCCGATCGCGAGCTCGCGTGGCTCGACGAGGCCGGCGCGGAGCTCGCCCGGGTGCGCCCGCCCGCGGGACGGGCGATCCTCGACGCGGCGGTGCATCCGTCCGGCGAGACGACCGTGCTCCTGGCGTCGAGCGAGGGCTTCTCGCTCGCGCGGTACGACGCGCGCGGACGCGCGATCGGGTCGACTCCGGTCGTCGACGATGCGGTCGCGCTCGATCCTCCGGCCGTCCATCCGGGCGAGTCGGCCTCGCCGATCGAGACGGCCACGCACGACGTCGGGCGCATCACGAGCGACGGCGAGGGCGTGGTGCTCGCGACGCGCACGGGCCGGCACTCGGTCGTCGCGTACCGCGTGACGTTCGAGCCGGGCACCAGCCGCTTCGGCGTCCGGAGCCGCACGCTCGTCGTCCCCGCGCACCCCATCTACCCGGTCGGCCTCACCGGGGGCACGTACGACGTCTTCGGGCAGCTCGAGGCGCACTACGGCGTGCACGTCGCGCGCGGGGCGACGGGCATCGCGTACGTCGCCGTCGAGCATGCGCGCGCCGAGAGCGGCGCGATGCTCCGCGCGCACCGGACGGTGTTCGGCGAGGACCTCCCGACCGATCCCGACGGGCTCGACGCGTTCGTCACGCGCATCGCCGCCGACGGCACGCGCCTCGGCACGTCGGTGGTCTCCACCCCGAACGACGATCAGCTCTACCGCCTCCGCGCGATCGGCGAGGACGCGTACGCGCTCGGACGCACCGAGGACTGGAACGAGGCCGGCACCGGGTTCGACGCCCTCGTGGCGCGCGTCGATCCGCAGGGCGCGGTGACGGTGCGCACCCTCGCGGTCGACCGCGGCGACATCGCGTTCGACGTCGCGCCCGCGGCCGGCGGCGGGCTCGTGGTCGTCGGGGCGAGCGGCTGGGCGCAGAACCCGCACGGCGCGAGCATCACCGAGGAGTCGCACGCCTTCGCGCGCCGGCTCGCCGCCGGCGGCTCCGACTCCGCGCTCCCGCTCTCCCAGGGGCCGCGCCACAACGAGGCGCGCGTCGCGCTCCGCCTCGCGGACGGGACGCTCGTGATCGGCGGGATGCACGACGGACCGGGCACGCACAGCGCGGACGGCGACGCGTCGGGGCTGCGCGCGCGCGGGTTCCTGACGAGCGAACGCGCGCGGTGATCAGCCGAGCGTCTCCGCGACGCGCGAGAGCCACGTCACGACGGCGTCGACGCGCGCGTTCTTCCGGACGTCCTCGTGCACCACGATCCACGCGTCGCGCGAGGGCGTCGCGAGCTTCGGCAAGAGCTGCACGAGGCGAGGCTCGCGGGCTCCGACGAACATCGGCACGAGCGCGATCCCGACGCCTTCGGCGCACGCGAGCGCTTGCGCGGTGGTGGTCGTGGCGCGCGCCGCCCAGCGCGGCGAGCCGACGGTCTTCGTCAGCCAGCGGATCTGCGGGAGCGCATCCATCGCGCTGTCGAACCCGACGAAGTCGTGGCCCGCGAGGTCGGCGACGCGGCGCGGGGGCGCGCGCCGCTCGAGGTAGGCGCGCGAGGCGAAGAGCCCGAACCGCATGCTCCCGAGCCTCGAGGCGACCAGCGCCGGCTCCTTCGGCCGGACGAGGCGCACGGCGACGTCGGCCTCGCGCCGCGAGAGATCGAGCGCGCGCGTGTCGGCGCGGAGCTCGACCACGATCTCCGGGTAGCGGCGCTGCAGCTCCGGGAGCGCGGGCACGAGCGCATAGTGCACGACGCCGTCGCCGGCGGTGACGCGGACGGTGCCGGCGAGGCGGCGATCGCGCCCGCCGATCTCGCGCTGCGAGGCGAGCACCTCGCCCTCGATGCGCTCGGCCCGGGCCGCGAGGCTCGCGCCGACGTCGGTCGCGACGAGGCCCGACGGCGTCCGGGTGAAGAGCCGCGCGCCGAGGACCGCCTCGAGGTCCTTCACCCGCCGCCCGATGGTGGTGGGATCGACGGCGAGCGCGCGTCCGGCCGCGGCGTGGCTGCCGTGCCGGTGGACGGCGAGCAGCACGCGGAGGTCGTCCCAGGATGCGCCGGCGGGCATGGCAACCTGCATTCTTGCACGCCCATACTGCACGTTCCTGCACTTCCGCATGCCGGCCGGGACGCGCACGCTCGGCTCATGAAGACGTTCACCTATCGAACCCGCCTCGCGCTCGACGATCTCGCGCTCGTCGAGCGTCCCCTCCCCCACGTCGGTCCGCGCGAGGTCCTCGTGCGGGTGGACGCGGTCTCGCTCGAGTACCGCGACCTCGCCATCGCCCGCGGCGCCTACGGCGCGCTCCCGGTGCCTCTCGTCCCCGCGTCGTCCGCCGCCGGAGAGATCGTGGCCGTGGGCAGCGGCGTCACGCGCTTCGCCGCGGGCGATCGCGTCTCGCCCGCGTACGTGCCCGCCTGGCGCGACGGGCCCGCCGACGAGACGGTCGCGCGCGGGCGGCTCGGCGGTCCGCTCGACGGCGTGCTCGCCGAGCACGTCGTCGTCCACGAGGACGCGCTCGTCCGCGTGCCCGCCGGCTTCCGCGCGATCGACGCGGCGACGCTGCCGGTGGCGGCGGTGAGCACGTGGCAGGCGCTGGTGACCGACGGCGCGACGAGGCCCGGCGACGACGTCGCCGTGAGCGGGACCGGCGCCGCGGCGCTCTTCGCCGTCGCCATCGCGAAGGCCGCCGGCGCGCGCCCGATCGTGCTCGGCCGCGACGCCGCGAGGCTCGAGCGCGTGCGCGCGCTCGGCGCGGAGGTGGTCGACGTCACGGCCACGCCGGAATGGGACGTGCGCGTCCGCGCGCTCACGAGCGGCCGTGGCGTCGACCTGTTCCTCGACGCGATCGGCGGCGCGTCGCTCGATCGCGCGGTCGCCTCCACCCGGATCGGCGGGACCGTGAGCCTCTTCGGCTTCGCCGCCGGCGCGCGGCCCTCGATCGACCTCGTCGCCGCCATCCGCCGCGCGGTCACGCTGCGGGCGACGTCGGGCGGGAGCGTCCGCTCGTTCGAGGCCCTCGTGCGCGCGATCGATCGCGGCGCGCCGATCCGGCCGATCGTCGACCGGGTGTTCGCGTTCGGGGACGCGCGCGCGGCGTTCGCGCACCTCGCGGACGGCCGTCCGTTCGGCAAGGTGATCGTCGCCCGGGAGGTGCCGTGATGCGCCGCCCGGTCCTCGCGCTCGTCGGCGTCGTCGCGTCGTCGAGGGCGGTGACGCAGCCGTCCACCAGGCGCGCGTGCTGCTCGACTGGGCGCGCGCGCACGGCGTGCACGTGGTGCACGTGCGCAACGTCGTGCCGCGCGCGGACAGCCCGGTCTTCGCCCCCGGCTCGCCGCTGCTCGCGTTCACGCGCGAGCTCGAGCCCGCGTCGGGAGAAGCGGTGGTGACGAAGCCGATGGCCGGCGGCTTCTCGCGCAGCGACCTCGACGCGGCCCTCCGCACGCGCGGCGTCGACACCGTCGTCGTCGCCGGGATCATGACCCACCTCGCGGTCGACACGACGGCGCGCGAGGGCACGGTGCTCGGCTACCGCGTGGCCCGCGCGATCGCCGCGCGTCCCGTCCGCCGATGAGCTTGCGCCGCGCCGGCGGGAGTGCGATCGATGGGCGATGGCGGCCGGGCCGGCGTGGATCGAAGCGATCGACCTCGCGTTCGTCGACCGGCGCTTCGGAGCGGCGACCGTCGATCGCGTCCTCGCGCGCACGGGCGATCGCTACGCCGATGCCGGCCTCCACGTCGACGGCGCGGGGCGGCTCGTCGGAGCGCTCGCCGACGGACGCGAGGCCGTCGTCGCGAAGGTCCGGGTCGATCCGGCCGACGGCTCGCTTGCGATCGCATGCACGTGCGCGCGCGGCCGGCCCGTCGTCTGCGATCACGTGATGCGCGTGCTCGTCGACGTGGCGGCGCACCCCGGCGTCCGCGCGGCGCTCGTCGCCGGTGCGCCGACGGGCGATCGCGTCGCCGAGCTCCCCGCGCTCCGGCGATCGCTCCACGCCGAGCGCTCGATCGATCAGAGCCTCTCGCACTGGCTCCCGCCGCGCGCCACCGACGTCGATCTCGAGCTCGACGTCGAGCCGGTCCGCTACACCGGCGCGCCCTCGCCGGAGGCTCCGCCCGCGGTCCTCCTCCGCTTCCGCCGCTCCGGCTCGCGCAAGGCGCTCGGCGCGAAGGAGGTGCTCGCCGCGAGCCTTCCCGCGCGGCGACGGCGCCTCGTCGAGCTCGCCGTCCCGAGCCAGCACCATCGCGACGCGCTCGTCTCCGTGCGCGCGTCGGCGTCGCTGCTCGTCGAGCTCCTGCGCGAGGAGGTCCACGCCAGGACCGGCGGCTTCAAGCGTCCGCTCCGCTACGGACGCGAGCCGGTCGCGCCGCGGATCGATCGCGAGGCCGATCGGCTCGTCGTCCGCTGGTGCACGGCGAAGGATCGCGTGGTCTGCGACGCGGCGGACGCGCTCCTCTTCACCGGACCGTTCCCCTTCCTCTGGTCGGAGGCGCACGCGGCCTTCCATCCCGTCGCGCCGGAGGTCGATCTCGCGGTGGCGTGGGGCTACCACGTCATGCCGTCGATCCCCCTGAGCGAGCGCGTCGCCGAGCATGCCGGGCGCATGCTGCTCGGGCGCGGCCGCGCCTCGGGCGTCACCCTCCCTCCGGCCGAGGCCTTCGGGCTCCCGCCGCTCGAGGCGCCGCGCTTCACCGTCCGGCTCCGCGGCTCGCCGCTCGACGTGCGCGCCGAGCTCGCGCCGGAGGACGCGGTCGACGAGGACGCGCTCGTGCGCGCGGAGGAGCGCCTGCGCGAGGCGGGCTTCGTCGACGGGATCGCCGAGGGCGATCGCGCGATCGAGCTGTGGGAGCGCGGGATCGAGCGCCTGCGCACGAGCGACGATCCGCGCTTCGACGTCGTGGTCGGCGAGGAGCTCGCGGGCACGAAGGTCGGGCCGCCCGCCGAGGTGCGGGTCGACGCCGCCGCGGCGTCGGGATGGCTCGACGTCGAGCTCGAGTTCCGCGCCGGCTCGCTCACCGTGCAGATGGCCGCGCTGCGCGAGGCGCTCGTCCGCAAGCAGCGGTGGGTGGTCCTGTCGGATCGCACGCTCGCGCGCATCACCGACGAGATCGCCGCGCTCGTCGAGGACGCGGGCGAGGCGCGGCTCCGCCTCCCCGCCTTCCACGTCCCGCGCGTGTCGCGCTGGGTGGAGAAGTACGGCGGCGCGATGGACGAGACGGCGTCGAGGCTGCGGATGCGCCTCTCGGCGCTCTCCGTCGCGTCCGAGCCGAGGCTGCCCGGACGATTCGGCGCGACGCTGCGTCCCTACCAGCGCGACGGCGTCGCGTGGCTCCAGTTCCTCCGCGAGCTCGGGGCCGGCGGCATCCTCGCCGACGACATGGGGCTCGGGAAGACGGTCATGACGCTCGCCTTCCTCGCGCGGCTCCGCGAGGACGAGGGGCCCGCGCCGGTGCTCGTCGTGTGCCCGACGTCCGTCGCCGGCAACTGGAGGCGCGAGGCCGAGCGCTTCGCGCCGGAGCTCGCGGGCGATCTCGTCGTCGTCACCTACGGCCGCCTGCGCCGCGAGATCGACGCGCTCGCGAAGACGCGCTTCCGCTGCGCGGTCCTCGACGAGGCGCAGAACGTCAAGAACGCGGACTCGGCGACCGCCCGCGCGGCGCGGCGCCTCGATGCCGACACGCGGCTCGCGCTCTCGGGCACGCCGGTGGAGAACCGCCTCCGCGAGCTGTGGTCGCTGATGGCGTTCGCGAACCCGGGCCTCCTCGGCGACGCCGGCACGTTCGACGATCGCTTCGAGCGGCCGATCGCGCTCCGTCCGGACGGCGCGATCGCCGGCGAGCTCCGCGCGATCGTCCGGCCGTTCGTCCTCCGGCGCACGAAGGCGCAGGTCCTCGACGATCTGCCGCCGAAGATCGAGATCGATCGCGCGTGCGTGCTCGGCGCGCGCCAGAAGAAGCTGTACGACGCGCTCGCGCTCACCCTGCGCGAGGCGGTGAAGCGCAAGATCGAGAAGCGCGGCCTCGCGCGGAGCCGCATCAGCGTGCTCACCGCGATCCTGCGGCTCCGCCAGATGGCCTGCGATCCGCGCCTCGTCGATCCGACGGCGAGCCCGGGAGACAGCGCGAAGCGCGAGGCGTTCCTCGACCTCGTGCGCGAGCTCGTGTCCGAGGAGCGGAGGGCGCTCGTCTTCTCGCAGTTCGTCGAGCTGCTCGGCCTGTGGCGCGAGGACCTCGATCGCGAAGGCATTCGCTACGAGTACCTCGACGGTTCGAGCACCGACCGCGATCGCATCGTCGAGCGCTTCCGCACCGGCGACGCCCCGCTCTTCCTCATCTCGCTCAAGGCGGGCGGCGCCGGCCTGAACCTCGTCGAGGCCGACACGGTCATCCACGGCGATCCCTGGTGGAACCCGGCGGCGATCGATCAGGCGACCGACCGCGCGCACCGGATCGGCCAGACGCGCCCGGTGACCGTCGTGCGGCTCGTGGCGGAGGGCACGATCGAGGACAAGATCCGGATGCTCGAGGGCAAGAAGCGCGAGCTCGCGGCGGCGGTCATCGACGCCGAGGCGGCCGCGCTCCGGGGCATCGAGGAGGCCGAGCTCGACGTCCTCCTGGGCGCCGCGGCCGCGGAGTCCGAGCCCGAGCCCGAGGAGGAGGTCGAAGACGCCGTCGTCCCCGGCTTCCTCGACGCCGCAGCCATCGACGAGCTCCGTGCGGTGGTCCGCTGGCTCGACCGCACCGGCGTGCCGAAGAACGAGCTCGCGAAGAAGGTCGGCATCCCGGCGGCGCGCCTCTCCCTCCTCCTCATCGGTCATCGCGTGACGATGCCGGGCCCGGTCGCCGATCGCATCCGGGCGATCGCCGCGGCGCGCGGCTTCTGATCCGAGCGGTGGACGCATCGGCCACGCTCTCCTCCGCCGAGCGCGAATCCGCCCCATGCTCGCCCGTCGCGGCGTGCGGGATCGCGCGGGATCGCGGCGGCGCCGGGCGGCGCTCGTCTTGCACGGCGCGCCCAGCCGCCGAAGGAGGACAACCATGAAGGCCGTCGTGTTCCACGGGATCGGAGACGTCCGTCTCGACGAAGTGAAAGACCCGGAGTTGAAGGAGCCGAACGACGCGATCGTCCGCATCACCGCGAGCGCGATCTGCGGCACCGACCTGCACATGATCCGGGGCACGCTGCCCGACATGAAGCCGGGCACGATCCTCGGCCACGAGGGCGTGGGCATCGTCGAGCAGGTCGGCAAGGGCGTGCGCAACCTCGTCCCCGGCGACCGCGTCGTCATCTGCTCGACCATCGCCTGCGGCTCGTGCGTGTACTGCCGCGCCGGCTACTACTCGCAGTGCAACGCCGCGAACCCGAACGGCTCCGAGGCCGGGACCGCGTTCTTCGGCGGTCCGGCGTCGACCGGCCCGTTCGACGGGCTCCAGGCGGAGAAGGCGCGCGTGCCCTTCGCGAACGTCGGCTGCGTGAAGCTGCCGGACGAGGTGACCGACGATCAGGCCATCCTGCTCTCCGACATCTTCCCGACCGCGTACTTCGGCGCGAAGCTCGCGGAGATCGTGCCCGGCGACACGGTCGCGGTCTTCGGCTGCGGGCCCGTCGGCCAGTTCGTGATCGCGAGCGCGAAGCTCCTCGGCGCAGGACGCATCTTCGCCGTCGACTCGGTCGCGTCGCGCCTCGACCTCGCGCGTGCGCAGGGCGCCGAGGTCATCGACTTCGAGAAGGAGGATCCGGTCGCCACGATCAAGGAGCTCACCGGCGGCATCGGCGTCGACCGGGCGATCGACGCGGTGGGCATCGACGCCAACCGCGCGCACCACGGTCCGGCGGCGAAGCAGGCGAAGAAGATGGCGAAGGAGCTCGATCGCGAGATGGAGCAGGTCGCGCCGAAGACCAACCCCGACGGCGACAACTGGCACCCCGGCGACGGTCCCTCGCAGGCGCTCACCTGGGCGGTGGAGGCGCTCGCGAAGGCGGGGACGCTGTCGATCATCGGTGTCTACGGCGACGCGGCGAAGACGTTCCCCATCGGCAAGGCGGTGGAGAAGAACCTCACCATCAAGATGGGAAACTGCAACCATCGCCGGTACGTGCCCGAGCTCATCGAGATGGTGCGCATGGGACGCGTCGATCCCACGGCCATCCTCTCGCACAAGGGGCCGCTCACCTCGGCGATCGACGCGTACAAGGCGTTCGATCGGCGCGAGGCGGGCTGGACGAAGGTGGAGCTGAAGCCGTCGGGCACGAACGGCGGCCAGCCGCGATCGGCGTCGCGCACCGTGTGACCGTCACTCGGTCGCGCTCTCGTGGCGATGCTGCGGGGGCGCGACCCATACGGTCTTCGCGTTCACGAACGCGCGGATGCCGTGCACGCCGAGCTCGCGCCCGTAGCCGCTCTGCTTCACGCCGCCGAAGGGCAGCCGCGGGTCCGAAGCGACCATCGCGTTGACGAACGTCTGCCCCGCCTCGAGCTCGTCGACGAACCGCTGCCGCTCGCGCGCGTCCTCGGTCCACACGCTGCTGCCGAGGCCGAAGCGGCTGTCGTTCGCCAGCGCGATCGCGGCGTCGAGGTCGCCGGCGCGGAAGACGAGCGCCACGGGTCCGAAGACCTCCTCGGAGTACACGCGCGCCTCCTTAGGGATCGCGTCGAGGATGCCGGGGCGGAACCACCAGCCCTTCCCCTCCATCGCCGTCGCGCCGGTCACGCGCCGGGCGCCCGCACGCACGGACTCCTCGACCTGGGCGACGACGTCCTTCTTCACCGAGTCGAGCGCGAGCGGCCCGATGTCCGTGGCGCGATCCATCGGGTCGCCGATGCGGAGCGCCTCGAAGCGCGCGACCATCCGGTCGAGGAACGGCTGGTAGACGTCGCGGTGCACGATGAAGCGCTTCGCGTTGATGCACGACTGGCCGTTGTTCAGCGTGCGCGACGCCACAGCGGCCTGAGCCGCGCGGTCGAGATCGGCCGACGGCATCACCACGAACGCGTCGCTGCCTCCGAGCTCGAGGACCGTCGGCTTGATCAGCTCGCCGGCCTGCTTCGCCACCGCGGCCCCGGCCCCCTCGCTGCCGGTGAGCGTCGCCGCCGCCACGCGGCGATCGCCGAGCACGCGCGGGACCGCCTTCGCGCCGATGAGGAGCGTCTGGAACACGCCCTCGGGGAAGCCGGCGCGCAGCAGCACGTCCTCGATCGCGAGGGCGCAGCGCGGGACGTTCGACGCGTGCTTCAGCAGCCCGACGTTGCCCGCCATGAGGCCGGGCGCGACGAAGCGGAACACCTGCCACAAGGGGAAGTTCCACGGCATCACCGCGAGCACCGGCCCGAGCGGGAGGTAACGCACGTAGCTGTCGTCGGCCTCGGTCTCGACGTGCTCGTCCGCGAGCGCGCGCTCGGCGTGCTCGGCGTACCAGCGGCACGTCCGCGCGCACTTCTCCACCTCGGCGATCGCGGAGACGAGCGTCTTGCCCATCTCCTCGGTCATGACGCGTCCGAGCTTCTCCTTGTCGCCCTCGAGCAGCTCGGCGACGCGGACCATCGGCCGAGCTCGCTCGGCGAACGACGTACGCCTCCAGTGCGCGAAGGCCCGTTCCGCGCGACCGAGCTTCGTCTCGACGGCGGCGTCGTCGTGCGCCTCGAACGTCGCGAGGGTTTCGCCGGTACGGGGATCGATGCTCGAGAGGGTCATCCCTCCGCTAGATGCCAGCTCCGCGCCGGAGGCAAGCGACGACGTGCCTCAGCCACGTCTCTCGTCAGATCGACGCAGGGATCGGGATGGGGCTGTCGAGGATCTCGCGCCGTGCGTACGCCGCGACCACCGTGCGGATGTAGAGCAGGTGGTCCTCCTCCTCGCGCGCGCGCTGGATGAAGCTCTTGAGCGCCTCCTGATCCTCCGCCTCGTCGGCGAGCTGGACGAGCAGCTTCCAGCCGTTCTCGTCGACGAGCTCGGCGACGAGCAGGGCGTGGAACAGGTGGGTCAGCTCGTCGTCGCTCTCGACCACCTCCTTCACGCCGCGCGACTCGCGCAGGACGAGCTCCGACAGATCGGTCTCCGTGTGCGCATCGCTGCCGAGCGCGCGGACCTGATCCTCGAGCCACTCCTCGTGCTCCTTCTCCTGATCGCGCTGCTTCTTCAGCTGCGGGATCATCCCGGCGATCGTCTTGTCCTGGCTGGCCTGCATCTTGGACATCACGATGTCGTAGAGCTTCACGCCGCTGCGTTCGAAGGTGAGCCGCTCGGTGAGGAGATCGAGCAGCTTCTCGGGGTGTCTCTCGGCGAGCTTCTTCATGACGGACCTCCGCGTGCGCGGCGTGCGAGCCGCGTGCCCGCGCGCTCACCGCGCCGTGCCCCACTGCGGAAGGCACGTGTCGAAGATCTCGCCCTCGGCCGGCGGCGCCTCGCACGTGTCGATGTGCTTGCGCACGAACGGGACGTCGATCGTGTCGACGCGCGCGCCGCTGTCCGGATCGCGGAGCGTCGTCCGGAACGCGAGCATGCCCCAGTCGTCGTTCACCGGCTCGAAGTACACGAAGCCGGACGCCTCCTCCCCCGGCTCGAGCACAGCCGGCTTCAGCTCCCGCGTCCTCACGTCGGCCGTCGCTCCCTCGATCTGATCGGGCAGGAAGCGCTGGAAGCCGTGCTGCGCCGCGAGCAGCTCGAACGATTCGCGCGCGATCGCGATGGGACGCCGTCCGTCGTTCGCGACGCGGACGAGCACGGCGGTGTACCTCCGCTCGAGATCGCGGGGCGTGCCTGTCCACGCGCGCGTGCGCGCCTCGACCGTGACGTCCTCCTCGGTCACCGCGGCCCGGGCGGGGACGAGCACGGGCCGCGAGCACGAGAGCGACGAGGCCGCGACGATCGCGGCCGACCACACCATCGCCGTGCGCATGGAGCGCGGCGACGCAACCTCCGGGCCCGCGCCCGGTCAGTAGAGCGAGCCGAACTCGTAGAAGCCGCGGCCGAACTCTTCCTCGACGAGCGCGACGAGCTTCGGCGAGAACGCGAGCTTCGGATCGGCGACGTACGCGGAGCCGCAGTCCACCTTCAGCGCGAAGCGATAGGCCGCGCCGCCGGGGAGCTCCTCCTCGCCGTCGTCGAACGGGTTCGTGATCGTCGCCGTCTCGGTCGACGGATCGAACGTGCGGCTGCACTCCTCGCACTCGGCGAAGATGCCGCTGCTCGCGCGGAAGGCGCACGCCACCTCGTCGGGATCCCACTCGAACGTGAGGTCCTCGCCGCACCGGCACTCGGCCTCGAGCGGTTCGATGGTGTCCGACGTCGGATAGACGTACTCCGGCGCGCGGTGGATCTCGAGGCTGTACGGAGCAGCCCCCTCGGGGCGGAGCGACAGCGGATACGCGAGGCCGGTGTCGCCCGGGGCCGCCCAGACGAGCCGCATCTCGTCGCGCCCCGGGCCCTCGAGCCACGCGGCGGAGATCTCCGCCGGCAGCGCCTCCTTGCCGTTCTTGCCGGCGTCGACGGTCTTCACGGCGAAGCCGCTCGCGCCGGCGCCGATCCACTTCTCCTTCTCGAGCCGGGCGACCAGCTTCGCGATCGCCGCCGAAGCGGGCGCGAACACGTTGCCCTTGGCCACGAGCCACCGCTCGTATCGCTTTGCCATCGGCGCGAGAGCGTAACGCTTCGGCCGGGTTGACGTCAGCACGAGCGGACGTATCTTGCGAAGGCGATGTAACCAGTGGTTACTTCGAGCGCAACGGAGGACGGAATGAGCGCAGCAGCAGAGCTCGTGGTCGGGTTGCCCTTCAACACCCGCATCGGGATGGTGGCCGAGGACGGCGAGAGCCTCGCGCTGGCCGACGACCCCACGCTGACGAACCACGTCGGCACGGTGCATGCGGGGGCGCTGTTCACCCTCGGCGAGGCGGCGTCCGGCGTCGCCATCACCGAGGCGGTCGCGGCCCTCGGGGCGATGCCGATCGCGAAGGGCGCGACCATCGCCTATCGCCGGCCGGCGAAGGGGCGCGTCCGGGCGCGCGGGAAGATCGTCGAGGAGCTCGAGGCGATCCGCACGCGCCTGCGCGCCGACGGCAAGACCGCGTTCGACGTCGCCGTCTCGATCACCGACGCCGAGGGCGTGGAGGTCGCGACGATGACCGTGACCTGGCACCTGCGCGGCGGGGGCTGACATGCGCCAGCTCACGTTCGTCGAGCCGGGAAAGATCGAGGAGCAGGAGCGTCCCGCGCCGCGGCTCGAGGGGGACGGCGAGGCGCTCGTCCGGCCGCTCGTGGTGTCGCGCTGCGATCTCGACTTCGCGATCGCGCGCGGGAAGGCGCCGGTCGCGGGACCGTTCGCGCTCGGGCACGAGTGCGTCGCCGAGGTCCTCGAGGTGGGCGACGCGGTCCGCACGGTGAAGCCGGGCGATCGCGTGATCGTGCCCTTCCAGATCAGCTGCGGGACGTGCGCGCGCTGCCTCGCCGGACAGACCGGCTCGTGCACGACGGTGCCGAAGCTCGCGGCGTACGGGCTCGCGCCGTTCGCCGGCGTCGAGTACGGCGGGGCGGTCTCCGACGTCCTCCGCGTGCCCTTCGCCGACGCGATGCTCGTCGCGCTGCCGCCGGGCGCCGAGCCGGTCGCGGCCGCCGCGCTCGGCGACAACGCGGTCGACGGCTACCGCACGGTGGCCGATCCGCTGGCCCGCTCGCCCGGCGCGCCCGTGCTCGTCGCCGCCGGCGGCGGGGCGCCGAGCATCGGCCTCTACGCCGTCGCCGCCGCGCGCGCGCTCGGCGCGGGCGAGATCGTCTACGTCGATCCGTCCGCGGAGCGCGGCGCGATCGCCGAGCGGCTCGGCGCGAGGGTCGTGCACGAGAAGCTCGATCCGAAGATGCGCCTCGGGCGATTCCCGATCACCGTCGACGCATCGGCCCGCGAGGAGGGGCTCCGCCTCTGCATCGCGAGCACGGAGCCCGAGGGCGTCTGCACGAGCGTCGGCGTGTACTTCGGCGACGTGGCGCTGCCGCTCTTCGAGATGTACACGCGCGGGATCACGTTCGTGACGAGCCGCATCAACGCCCGGCGCGATCTCCCGCGCGCGCTCGAGCTCGTCACGCGTGGCGGCTTCGATCTCGGATCCGTGGCGTCCACGGTGGTCTCCTGGGGAGAGGCGGCGGAAGCATGGACCGAGCCCGCGGCCAAGCTCGTCGTCCGTCGCGACGCGTGACGATTAAGTGATGAAAACGACGGACCGGCGTCATTAACGCGTCGATGACCGGCAGTCGTCGCCGCGACGAGAACAGCGGACTCATCGATCTCGATGCGCTCCTGAAGGAGGCGTCGGACCCACAGCTGCCCCGAGCCGACGACTCCCTCGAAGGGATCGCGACGCCGCAGCCGCCGGTGCCGCCGCCGGAGCCCGAGCCGCCGCCGCGCGCCGAGCCCGCGTCGGGATCGCGGACGAAGGCCGTCGAGCCGATCGCGGTCATCAAGTCGGTGCCGCCTCCGCCGGCGTCCCTCCCGCCGGAGCCGCCGAAGCCGGTGGCCGCCGTCGCGACGACGACGCCGGCGCGTACGAGCACGGGCGCGACGAAGCGACGATCGTTCCCGGTGCTCCTCGTCGCGATCGTCGCCGTCGCCGCGGTCGTGACGTTCCTCGCCTTACGTGGTCCGCGCGCGACGACCGAGGCGAGCGCGCGTCCGGCCGAGCCGCCGTCGCCGGCGACGACCTCGCTCGCGACGGCGACGGCGACGGCGACCGCGAGCGCAACGCCGTCCGAGGGGACGCTCGACGCGAAGGACCTGCCCGCGGCCGCATCCGCATCGGCAACGCCGTCCGCGCACGCGGCCCCCGCACCGCCGCATCCGTCTTCGCCCGCGACCGCGAAGGTGACGACCGTCGCCCTGCCCGACGCGCCCGGAGGCGAGCGCGGCGATCTCGGAGGCGCGATGCGCGAGGCCGTCGGCTCGCGCGATCCGGCCGAGACCCCGCCGGCCGAGACGGCGACGTCACCGGGCGCGCGCCAGCTCCGGCCGTCGCCGGGCGCGGTCGTCGGCGCGATCAACTCCGTCCTGCCCGCGGCGCGCGAGTGCCTCGGCCCCGACGATCCGGTGCGCGGGGCGACGATCGTCTTCAAGTCGGACGGCACCGTCGCGCGCGTCGACATGAGCGGCGACCGGCCGACCGACGGGTGCGTGCGTGCGGCGCTCGCGCGGGCCCGCGTCGCGCCGTTCGTCGACGACACGTTCGCGGCGCGGGCGACGGTACGCCCGTAGCAGCTACGGCCCGGAAGCCGCAGCGGCCCGTGATCTGAGTCGCGACTAGCCCGACTGAGCGAGCAGCGATCCACGATCCGTCCGGCCTGTCCGCGCAAAAAGCCCGGAAATTGCGCGGGTTGCGCAATGGCACCGACATTGCGGGTGCTGTGGGCAACGCATGAAAACGCCGGCATCCTTCTTCAGCAAAGCTGCAGTTTTCCTCTGTCTCTCGATCGGCGTGTTCGCCTGCGCGGCGACCGACGACCTGACGGGGGAGGACGACGAGGAGATGACCGAGGACGACGGGGAGCTCGATTCGTACGAGGACACGAGCCAGGCGATGACCGGCCCGGGCCCCTGCGCGGGGAAGGCGATCGACCGCGCGATCCGCTGCGCGCAGGCGAAGGGTGCGCGCGTCCTCAGCTACTACCGCAGCCCCGCCGAGCAGGAGCGCGTCCGCCGCGAGAACCACTGCACGAACCGCTGCACCGGCGGAGCCGGCTGCGTTCGCCCGACCGCCGGCTGCACGTCGTCCCCGCACACGAGGTGCAAGGCGGTCGACCTCGTCAACGACGGCGCGCCCGCGACGCGAGCCCAGCTGCGCGCGTGCGGCCTGGCCAAGACCACGGCGCCGCATCGCAACCACTACGACCTGATCTTCTGAGACCGTCCCTCCGAGCCGCGGCGAAACCGCCGCGGCGAAGCGCGCATCGGACGCATGACGCACGTCGTCACGTCGTCCCTCGACGTCGCGGGCCAGGCGTCGTAACGACAGGGCGCGCTTTACATCGAAGGAGGAAACCCCATGGCTCTTCAGATCAACGAGACGGCCCCGGACTTCGAGGCGGACACGACCGAGGGCAAGATCCACTTCCACGACTGGATCGGGGACAAGTGGGCTCTGCTCTTCTCGCACCCCAAGGACTTCACGCCCGTGTGCACGACCGAGCTCGGTGCGGTCGCGCGGATGAAGCCCGAGTTCGACAAGCGGAACGTCAAGGTCATCGGCCTCTCGGTCGACTCCGTCGACGACCACAAGCGCTGGTCGAAGGACATCGAGGAGACGCAGGGCGCGGCCGTGAACTACCCGCTCATCGGCGATCCGGAGCTGAAGGTCGCGAAGCTCTACGGCATGCTCCCGGCGAGCGCGAGCGGCGATGCATCGAAGCGCACGGCGGCCGACAACCAGACCGTCCGCACCGTGCTCCTCATCGGGCCGGACAAGAAGATCAAGTTCATGGTCGCGTACCCGATGTCGATGGGACGCAACTTCGAGGAGATCCTGCGCGTCATCGACGGCGTGCAGCTCTCGTCGAAGCACAAGGTCGCGACGCCCGCGGGCTGGAAGCCGGGCGAGGACGTCATCATCTCGGGCTCGGTCAACGACGAAGAGGCGAAGAAGCTGTACCCCGAGGGCTGGAAGGCCCCGAAGCCGTATCTCCGCATCGTCAAGCAGCCGCGCTGATCGCCGCTCGCTCGACGGCATCGAAGGACGCCCGCGCCTCGTGCGCGGCGCGTCCTTTCTGTTTTGCGCTACGCTGATCGTCATGCGACGCGAGCGGCGATGGATGCGGCTGCTCCGCCTCGTCGTCGCGTGCCTGTTCTTCGTCGTCGCGCGCCCCGCGCTCGCCGCCGAGTCGCTCTTCGCCGCCGACGAGATCGTCCTCGTCGCCGAGCGCGAGCACGCCGAGCAGGAGGCCCGCGCGATCGCGCCGGCCGCGCCGCGACCCTCGCCGCCGGTCGCGCGCGTCCGCGTCCTCCGCGCGCTGCAGTCCGATCGCGTCCTCCGCGAGCGAACGTACCTCCGCCACTGCTCTCTCCTCTGCTGAGCGGCGCACGCCTCCAGGCGTCCGTCCCCTCGAGCAAAGGAGAGATTCATGTCGAGACGACCACGTGGTCGGCGTCTCTGGCGCGCGCTCCTGCGCGTGCTCCGGACGTTCGTCCTGCTCGGCGCCGCCCTCGGGCCGAACGCACCCCCGCCGCCGCCGCCCGCGCCTCCGAAGACCGAGCAGGTCGATCGCGACGGCGACGTGCGCGTCGACGAATGACGCTGTAGCGTTCACGCATGTCCCACGGGAACCGGGCCGCGCGCAGCGAGGAGCGCCTCTGGCGCCTGATCGAGGAGCGCACGCAGGCGGGCGCCGACACGGAGGCCATCGACGAGCGCATCTGGGATCTGTTCGGCGAGGAGTGGACGATCATGTTCACCGACCTCGCCGGGTTCTCCCGTAACGTCGCGTCGTTCGGGATCATCCATTTTCTCCAGGTGATCCACGAGCACAAGAAGCTGCTCCTCCCGGTGATCGAGGCGCGCGGCGGCATCCTGGTGAAGGCGGAGGCCGACAGCCTGCTCGTCCTCTTCAAGCGACCGGCGAGCGCGCTCCGCTGCGCCGTCGAGATGCAGCACGCCTGCCGTCAGGCGAACGTGCGGCGGGTGCCGGAGGAGCGGATGCTGCTCTGCGTGGGGCTCGGCAGCGGGCACGTGCTGCGCATCGGCGACGCCGAGATCTACGGCGCGGAGGTGAACGCCGCGAGCAAGCTCGGCGAGGATGTCGCCCGCGCCGACGAGATCCTGGTCACCGCGTCCTTCCAGCGCGCGGTCGCCGAGGAGGCGCAGCGCGCGGGCATCACGTTCGAGCCTCTGGAGGTGGAGGTGCCGGGCTCGGAGAAGAGCTGGCGCGCAGTCTACCGATGAGCGCACGCGGATCGACGTCCGACCACGCCGCGAGCCAGAGCACGAGGAACGCGAGCAGCGCCGTCGAGAGGTAGTGGTTGTAGACGATGCCGTCGCCCGACATGAACGGCGCGAGGAACGTGAACGTCCAGAACACGGCGAAGCCCGCATAGGCCACGAAGTCTCGCCAGCGGCGGGACGCCGAGGGCGTGGTGGCGGCGCCGAAGAGGAGCACCGCGGGGATCAGCGTGAGGACGCAGTAGTAGTAGTTCGCGGGCAGGTTGAACGCGAACATGAACACGACGCCGCCGAGCAGCGCCGCCTCGTGCGGTCGCCGCCTCGCCGCCGCCCACGCCGCGCCGCCCGCGAGGAGCAGCTGCACGGGCACCGCGATCGGCCACATCGCGCGCCAGGTCTCGCGCAGGTGGAGGTTCCACTCCCGGAAGCGGACCAGGCCCTCGTGACCGTGGAAGTTCTGCGACGGCACCCAGTCGCGGTACGTGAGCACCTTCTTCAGGCCGATGTGCATCACGTAGTACACGTCGCCGTGCCGGCCGACGCGCTCGAAGAACGTCCGCCACGACGAGGCGCCGAACAGGAGGACGCTGGCGACCACGAAGAGCGCGATCGACGCGCCGTACCCGACGGCGAAGCGCTTGAGCGTCGCCCGCTCCGCCAGCGAGCGCCGCGCGCGGACGGCGATGGGGATGATCGCGAAGACGGCGAACGCGGCGGGGAAGATCCGGTCGCACGTCGCCGCGCCGAAGAGCGCGCCCGCGAGCGCCCAGCGCCGGCCCTTCAGCGCCGCGAGCGCGAAGACGATCGAGGCGAACCAGGTGAAGCGCATCACCGAGCCGCCGTTCCACGAGTAGTGCGAGACGAACGTCGCACCGAAGAACAGCAGGGCCGTCGACGCCATGGTGAGGCCGAACGACCGCGCGAGGACGACGAAGCACGCGACGAGCAGCACGAGGTCGAAGCCGGTCGCGATCAGGAAGGTGGGCGTACTCCCGCTCCGGATCGGCACGAGGTTGGTGAACGCGCTGCTCACCACGATCAGGCTCGGCGGCGGATTGAAGCCGGCGTCGAAGATCACCCCCGGCCACGCGCCGTCGTCGACCAGGCGGGCGAGCTCGCGCACGTCGCCCTTGAACGACGCCCAGCGCGCGTCGCTGAAGCGCGGCCGCTGCTCGGCGCGGCAGTCGGCGAGGCTCTGCTCGAACGTCTTGTCGGAGAGGACGTCGCCGAGGTCGCGGACCCAGCCGGACACGCGCGGCGGATGCCGGTCCTCGTCGGCGATCTCGCGGTCGGCGAGCGCGATGCAGTCGTAGAGGCCGAGGTAGCCGAGCTCGCGGAAGTACTTCGCGCCCACGTAGTAGTGGACGAACTCGTGGAAGTGGAACGGCAGGTGCGCGTGGACCTTCTTCCGCCCGGGGCCGCTGTCCTTCGCGTCGGCGTCCATCGAGACGTCCTGGAACCGCCCGAAGTTCGTCCACGCCGCCGCCGAGGTGATCGCGCACGCGAAGAGGAGCACGAACGCCCAGCGCCGCGCGCGGCCGCGCTGGAAGACGATCACGCTCCCGATCGTGGCCGCCACGAGGACGACGAGCACGTTGGTCACGAGCTGGTTCGGCGACACGGCGAGCCAGCCTACCGGGTGAGCTCGCGGCGTGCACGGCGCTTGCTGCCGATCGACCACGGAGGTGCCCCGATGCTCACCGTTGGAGACCGCGTGCCCGAGGTCCGGCTGAACGCGACCGTCTCGGCGAACCCCGCGGACGCGTTCCGCCGCGTGGCGCCGAGCGACTACCGCGGGCGGTGGCTCGTCCTCTTCTTCTGGCCCATGGACTTCACGTTCGTGTGCCCGACCGAGATCTCCGAGTTCGGCCGGCGCACGGCAGACTTCGAGGCGCGCGGCGCGAGCGTGCTCGGCGGGAGCATCGACTCCGAGTACGTGCACCTCGCGTGGCGACAGCAGCATCCGGAGCTGCACGAGATCCCGTTCCCCATGCTCGCGGACGTGCAGCGCAAGCTGACCTCCGAGCTCGGCATCCTCCATCCGGAGCTCGGAGTCGCGATGCGTGCGACGTTCATCATCGATCCCGAAGGCGTCATCCGCGCCGTCACGGTGACGGACATGAACGTCGGGCGCAGCGTGGCGGAGGTCCTCCGTACGCTCGAGGCGCTGGAGACGAACGAGCTCACGCCGTGCGAGTGGCGGCCGGGGAGCGCGACGCTGACCGGCGCCGAGAGCGCCGCCGGCGCTTCATCGCGCCACTGAGCGCGGATCAGGTCCGGGGTCGCGGAAACGGCCAGCTCGGCGTGGTGCCGACCTGTCCGCGGTGTCGCAGGAAGGCATCGGCCAGCACGATCGCCATCATCGCCTCGCCGACCGGCACCGCGCGGATGCCGACGCACGGGTCGTGGCGGCCCTTGGTCCGCACGTCGACCTCGTCGCCGTGGCGATCCACCGAGCGCCGCGGGACGAGGAGCGACGAGGTCGGCTTCACCGCGAAGCGCGCGACGATCGGCTGCCCGGTGGAGATCCCGCCGAGGATGCCGCCGGCGTGGTTCGAGAGGAACGTCGGCGTGCCGTCCGCGCCCGCGCGCATCTCGTCGGCGTTCTCTTCGCCGGTGAGCGCGGCCGCCGCCATGCCCTCGCCGATCTCGACGCCCTTCACCGCGTTGATGCTCATCAGCGCGCTCGCGAGCTCCGCGTCGAGCTTGCCGTAGATCGGCGCGCCCCACCCCACCGGGACGCCCTCGGCGACGACCTCGATCACCGCGCCGATCGACGAGCCCGCCTTGCGGATGCCGTCGAGGTACCCCTCCCACTCCGTCGCGGCCTGCCGATCGGGGCAGAAGAAGGGGTTCTCGTCGATCGCCGCGTCGTCCCACCGCGAGCGATCGATCGCGTGCGGGCCGAGCTGCACGAGCGCGCCGCGGATGCGCACGCCGGGCACGACCTTGCGCGCCACCGCCCCGGCCGCGACGCGCATCGCGGTCTCGCGGGCGGACGATCGGCCGCCGCCGCGGTAGTCGCGGATGCCGTACTTCGCGTCGTAGGTGAAGTCGGCATGGCCCGGCCGGTACTGCGTCTTGATCTCGCCGTAGTCCTTCGAGCGCTGATCGACGTTGTCGATGAGCAGCCCGATCGGCGTGCCCGTCGTGACCCTGGTGCCGGTCGCCTCGTCGATCATCACGCCCGAGACGATGCGGACCTCGTCGGGCTCGCGACGCTGGGTGGTGAAGCGCGACTGGCCGGGCCGCCGCTTGTCGAGGAAGCCCTGGATGTCCGCCTCGGTGAGCGGGATCATCGGAGGACAGCCGTCGACGATGCAGCCGATGGTCGGGCCATGGCTCTCGCCGAACGTGGTCACGCGGAAGAGATGGCCGAAGGTGTTGTGGGACATGGGTCGGGCGCCTCGGCGGATTCTACCCGAGCACCTCGCCCGGCGGGCCCTCGGCGGCGACGCGGCCCTCGCGCAGCATGATCGCGCGGTCGGCGATGCCGCGGACGAGGTTCGGCTCGTGCGTGACGATCACCATGGTGGTGCCCTCCCGGGCGATCCCCTCGAGCACGCGCAGGACCTCCGCCTTGCGCTCGGGATCGAGCGCGCTCGTGGGCTCGTCGAGGAGGAGCGCCTCGGGCTCCATCGCGAGCGCGCGGGCGATGGCCACCCGCTGCTGCTCGCCGCCCGACAGCTCGCGCGGGAACGCGTCGCGCCGGTGCGAGAGCCCCACGCGATCGAGCAGCGCCTTCGCGCGCTCGGTCGCCTCCTTCGCCGGGAGGCCGCGCACGTGGACCGGGGCCTCGATCACGTTCCGGAGGACGCTCATGTGCGCGAACAGTCCGTAGTGCTGGAACACGAGCCCGACGCGCAGCCGGATCGCCGACGCCGCCTCGCGCGCGCCCCGGGGGTCGAGCGCGAGATCGCCGACGCGCACGATGCCCGCGTCGAACCGTTCGAGCCCGACGAGGCACCGGAGCAGCGTCGACTTCCCGCAGCCGGAGGGGCCGCAGACCGCCGTCACCTTCCCGCGCTCGAAGCGGACCGACAGGGCGTCGAGCACGCTCCGGCCCTCGAACCGCTTGGTGAGCTCCTCCACCGCGATCATGCCGGCGCGCGCCTCCCCTCGTCGCGCTCCCCTTCGAGCATCCTCTCGAGCCGCCGCGCGAGGCGTCCCAGCGGATAGCTCATGGCGAAGTAGAGCGCCGCGCAGCACAGACCGGGCACCAGCCATCCGCGCACGTCGACCGCGGTGATGGTCATCTGCTTGGTGAGCTCGACGACGGTGATCACGCTCACGAGCGAGCTGTCCTTGAGCAGCGCGATGAAGTCGTTCGCGACGTTGGGGAGGGCATGGCGGAGCGCCTGCGGCAGCACGATCCTTCGTAGCGCGAGGGGCAGGCGCATGCCGAGCGCGAGCGCGGCGTCCATCTGGTCCTTCGGGACCGCCTGGATGCCCGAGCGATACACCTCCGCCTCGTACGCGGCGTAGTTCATCCCCAGCCCGAGGATCGCCGCGGGCAGCGCGCCGAGCTTCAGCACCGGCGCGAGGCCGTAATAGAGGACGTAGAGCTGCAGGAGGACGGGCGTGCCGCGGTACACCTCGACCCACGCACCGGCGAGCGCGCGGAGCACCGGGCCGCCGAACATGCGCGCGAGCGCGAGCCCCATCCCGAGAGGGATGGCGAGCATCATCGCGAGCACCGAGACGAGCAAGGTGACGAGGGCCGCCTTCAGGAAGAGGAGCAGGTGGAAGCCGCCGAACGCCGGCGGCGGCGGGGGCTTGCCGAGCATCTGCGCCTGGTCCGCCGGTCCCCACGAGGCGAGCCGCTGCTGGCGCTCGTTCCAGATGCCGTGCCGGTCGAGGATCGCGCGGAGCTCGCCGCGCGCGGAGATCTTCGCGAGCGCATCGTCGATCGCCGCGCGAACGTCGGGCTCGTCGTTGGGCACGCCGACGGCGTAGTAGCCGTCGCGCAGATCGCCGACCACGCGGAGGCCGGGCTTCGTCATGCCGTACCGCGCGGCGATGACGTCGTCGAGGAGCACCGCGTCGACGCGACCGCTCTCGAGATCGAGGTACGGCTCCTCGACCCCGTCGTACACCACCGTCTCCGCGGGGCTCGCGCGCAGGAGCTCGAAGCCGAGGCTGTTGGCGAGCGTCCCGACGCGGCGTCCCTTCAGCGCGAAGAGGTCGGCGGTGACCGAGCCGTCCGCGCGGCGCGCCATCAGCCGCTCGGCGAACACGTAGTATGGACGCGAGAAGGCGATGCGCCCGATGCGCGCCTCGGTGACCTCGAGGCCGTTCATGATCACGTCGAACGTGCCGCGCTCGAGCGAAGGGACGAGGTTCGCCCAGTCGTTCTGGACGAGCTCCGCCCGCACGCCGAGCTCGCGCCCGATCGCGTCGGCGAGATCCACCTCGAAGCCCTTCAGGCGCCCGGGGTGGTCGGGATCGTCGGACACGTAAGGCTCGCCGCCCTGCTTGTCGCCGCCCCAGCGGAGGACGCCGGCCGAGCGGATGCGCTCCATGCCCGACGCGGCGCGCGCCTCACGCGCGACGAGCGCCGCCACCAGCACGACGAGCGCCGACAGCCACACGGACAGCCGCATCGCGGGCAGCGTAGCCGAGCTCGATGCGAAACCGCGACCGCGTGGCGGCGCTCCTTGACGGTCGCCGTACGGTGCGGTCCCCTCGTCCCGCGCGATTGGCGCGCGATCGAGCGATCGAGACGGAGGAACGCGATGACGACGAAGTACTTGCTCCGCGAGGACCAGATCCCGCGTCACTGGTACAACATCCTCGGCGATCTGCGGACGCCGCCGGAGCCGGTGCTCCACCCCGGCACGAAGAAGCCGGTCACCCCCGACGATCTCGCGCCGCTGTTCCCGATGACGCTCATCGAGCAGGAGATGAGCGCGCAGAAGGAGATCCTCATCCCCGAGGAGATCCGCGAGGTGCTGGCGAAATGGCGGCCCTCGCCGCTGTTCCGCGCGCACGCCCTCGAGAAGAAGCTCGGGACGCGATCGCACATCTACTACAAGTACGAGGGCGTCTCGCCCTCGGGCAGCCACAAGCCGAACACCGCGGTGGCGCAGGCCTATTACAACGCCAAGGCCGGCGTGAAGCGGCTCGCCACCGAGACGGGCGCGGGGCAGTGGGGCAGCTCGCTCGCGTTCGCCGCGCAGCTCTTCGGGCTCACCGTCACCGTGTACATGGTGAAGATCAGCTACGAGCAGAAGCCGTATCGGCGCTCGATGATGCAGACGTGGGGCGCCGAGGTCTTCGCCTCGCCCACGGACCGCACCAACGCAGGACGGCAGATCCGCGCGGCCGATCCGACCAGCAACGGCTCGCTCGGCATCGCCATCTCCGAGGCGGTCGAGGACGCGGCGACGCACGAGGACACGAAGTACTCGCTCGGCTCGGTGCTGAACCACGTGTGCATGCACCAGACGGTCATCGGGCTCGAGGCGCAGGAGCAGATGAAGCTCGCGGGCGAGTATCCCGACGTGGTCATCGGCTGCCACGGCGGCGGCTCGAACTTCGCCGGCATCGCCCTGCCCTTCGCGCGCGACAAGATGAACGGCAAGGACGTGCGTCTCCTCGCCGCCGAGCCGACGAGCTGCCCGACGCTCACCAAGGGCACCTACGCGTTCGACTTCGGCGACACCGTCGGCATGACGCCGATCGTGAAGATGCACACCCTCGGCCATCAGTTCATGCCGCCGGGCATCCACGCGGGCGGCCTCCGCTACCACGGCGCGGCGCCGATCGTGTCGAAGCTGGTCCACGAGGGGATGGTCGAGGCGATCGCCTATCCGCAGCGCGCCTGCTTCGAGGCGGCGGTCACCTTCGCGCGCACCGAGGGCATCATCCCCGCGCCGGAGAGCTCGCACGCGATCAAGGCGGCGATCGAGGAGGCGCGCCGCGCGGACGCCGAGGGCAAGACGCGCGTCATCCTCTTCAACCTCTCCGGCCACGGCCACTTCGACCTCGCGGCCTACGACGCGTACTTCGCCGGCAAGCTCGAGGACTACGAGTACCCGAAGGACGCCGTCGAGCGCGCGCTCACCACGCTGCCGCTCGTGGAGGCGTGAGCTTCGTCCCCACGACGACCACGTTCCGGACGGTCCTCGGCGAGTAGGCCTCGCCGGGGACCATCACCGGCACCACGCGCACGTCGTCGAACGCCGAGGCCGCCGCGGCGACGACGCCCTGTACGGCGCCGCCGTCGAGCGCGCCGACCACGTTGAACGCGAACGCTCCGCCGGGGCGGAGCGCCCGCTCGAGCGACGCGAAGAACGAGTGCGTGCCGAAGCCGCTCGCGAGATCGCCCGCGTCGTACGCGTCGATCACCGCCACGTCCCACGTGGCGCACGCCGCTTCGCGCACGAACGCGACGCCGTCGGCGACGTGCACCGCGAGGCGCGGGACCTCGTCGATCGCGTAGTGCGTGCGCGCGAGCGCGACGACGGCGGGATCGGACTCGACGACGTCGAGCGCGATCCCCGGATACGTCTCGGCGAAGCGCCTCGGCGCGACGGCGCCGCCGCAGCCGATGAACAGCGCGCGCTCCCGCCTCGACGCGAGCGCGGCGGCGACGTGGAACAGGTCGACGTACGGCCAGCCGGAGCGCGAGGGCTCGGCGATCGACGCGCGCGTCCACACCATCTCCGCGCCGGTCGTGCGATCGCGCGCGAGCATCTGGCGAAAGCCGTCCTGATCGTGCACCACGATCGCGCGGTGCTCGTCGACGTGCCGGCTGCCGAGCCAGCGCGACCATCGGCGCGCGGGCGGAAGCGGCGGCGAGACGAAGGCCGGCAGACCGAACGACGCGCGCGCGACGGCGAGCGCGGGCAAGATCCCTTCGACCGTCACGACGTCGCTCGCCGAGAACGCCGAGCCCGTGCGGCCGAGCACGAGGACGCCGATCGGCTCGCCGCGGAGGACGACGTACGCCATGAGCGAGCAGCGCCCTCCGGCGGGCCGGACGAAGTCGCGGAAGTACCGCGCGCGCGTGCGGGACGCGCCGAGCACGTCGTCGTCGACCGCGACGCCCCGCGCCGCGAGCGCCGCGCGCTTCACCGGGAGGAGCTCGCGCTCGTAGACCGACCCGGGCCGGAGGGCCGCCGCGAGCCGGCGGGGATCGAGGCCGACCGCGGTGGGCTCCTCGCCGCGCATGCCCGCGAACGCGACGTCGAAGCCGACCTCCCGCTCGAGCCACGCGAGGACGTGCGCATCGAGCTCCTGCGCGGTCGAGCATTCGCGCGCGAGGGCGACGGGATCGAGGCTCATCGCCGGAGCGACAGCGCGCGGGCGTGGAGGTTCCCGTCAGTCGGACGCGAGGAACCGCTCGAGCGCGTCGGCGAGGCCGATGAGGAGCAGCGTGTCGCCCTCCTCGATGCGGTAGTCGGGCGTCGGTCGATCGAGCTTCCGCTTGCGCGCCGTCGCGTCTCGACCGCGCCAGTAGCCGAGCACGGTGACCTCGTAGCGGCGCGGCAGATCGAGATCGGCGAGGCTCCGACCGACGAACGGCCCCTCCGCCGCCCACGGGACCACGCGGAACGCGGCCGCCTGCTCCATCAGCTCGGAGGCCGCCGGGCTCAGCACCTCCGGCGCGAGCCGCCGCCCCATCTCGCTCTCGACGAGCACGACGCGCGTGGCGCCGACCGCGCGGAGCACCTGCGCCTGCCGCTCGTTCTTCGCCCGCGCGATGATCGTCGGCACCTTGAGCTGCGCGAGGGTCGAGACGGTGAGCGCCGCCGCCTCGAAGTCCTCGCCGAAGCTGACCACCGCCACGTGGAGGTCGCGCGCGCCGAGGCCCTCGAGGACCAGGGGATCGGTGGCGTCGGCGACGAGGGCGGCGCTGGCCTTGTCCTTCACCGCGTCGACCGCGTGCGGGTCCTTGTCCACGACGACGAGCTCGACGTTCGTGTCCCACAGCTCGTCGGCGAGCGACGTGCCCATCGGGCCGAGCCCGATCACGAGGACGGTCTTCTGCTTCATGCCTTCATCCGATCATCACGCGCTCTTCGGGGAGCTGGTAGTGGGTGGACTTCGTGCGCGTCGCCAGCGCGATCGCCGCGGTGAGCGGTCCGATGCGTCCGACGAGCATCGTCGCCGAGAGCACGAGCTTCGCCGGCGCGCCGAGCTGCGGCGTGATCCCGGTCGAGAGGCCCGTGGTGGAGAAGGCGCTCACCGTCTCGTAGAGGATCGCGAGGGGCTCGTGGCGCTCGAGCAGGAGCAGCGTGAAGACGACCACCACCACGACGAGCGTCGCGAGGAACGCGACGCCCATCGCCCGCCGCACGACCGCGTCGGGGATCCTGCGGTCGAACAGCCGCGCGGGCTGCCCGCGGAGCTCGCCGCGGAAGGCCGCGAAGAGCACCGCCAGGGTGGTCACCTTGATGCCGCCGGCGATCGATCCGGATCCGGCGCCGACGAACATCGCGAAGCACGTGAGGAGCAGCGATGCGGGGCGCATCTTGCCGAGGTCGACGACGTTGAAGCCCGCGGTGCGCGCCGACACCGACTGGAACAGCGCCGCGTTGAGCCGCTCGAAGAAGCCGAGCCCGCTGAAGGACGCGCCGTTCTCGAGCACGAGGTACGCGACCGTCATCCCGCCGAGCAGCATCGCGGTCGTCGCCAGCGCCACGCGCGTATTGAGCGTGAGGCGAGGCGGACGGTGCCGCGTGAGCAGCGCCGTCCAGCGGAAGAGCAGCTCGTGCACCACCGGGAAGCCGAGGCCGCCGAGGATCACGAGCGCGTCGATCGTCAGGCAGACCCCGGGACGGCCGACGAACGAGGCGAGGTTGTCCTCGTACGTCGAGAAGCCCGCGTTGCAGAACGCGCTGACCGCATGGAAGATCGCCGGCCACGCGTCGTTGCCGAGCTGCACGTAGAGGAGGCCCGCGCCCATCGCCTCGAACACGAGCGTGTAGGTCACGATCATGCCGACGGTGCGCCGGACGTCGAGGAGCGATCGCGAGTCGACCATCTCGGCGAGCGCCGCCGAGCCCTTCACCCCGAGCCGGCGTCCCGCGAGGATGGTGATCGCCGCGGTGATGACCATGATCCCGAGGCCACCGACCTGGATGAGCCCGCAGATCACCGCCTGTCCCGCCGTCGTGTAGGTCTGCGCGACGTTCACCGTCGAGAGGCCCGTGACGCACACCGCGCTCACCGACACGAAGAGCGAGTCGACCAGCGAGACGTGGCTCGGATCGCGCAGCGACACCGGCAGCGCGAGGATCAGCGCGCCGACGATGCTCGTGAGCCCGAACGAGCCCGCCATGAGGCGCGCGGGATGATCGGCGCTCGCCGCGACGATCCGCGCGACCCGCCCGCCGCGAAGCGCCGCTCCCGCGACGAGCAGCACCACGAGCGCGACGGTGTAGTCGCGATACGACGCGAGCAGCACCTGCGGATGCGGGTCGGTGAGCGCGTCGACGAGCGTGATCCATTTCGCCGCGAGGAACGCGAGGACCAGCGCGATGTTCGCGAAGTGGAAGACGAGCTTGCGCAGCGCGCGCGCGCGATCGGCGGTGGGCGCCCCCGCCGCCTCGCGCACCACGAGCACCGACCACGGCACGACCAGCACGGTGAGCAGGCCCGAGAGCGGCAGCGACGCCCAGGCGATCAGGGGGATGATGAAGTCGACCGCGCCGATGACCGCGATGGTCACCGCCAGGAGCGGCGTCGGATCCGGACCGCGCGGAGCCGCCTTGGGCTGGGCGGCGACGACCGGCCGGGGCGGTGCAGGGGCGAGCGAAAGCCTGAGCGGCGGAGGCGGGATCGACGCCGGGGGAGGCGCGAGCGAGCTCTTCTCGTCGTCAGGTGTCACCTCGATCCGTCATACAACACGCTGGCGCGTGCGTCGTCGCACTCGTCACATCCCTTCGTGGTGGGACAGAGGAACACGAGCGGATCGACGCGCAGCCTCTCGACCGCGACCGCGACGATGTCGCGCGCTTCGGCGAGCTTCGCGTGGGCCCGGCCGACCTTCCCTTCGCGCTGGAGGCCCCGCGCGTCGAGCCACGCGTCCATCTGCAAAAAGTTGGTGCAGCAATGATCGGTCTCGCGCACCATCACGCGCTCGTGCCTGCCGTCCACCTCGACGACGCACGGATGCGCGACGCCGTACGGCACCTCGGCGATCGCCTCGGCGACGTGCAGGACGGTGCTCTCGCCGTGGGTGACGCCGAGCAGGAGCACCTGTCCGCCGAGCGCGTGCACGCGACCGGGCGGGCTGTCGGGTCCGTGCGGAGGCTCGAGCGGCTGGGGCGCGCAGATGCGCGCGGCGAGCGGGCCCTCGGCGGCGAACGAGCCACCCGGGTGCGTGCTGCGGACGACGCCCGGCTGGCGCCAGAACGTCTCCGCCGTGATGCCCATGTCGACGGTCGGCGTCGCGCGCGGATCGAACGGCGTCTCACCGTCGGTCATCGTCGGCATCACGAGCGTCCCCTCGGGGCCGATCGCGCGCCGGAGGGCCTCGATGAGGCCGAGCGGCCCTCCCTCGACGGGTCGCACGGCGCGAAAGGAGGTGTGCACGAGCAGCACGGTGCCCGGGCGCACGCCGAGCGTGCGGAGCTGCTCCTCGACGGCGGCGACGGTCGCCATCAGCGCGGGACGACGCGCACGACGAGATGGTCGCGCGTGGCTGCGCCGAAGCCGGTGTCGACCACCACCGGCTCGATGCGGGCGTCGATGCGGCACTCGCCGGTCGTCTTCAGATCGCGCTCGAGCACCGCGCAGGGGAAGCGCCGCTCGCCGCTGTCGATCGAGACGACGCCGGTCGCGCGATCGAACGACAGCTCGGGGACGGCGACGGCGATCGCCTGGCCGCGCGCCCGCGCCTCCTTGCCGTTCGCGAAGCGCTTGGCGATCGTCACCTCGACCCACGCGCGACCGGTCGTCGGATCCGCGCGGAGCGCGGCGGTCTCCACCTTGCGATCCGCATCGACCGCGACGGCCGTGGCGCCCGTCGCGGGCAGCACCGCGAGCATCGTGAATCCGAGAGCCGCAGCCGTGACGAGCGCGCGCATGGGTCGAGCCTCCATCGTTCGTTTCGGGACGGTTTCCAGCATCGACACGACGCTCGGAAAGTCAACGTGACGCATTGCGTGAAACGTGACCATCGCGAAACGCAACGGAAATGAAGAGAGCGTCAACTCATGACGCATGGAGACAATCATCAACCGCGGCGACACCGCCTGGCTCCTCGTCAGCTGCGCGCTCGTCCTCCTGATGACGCCGGCGCTCGCGCTGTTCTACGCGGGGATGGTCCGCCGGAAGAACGTGCTCGCGACGATCATGCACGCGCTCGCGGCGATCCCGATCCTGAGCCTCCAGTGGTGCCTCGTCGGGTACACGCTGGCGTTCGGCTCGACGAAGCTCGGACTCGTCGGCGGGCTCGACTTCGTCGGGCTGCGCGGGCTCGAGTCGGCCACGCACGGCACCGTGCCGGCGCTCGCGTTCGTCGCCTTCCAGATGATGTTCGCGGTGATCACGCCCGCGCTGATCTCGGGCGCGTTCGCCGAGCGGATGAAGTTCACGTCGTATCTCGTGTTCATCCTCGCGTGGTCGACCTTGGTCTACGACCCGGTCGCGCACTGGGTCTGGGCCGACGGCGGATGGCTCTCGAAGCTCGGCGCGCTCGACTTCGCCGGCGGCACGGTGGTCCATCTCACCGCCGGCGTCTCCGCGCTCGTGAGCGCGATCGTGATCGGCAAGCGCGTCGGCTATCCCCGACGCAGGTCGCTCCCGCACAACCTCACGATGACGCTGACCGGCGCCGGCCTCCTCTGGTTCGGCTGGTTCGGGTTCAACGCGGGCAGCGCGCTGTCGTCGGGCAAGCTCGCGGCGCTCGCCTTCGTGACCACGCAGCTCGGCGCCGCCGGCGGCGCGATCGGCTGGCTCGTCGTCGAGACGATGCACCGGGGCAAGCCGACCGCGCTCGGCATCGCATCGGGCCTGGTCGCGGGCCTGGTCGCGATCACGCCGGCATCGGGCTTCGTCGCGCCCTGGGCCGCCGCGGTCATCGGGCTCGTCGCCGGCGGCCTCTGCTACTACGCCGTGCTCCAGAAGGACCGCTTCGGTTACGACGACTCGCTCGACGCGTTCGGCGTCCATGGCGTGGGCGGCCTCGCCGGCGCGGTGCTCACCGGCGTGTTCGCAGAGAGGTCGCTGAACGACGCGGGCGCAGACGGCGCGCTGTTCGGCCATCCGAAGCAGCTCGGGATCCAGCTCCTCGCGTGCGCCGCCGCAGGCGCTTACGCGGCGGTCGTGACGTGGGGCGTGCTCCGGGCGATCGACGCGACCATCGGCCTCCGCGTGTCCGAGCAGGACGAGCGCGAGGGGCTCGATGCGGTGCTCCACGGCGAGGAGGGTTACGTGCTCGGCGGCTCGGCCACGGCCGAGGCGGAGCCCGAGCGCGAAGAGACGACGAGCGGGATGGTGCCCGCCGCGCACGAAGAGACCGCGGCCGCCGGCTGACGCCGTCGTCACGGCACGACCGAGGAGGAGACATGCAAGCCATGGGGAATGCGCACCGCGCGGTGCGCACGGGGATCGTGTCGTTCGCGATCGGCACGAGCCTCTCGAGTGCGGGGACCGCGCGGGCGGACGAGCCCGAGGCGCCACCTGCGGAGCCACGGCCCGCGAGCGAGTCGCCGAAGGTGACGCTCGGCGGCTACGTCGAGGCCTACTACCAGTACAACTTCGGCCGGCCCTCGAACGGGATCACGAACGTTCGCTGGGTCGACAACCGGCACGACAGCATCCAGCTCTCGACGCTCGTGCTCGACGTCGCGGCGGAGTACGCGTCCTTCCGCGCGCACGCCGCCCTGCAGGCCGGGCCGACCGCCGACGGCTGGTACGCGGAGTCGGTCGAGGGACGCGTCGGCGCGAGCGGCGCCGCTCCGCTCGGCGTCGAGACGTGGAAGCACGTGCAGCAGGCGAACGTCGGCTGGAAGGCGCCGATCGGACGCGGCCTCCTCCTCGAGGGCGGCCTCTTCCTCACCACCATCGGGTACGAGGGCGCCGCGGTGAAGGACAACTGGAGCTGGTCGCGCTCGAACCCGTTCTTCGCGCTGCCGTTCTATCACGCGGGCCTCCGCGCGACGTACGAGCTGACCGATCGCCTCACGGCGATGGCGATGGTGACGAACGGCTGGAACCAGATCAGCGACGGCAACGACGGCAAGTCCGGGCAGCTGCAGCTCACGTACAGGATCCCCGACCTCGCGACGGTGTCGCTCCTCTACATGGGCGGCCCGGAGCGCCCGCAGTCGGCGCCCGAAGGACGACCGCTCCGTCACCTGTTCGATCTCTGGGCGCAGCTCGACGTGAACGAGCGCCTCTCCCTCGCCGCGCACGGTGACGCCGGGTTCGAGGACAACGCGTTCGGCCTCCAGTCGTGGCGGGCGGGCGCGCTCTACGCGCGGGTGAAGCCGCTCGCCTTCCTCTACGTCGCCGCACGCGGAGACGCGTTCTTCGAGGACGTGCCGTCGAACGCGCTCGGCACCGCGTCGAGCCTCTTCTTCGGGACCGACGTGTGGTCGCTCACCGGGACGGTGGATCTCCGCCCGATGGACCACCTCTCGTTCCGCACCGAGTACCGGCACGACGTCGCGGGCGCCCCGCTCTACTTCCGCAAGGGCGCGGAGGCGGATCCGGCGACCGGAGGGCTGCTCGCCAACGCGCGCACGCAGGACACGCTGACGCTCGGCGTGACCGGGTGGTTCTGAGCGCGCCGATCGACGATGATGAGCGCGATGATGGACATCGACCACGTCGTCCTGTGGGTCGAGGACGTGCGCCGCGCGCTCGACTTCTACACCAACGTCGTCGGCCTCCTCCCGGTCCGCCGCGACGAGTACCTCGCGGGCAGCGCGCCCTTCCCGAGCGTGCGCGTGTCGGAGCGCTCGATCCTCGACCTGATGCCCGCGGAGGCCGCGCCCGTCGTCGCGCAGTTCAGCGGCGAGAAGACGCCCACCGCCGCCGGCAGACCGATCAACCACGTGTGCCTCGCGATGGACCCGAGCGAGCTCGACGCGCTCGCCGCGCGCCTCGCGAGCGCCGGCGTCGAGACGCGGACCGCGGGCAACCCGTCGTTCGGCGCGCGCGGGAACACCACCCGGTGGTTCTACTTCCAGGACCCCGACGGCAACGTCCTCGAGGCCCGCGCGTACGCCGCCGGCTGATCGATCCTCCGGGCACAACCGATGCACGGCGGGCGCTCATGCGCCCGGCCCGCGCGCTGCTCAGCTACTTCGCGCTCGCGTTCGCGGTGTCGTGGACCGGCGTGCTGCTCGCGGTCCGGGAGCCCGCGCCCTACGCGCCCTTCGCGGCGATGCTGCTCGGACCGCCGCTCGCGTCGATCGCGCTCACCGTCGCGCTCCACGGCGCGCGGGGATTGCGCGTGCTCGCGCGGCGCCTCTTCCGCTGGCGCGTACCCGCGCGCTGGTACGCGATGGTGCTCGTCGCGCCCGCGGTCCTCCTGCTCGTGCTCGGCGCGCTCTCGCGCTCGTCTCCGATGTTCGTGCCCACCGCGACGACGAACCTCGCGGTCCTCGGCGCGATCGCCGGCCTCGCCGCCGGCTTCTTCGAGGAGCTCGGGTGGACGGGCTTCGCGGCGCCGCGGCTCCTCCGCGGCCGCTCGTGGCTCGGGGCCGGCGCGTTGCTCGGCGTCGCGTGGGCCCTCTGGCACGTGCTCCCCGACTGGCTCCTGCTCCATGGCGAGTACGGCTCGCTCTGGGCGGCGCACATGCTCGAGTGGATCGCGGCGCTCGTCGCCTACCGCGTCCTCATGACGTGGGTCCATCGCGGGACGAGGAGCCTCCTCCTCGCGGTGCTCATGCACGCGACCTTCACCGGCTCGCAGACGTGGCTCTGGCCGCGAGCGGCGCCGCCGCGCGCCGAGCTGCTCTGGTACGGCCTCTTCGCCGCCGGCCTGTGGATGGTGGTCGCGATCGTCGCGACGAGCACCCACCGCTTCGGGCGCTTCACCGCCGGGCGCGTGCAGGCGGCGCACGAGGGACACGCATGATGATCATCGAGCGGCGCGCGCTGCGACGGACCGGGGCCCTCGGCCTCGCGTGCGTCGCGCTCTGGGCCGCCGAGCTGCCCCTCCGTCTCGCGCCGGCGAAGGCGGGCGCGCTCGTGCGCGTGCTGATCGATCAGACGAGCTTCGTCGCGCTGCTCCTCTTCGCCGTCGGGCTCCGTCATCTCGTGCTCCAGGCACGGCCGGAGCGCGAGTCGGCAGGCACGCTCGTCGTCGCCGCCGCCGTGGCGTGGCTCTCCGTCGGCCTCGTCGCGGACGGCCTCGACGGCGGCGCGGTCACCGCCACGTTCCTCGGCGCTGCCGCGCACGCCACGCGGGTGAGCAGGGTGTTGCCTCGCTGGAGCGCGTGGCTCGCCGTCGCGGGCGCCGTGCTCGCGGCCGCGTGCATCCCCGCGACGTACCTCGACGCGGACGCACGAGCCGTGACCATCGCTGCGGACGTCGTGCGGTCCGCGTGGTTCCTCGCGGTGAGCCTCTGGATGGTCCGCCGCGGAACGCTCCGCGTGGTCGGACGCGCGACCGCATGACCGCGATGTCAGGGAGCGCGGATCGTCGATAGCGGCATTCCCGTCGTTTTCGCATCGGCACACCCCCTGCTAGCGCCGCGTGCCCGGACGCTTCCAGCGTGCTCACGAACTACGCGCAATCCACTTGGCCGAGCGAGGGGGGCTCGAGGGTTCGAGCTCTGGCCGTCGTGTGCTCGCTCCTCGCGCTGCTCGCGTTCGAGATCGCGTGGAGGTTCGCGCGCGGCTTCCCCTCGCCCGCGATGGGCCTCCTCTACGCGGTCACCGCGGTCTTCGCGGATCGCGCGCTCGATGCCGGAGGGCCGCGGCGATCGCTCGCCGAACGCTTCGTCGCCGGGAGCATCGTCCTCACCGCGCTCTTCGCGCTGCTCGTCGCCACGAAGCACGCCGCGCTCTTCCCCTGGGGCGCCGCGCTCCTCGCCTCGGCGGGGCTCGTCCGCGCGCGGGGCCGCGGGCTCCTCCCGCGCGTGCGCCTCGCGGACGTGGCGGCGGTGGGCGTGGTCGTCGTGCTCGTCGCGCGCGCGGTCTACTACGCCGATCGCCTCTCGCTCGCAGACGCGCATCCGAACGGGTTCTCGTGGATCGACACGCCCTTCTGGCTGACCCTCGCGTACGGCGCCGAGCGAGGGCTGCCGCTGCCCGATCTGCTCTGGAGCGGCGGCGACGTCGAGTACCACTACGGCGCGTTCGTGACCGTCGCCGCCGTACGGCGCCTCACGGGCGTTCCGATGCACGCCGCCTACGTCGTGACCGTGTTCGGCCATGCACTTGCACTATGCACGCTCCTGGCGCAGGCGCTGCCGCGCTGGTTCGGCGTCCGCGCGCGCCTCGCCCGTCTCGCCGCGGCGCTCGCCGGCGTGGCCTGGCTCGAATACCTCACGCCGAACGCGTCGACCCTCGTCGCCGCCGCCGTCGGGCTCCTCGTGCTGCACGAGCTCGCGGTCCTGCGCGGCCGGGCGGGCGCCGCCCGCACCGCCCTCGCGATCGCCGCGCTCGCGATGGTGAAGGAGGTGCAGCTCGCGATGACGCTGCTCGTCGCGTTCGTCGTCGCTGGAGCGATCTTCCTCCGGACGCGGCGCCGCCTGCCGCTCGCCGCCGTCGCGACGGGGGCCGTGCTCGCGGCCACCGCGCAGCACGCGTTCTTCCATTCGCGCGAGCACGTCGCGGTCGCCCTCCATCGCGCGCACCTGTTCACCGACTTCCTCGCCGGCGAGCTCGAGCGCAACGCCGCGTGGGTCACGTTCGGCGCCGGCGCGCTCGTCGTCGGGGCCGCGTGGCGGCGGCGGATGCCCGTCCTCCCGCGGGCGATCGGCGCCGGGCTCGCGTGCTACCTCGCGGGGCTCTTCGTGTGGAACGTGCTCTCGCCGGTGATCACGCCGCCGCGCGACGCCCTCGGCGCCGAGTGGCTCGGGCGCGACATGGCGCAGTTCTCGAGCTTCGGCCGGCAGGTGCTCGTGGTCGCCGTCGTCCTCGCGGCGATCGCCGCGTGGATCCGCCTGGCGCGGCCGAGCGTGCGCGCGCGCGCCGCCGTGGTCGCGCTGCTCGCGATCGACGCGACGTTCAGCCTGTGGCGCTGCCCGACCGACGGCGAGCCGCCGGACGACTTCGTCGTGCCGATCCTCGAGCAGATCGATCCGAACGCGAGCGTCGTCGCCGCCGATCGCCTGAACTGGAACGAGGAGAACCCGCACTGGGCCGCGCTCTTCGGGCACCAGTTCTTCGTCCTCCGCACCGGTCGATGGAGCACCGCGTTCCCCTCGCGCGAGGAGATGCTCGCCGATCAGAAGACGCTGTTCGAGACGACGGACGGATCGCGCGCGATCCGCATCGTCGAGCGGCGCGGCATCACCCACCTCATCGAGGACCGCGCGCGCCCCGTCCCGTGGCTCGCGGCGCACGCCGCGGCGTTCGAGAACGCGCGCTACCGCCTCCATGTGCTGCCTTCGGGCCTCACCCGTCTCACGTCCGCCTCCGATGGCGCAATGCGTTGAGCCCGGGCATCACGATGCTAGCGTCCCTCGCGCATGAAGCGCGTCATCGTCACGCTCTTGCTCGCGGGTACGTGGCTGGCGTGCGGCGCCTCGGGATCGGACGATCGCGCAGGCTTCGCCGAGTGCACGACGGGGGAGTCGCGCGCGTGCGACTGCCCCGACGGCACGAAGAGCACGCAGACGTGCGCGGCGAGCGGCACGTTCGACGCCTGCACGTGCACCGACAAGACGCCGCTGGCCGACGCCGCGGTCGAGGCCGCGCCCTCGCGCCTCTGCTCGGCGAAGGACGCGGGCGCCGACGGCGGACCGGTCTCGCTCAAGAAGTGTCAGGTCTGCGATTTCGACGTCGAGCCCTCGCAGGGCACGGTGTGTCCCGCCGCGCCGTCGTGCGGGAACGGCAACCTCGGCGCGCCCGCGACCACCGTCGTCCGGAGCGATCTCACGGTCTACACCGACAACGGGAAGGCCGTGGCCGTCGACGGCGGCGCGCCCGTGCCTCCGCCGATGCCGCGCGGCACGTGCCTCGATCCGCAGCTCCGCATTCGCCTACAGAAGGTGAAGGTCCACAAGGGCTCGGGCGAGGCCTACTGCATCATCGAGGCGAACGACGGCGTGACGAGCGAAGCCGCCGTCACGATGAAGACCGGCGAGCTGAACAGGAAAAATGCCAGTAGAGAGGCCGCACCCAGGATAATAAACTCTTGCAAGTTG
>JBDHVD010000017.1:0-41558 GCA_039809525.1 Labilithrix sp. | reverse complement strand
GAGCGCTACTCGTCGCTCGAGGTGCTCGTCGGCGTCTACGCGTACGCGATCAAGATCTACGCGGACTTCTCCGGCTACACGGACGTCGCGCGCGGCAGCGCGAAGCTGTTCGGCCTCGAGCTGCCGATCAACTTCGACGCGCCGTACACCGCGCGGAACCTCCAGGACTTCTGGCACCGCTGGCACATCTCGCTGTCGACGTGGCTGCGCGACTACCTCTACGTGCCCCTCGGCGGAAACCGCCACGGCACGGTGAAGACCTACCGCAACCTTTGGCTCACCATGGTGCTCGGCGGCCTCTGGCACGGCGCCTCGTGGAACTTCGTCATCTGGGGCGCGCTCCACGGCACCATGCTCGGCATCAACCGCGCCTGGCAGCGCGCGAAGCTGCCGGGCGTGCCGCGCGCGCTCGCGGTGTTCTTCACCTTCCAGTTCGTATGCTTCGCGTGGATCTTCTTCCGCGCGCCGACGTTCGCCCACGCGACGCTGGTGATCGGCCGCATCGCGAAGCTCCCGTCGGACATGCCCGAGATCGCGCGCGGGGCGTTCGGGACGGTCGCGCCGAACCTCGCGCCGAAGGTGATGGCGGCGCTCGCGGCCGGCTTCCTCACCCACTTCTTCCCGCGCGGCTGGCTCGAGCGCGTCCGGCTCACGTTCGCCGAGCTGCCCGCCGTCGCGCAAGGCGTCGTCCTCGCCGCGTGCGCGCAGGCGATCCACTTCGCGGCCGCGGCGAAGGCCGAGCCCTTCATCTACGGACAGTTCTGATGAGCGACGCGCGCGACCGCCGGGTGAGGATCGGGTTCGGCGCCGCGAACCTCTTCACCGCCGTCCTGGTCTACGCCGGGGTCTTCCGCGGGCTGCCGACGCGCTGGGCGCCGGTCGACGTCGGCGCGGTCGTCGTCATCGCGCTGTCGGCCGCGTCGGGCCTCGCGCTCCTCGCCGATCGCCGCGGCGCCGTCGCGCTCGCGCGCGTCTCGTCGATCGTGGTGCTCGCGCTCGGCATGATCGTGTTCGCCGCGCTCGTCCTCACCGCGAGCTGGCTCGCAGGCGTCTACGGACCGGTGGGTCGCGGCGGCGCGCTCGTCTTCTTCCTCGTCGCGGCGATGGTGCTGCCGTACGCGATCGTGGTCCCGGCCGCCGAGCTGCTCTGGCTCGGACCTCCGCAGCGGCGATGAGGCCGCGCACGCTCGGCACGCTGCTCGCGGCGTACTTCGTCGCGCTCTGGATCACGGGGGTGCTCCTCGCGCAGCACGTCGCGCTCTCGGAGCCGACCGCGCGTCTCGTGGTCCGCTCGTTCTGGAAGGACGGCCGCCGCGTCGATCGCCAGACGATCGACGAGCCCGGCGCCACCTGGGCGAAGCGCGCGGACGGCGCGGTCGCGGTGGACGAGATCGCGATCGGCGAGGGACCGATCGCGATGGGCAAGACGTTCTTCCCCTTCGGCCTCGTCGCCGGTCGCGACGGCGTCTCCGCGGCGATCGACGGCAAGATCGCGTACGCGACGGTCGACGATCTCCTCTCCGCAGAGGCGTACGACCACGCCGGCACGTTCTTCGATCCGGGCTTCGGCGTGGGCACGCATCGCGCGGTCGTCCTCCACGTGCTCGCGAGCCAGCTCGGCGTGACCGCGCACGACCTCGAGCGTCGCGGGCGCTTCCGCCGGATCCGCTTCGAGCGCCGCTCGACCGAGCCGGCCGCGCCGCGCGTCACCGCGGACGCGCTCACGCCCGAGCTCGTCCGCGATCGGATCCGCGAGGCCGCGCACTACCTCGCTCGCGCGGTCGATGCGGACGGACGCTTCCGCTACCTCGTCGACGCGCCGACCGACACGGACGTGCCCGGCTACAACTGGCCGCGTCACTCGGGCGCGACGTTCTTCCTCGCGCAGGCCGCGGCGGTGCTCGACGACGCGGAGGTGCGGTGGGCCGCGCTCCGCGCCGCGTCGCTCCTGCGCGACGGCACCATGCAGGCGTGCGGACCGAACCGGTGCATCGCCGAAGAAGACCAGGCCAGCGTCGGCTCGAACGCGCTCGCGCTCGTCGCGTTCTCGGAGATCGTCCGAACGGGCGCCGATCCCGGCTACGCGTTCGCGGTCTCCGACCTCGCCGCGTTCCTCCGCGCGCAGCAGCGCCGCGACGGCGAGCTCATGCACCTGTACGACCGCACCGCCCAGAAGCCGGTCGACATCCAGCTCATGTACTTCACCGGCGAGGCCGCCCTCGCCCTGTCGCGCGCGCACCGCATCACCGGTGATCCGCGGGACCTCGACGCATCGCGCCGCGCGCTCGCTCACCTGTCGGGTCGGGGCTGGTCGTTCTTCGGCAGCCGTTACTACTTCGGCGAGGAGCACTGGACCTGTCAGGCCGCCGCCGATCTCTGGGACCGCGCGCCCGATCCCGATGCGCTCGCCTTCTGCCTCCGGTGGCACGAGTACCAGCGCCGCCTCCAGCACGTGCAGGGCGACTCACCCTACGACGCGGAAGGCGCGTTCGGCTTCGGGCCGATCGCCTCGCCGCGCGTGACGCCGGCCTCGAGCCGGGGCGAGGCCGCCGGTGCGGCGCTCGACGTGCTCCTCCGCGAGAAGCGAGCCGAGGAGGCCGCGCCGCTCGACGACGAGCTCCGCCGTGCGGTCGCGTTCGTGCTCCGCCACCAGATGGTGCCGGGGAGCGCGCCATGGGCCGCGCATCTCTTCGCGAAGCCCGAGCTCGTTCGCGGGGCCTTCCCCGGCAGCCCGGTCGATTGGCAGCTCCGGATCGATTACGTGCAGCATGCAGGCAGCATGCTGGTCCGGTGGCTGGAGATCACAGAGCGCGAGCGTGCTCATCGGGGCACTTAGCCGCGCAGCGCTGCGGATGCGCGAACGCGCCCGAGCGCGCGCGGGACGCGAAAATCACGGCTCCGGCGACGCGTGACATCGGCCGCCGTCACGGCCCATCGCTTGCACCATCCTCCGGCAGAGATTCGGAGCAATGCCAAAACCCGCGCCTACATGGTCCCCACAAAGTGCGCAAGAAAAGTGGTCGGGCTCTCGTGCGCGAAGTAACTTCAATAAAGCGTGGGCCGACGCCTCGGCTCACGCTCCTGGGAGGGAGATGCCGAAGAAGTACTGGCGACGTGGCGAGATGAATTCGCGCAGCGAGCGCGAAGGCGATCCTCGCAACGTGAAGGGGACCAGTACCGATGTCGACCTCCGCGGCGGGACCCGCGGGGAAATCCTCCAGGACACGACCGAACACGAGCCGCAGGGCGCCTCCGCGACGGGCAGCCAGGCGGTCACGAGCAGGCGCTCCTCGCCCGCGGACGGGATGAACACGCTCCCCGCCGCGCACCCGTCGAGCACCGCGAACATCGGCGTCCGTGCGATCCCGCACACGGCGCATGCGAACCGCGCGTCGATCGCCTCCGCAACGGAGGACGGCGGCGCCCCCAGCCATCGTCGGGGACGGGTGCCCCGGCGTTGTCCAATCGAATCGGCCGAACGTGTCGGCCAAAGAGGTAAGCGGATGACCCCTATCATCGCGTCTCTCGAGTCGGTGTCACTCGAGGAGGCCCTGGCGTATCTGGAATCGGCGGAAGGTGACGAGCTCGTCGCGGCGTACTCGCTCGCGAAGGATCGCAACGTTCTCGAAGGTAACAAGGCCGAGCCTGACGACGCGGAGGTGCACCATGCCCTTTTCCTCCTGCGCCGCGCCCGCGGACTGAACGCGCCCAGCTTCGATCTGATGCGCGTGCAGCTCCGTCGGCTCGTCGCAGCCTAGGGGTGATAGCCACGTGACGTAGCAGTAGGGCCCGGGTCGAGGGGTTGATTCGCTCCCCTCGACCCGGGGAGGATCGGAGGAGAGGGCCGGTCCGGATCGGAAGGATAGTTCCGATCGAAAAGAGCGAATGCGGCGCGGCTTCGGCGCTCTGCGCGTCCCGTGGTAGGAACGCGGCGATGAAGGTCGTCTGCGTCGGCGGCGGTCCCGCGGGTCTGTACTTCGCGCTCCTGCTCAAGAAGGCACGCCCGGACGCGAGCATCACCGTGCTCGAGCGGAACAAGCCGGGCGTGACGTTCGGCTGGGGCGTCGTGTTCTCGGACGAGACGCTCTCGTACCTCGAGGAGAACGATCGCCCGACCCACGAGGCCATCCAGCGATCGTTCGCGCACTGGACGGCGATCGACATCCACTACGAGGGCACCTGCCTCCGGTCCGACGGCCACGGCTTCTCCGGGATCGCGCGGCGCGAGCTCCTGAACATCCTCCAGGATCGCTGCCGCGAGCTCGGGGTCGAGCTCCTCTTCGACGTGGAGGTCGACGACTACGAGAAGCACCCGGCGGTGGCGGGCGCCGACGTCGTCGTCGCGTGCGACGGCGTGCGGAGCAAGATCCGCGAGAAGCTCGCGCATGCGTTCAAGCCGTCGCTCGAGCCGCGCCACGCCCGCTACATCTGGCTCGGCACGAAGAAGAAGTTCGACGCGTTCACGTTCTACTTCGCCGAGAACGAGCACGGGATGTTCCAGGTGCACGCGTATCGGTTCGACGAGGACGCGAGCACGTTCATCGTGGAGTGCGACGAGGCCTCGTTCCGCGCGGCCGGTCTCGACCGGGCGACGACCGAGGAGAGCATCGCCTACTGCGAGAAGCTGTTCGCCGAGCACCTGAAGGGCGAGAAGCTCCTCGCGAACAAGAGCGAGTGGCTCCGGTTCGTGACGGTGAAGAACGAGAAGTGGAGCCACGGCAACGTCGTCCTGATGGGCGACGCGGCGCACACCGCGCACTTCTCGATCGGATCGGGCACGAAGCTCGCGATGGAGGACTCGATCGCGCTGGTGAAGGCGCTCACCACGGCGAAGGACGTCCCATCGGCGTTCGCGATGTACGAGGACGAGCGGCGCCCGATCGTGGAGCGCACGCAGAAGGCGGCGCTCGACAGCCTCCTCTGGTTCGAGAACGTGAAGCGCTACCGGCACCTCGAGCCGACGCAGTTCGCGTTCAGCCTGCTGACGCGCAGCAAGCGGATCACCTACGACAACCTGAAGCTCCGCGACGCGGCGTTCGCCGAGCAGGTGCGCGCGTGGTTCGAGCACCGGACCCCCGGCGCGCCGAAGACCGCGCCGCCGATGTTCATGCCGCTCGAGCTGCGCGGCTGCGTGATCCCGAACCGCGTCGTGGTCTCGCCGATGTGCATGTACTCGGCGGAGGACGGGCTGCCGAACGAGTTCCACTTCACGCACTACACCGCGCGTGCGCTCGGCGGCGCAGGCCTCGTGATGACGGAGATGACCGACGTCTCGGCCGAGGGACGCATCTCGCCGTGGTGCACCGGCATGTACCTCCCCGAGCACGTCGAGGCGTGGCGGCGCATCGTCGACTTCGTGCACGCGCGGAGCGCGGCGAAGATCGGCATGCAGCTCGGACACGCGGGGCGCAAGGCGTCGACCAAGAAGATGTGGGAAGGCTCGGACCGCCCGCTCGACAGCGGCAACTGGCCGGTCACCAGCGCATCGCCCATCCCCTACTTCCCCGACAGCCAGGTGCCGAAGGAGATCGACCGCGCCGGCATGGACGCGGTGAAGGCCGACTACGTGCGCTCGACGAAGTGGGCCGACGAGGCGGGCTTCGACCTGCTCGAGCTCCACATGGCCCACGGCTACCTGCTCGCGAGCTTCCTCTCGCCGCTCACCAACGTGCGGACGGACGCCTACGGCGGATCGCGCGAGGGCCGCATGCGCTACCCCCTCGAGGTGTTCGAGGCGGTGCGCGCGGCGTGGCCGAAGAACAAGCCGATCAGCGTGCGCATCTCCGCGACCGACTGGCTGCCGGGCGGCGTCACCGACGAGGACGTCGTCGCGCTCGCGATCGCGCTGAAGGAGCGCGGCTGCGACGTGATCGACTGCTCCGCCGGCATGACCACGCCGGATTCGCGCCCGAGGTTCTACGGGCGCATGTACCAGGCCTACTGGAGCGATCTCGTCCGGCACGAGGCGAAGATCCCGACCATCGCGGTCGGCGGCATCTCGACCGGCGATCAGATCAACACGCTCATCGTCTCCGGCCGCGCGGACCTCTGCGCGCTCGCGCGCCCGCACCTGGCGAACCCCGGCTTCACCCTCACGACCGCGATCGAGCAGGGCTGGCGCGAGGTCGCGGGATGGCCCGACGCCTACGAGCGCGCGAAGCCCGTCATCCGCCCCGCGCTGGTCGCGATCTAGGGTTTCGCCGCGCGGTCGTAGTCGTCGGCGGCGGCCTCGACCACCGCGAGGTCGCGCGTGGCCTTCTCGCTCTCGGCCACGAGCTCGGCGGTGAAGACCGTGAGGCCCCAGATGCCGTTCGGGCGCTTGCGGAACGGCCAGCGCGTACCGCGCGCGGTCACCACGCTCGCGCGCTCGCCCTCGACGTCGACCTTCGCGACGCCGGACATGTCGCGACGCAGCCGCTTGCTCCATCCGCGCTCCTCGTAGAGGAGGGCGAACACGTCGCTGCCGTCCGCGGCCTCCGCGAAGCGCTTGTACTGCACGAGGAGCTGCGTGCGCTGGGGCTCGGGGTAGCTCTTCACGATGCGCGCGACGGCCTTCGCGCGCATGTCGCGGATGGTGAAGCACGCCCACTGCGCCTCCTCCTCGAGGTACGCGAAGAACTCGCGGGGTCGGTCGCGGCCGACATCGCGTGCGATCCGGACGTACGCGCCCTCGGGCGTGCGATCCGAGGGGAACGGCCGGTAGAGGATCGCGCCGAGGATCACGGGCACGAGGGCCACGGCGAGTGCGATCGCGAGCGCTTTCCTCCGCATGGCTCGACGTCGAACCTTAGCGCCAATCCCTGCGACAATTAATGGCTTGTCAGTCACCGACACGACGTCTATCCCCGCAAGATGGACGGGCGCGAAGAGCTCGTGACGCGCGTCCTCGAGACGCGACGCACGACGATGGAGCTCGTCGAGCCGCTCGCGGTCGACGACTGGGTGGCGCAGTCGATGCCCGACGCGAGCCCGGCGAAGTGGCACCTCGCGCACACGACGTGGTTCTTCGAGCGCTTCGTGCTCCGCACGCTCGGCATCGAGCCGGTCGATCCCGCCTACGATTACCTCTTCAACTCGTACTACGAGAGCGTCGGACCGCGTCAGCCGCGGCCGCGGCGCGGCCTGCTCACGCGGCCGACCGTCGAGCAGGTCGTCGCGTACCGGCGCGCGGTCGATGCGCGGCTCGGCGACCTCGCGCGCTCGCCGCGGATCGCCGAGCTCGCGCCCGCCCTCGAGCTCGGTCTGCACCACGAGCAGCAGCATCAGGAGCTGCTCCTCACGGACATCAAGCACCTCTTCGGATCGAACGCGCTCCTCCCTGCCTACCGTGGCGCGCCGCGTGCAACCGACGCGGACGTGCCGGCATCGGAGCTCGACTGGCACGAGGAGCAAGGCGGGATCGTGAGCATCGGTGACGCAGGCGGCGGGTTCGCGTTCGACAACGAGCGGCCGCGTCACGACGTCCTCGTGCGTCCGTTCGCGCTCGCGAACCGCACGGTGACGTGCGCCGAGTACCGCGCGTTCATCGACGACGGCGGCTATCGCCGGCCGGAGCTGTGGCTCTCCGACGGCTGGGCGTGGGTGCAGGCGAACGGCGCGACCGCGCCGCTCTACTGGCTCGACGACGATCGCATCTTCACCCTCGACGGCGCGCGCCCGCTCCGCGGCTCCGAGCCGGTGTGTCACGTGACGTATTACGAGGCCGATGCCTATGCCCGCTGGGCCGGCGCGCGGCTGCCGACCGAGGCCGAATGGGAGATCGTGGCGGCGCACCACGACCGCGCGCGCGACGGCGCCTTCTCCGACGACCAGGCGTTCCACCCTCGACCCGCGGCGTCGGGACCGGGGCTCGCGCAGATGCTCGGCGACGTCTGGGAGTGGACCGCGAGCGCGTACGCGCCCTATCCCGGCTTCCGCCCGCTCGAGGGCGCGTTCGGCGAATACAACGGCAAGTTCATGGTGAGCCAGCTCGTCCTCCGCGGCGGGTCGTGCGTCACGCCGCGCGATCACGTCCGCGTCACCTACCGCAACTTCTTCCCCCCCGGCGCGCAGTGGCAGTTCTCCGGCATCCGCCTCGCGAGGGACGCATGACGCTGCACGAACACTCGCTCGGAAAACCCAACCTCGCGATGCGGGCCGATCGCACGTTCCTCGCGGACGTGCTCGCGGGGCTCTCGGAGCGGCCGAAGCGGCTCTCGCCGAAGTACTTCTACGATCACGCCGGCTCGATCCTCTTCGACGCGATCTGCGATCTGCCCGAGTACTACGTCACGCGTACCGAGCGCAGCATCCTCGAGAAGCACGCGGGCGAGATGGCGCGGCGCGTCCCGGCGCGCGTCCGGGTGGTCGAGCCCGGCGCCGGGAGCGGGGCGAAGACGCGGCTCCTGTTGTCCGCGCTCGGTCCGGAGCGCTGCACGTCGTACGTCCCCGTCGACATCGCGCGCGAGTTCCTCCACGAGAGCGCGACCGCGATGCGCGCGGCCCTCCCCTGGCTCGACGTCGCGCCGATCGCCGCCGACTTCGCATCGGACGTGCGCCTGCCCGCGGCCTCTCCGGGCGTCTCGACGCTCGTCTTCTTCCCCGGCTCGACGATCGGCAACTTCGATCCGGAGGAGGCCGAGCGCCTCCTCGCCCGCTTCCGCAAGCTCGCGGGCAAGGACGGCGCCGTGCTGCTCGGCGTCGACCTGAAGAAGACGCCCGCCACGATCCATGCAGCATACAACGACGCGCAGGGCGTCACCGCCGACTTCAACAAGAACCTCCTCGTCCGGATGAACCGGGAGCTCGGCGCCGACTTCGCGATCGATGCGTTCGACCACCATGCGCTGTACGATCCGGTGCACGGTCGCGTGGAGATGCACCTGGTGAGCAAGCGCCGGCAGACGGTCACCGTCGCGGGGACGCGCTTCGTGTTCGAGCACGGCGAGTCGCTCCGCACCGAGCGCTCGTACAAGTACGACCTGCCCTCGGCGGCACGCCTCGCGCAGCGCGCGGGCCTCGTGCTCGCCGACGCGTGGTCCGATCCCGCTCGCTGGTTCGCGCTGCTCCTCCTGCGCCCGGCGACGTGATCCGCACGCGGTTCGCGCCGTCGCCCACGGGCGACCTCCACGCCGGCGGGGCGTGGACCGCGCTCGCGTCGTGGGCGCTCGCGCGTCATCACGGCGGCGCCACCGTCCTCCGGGTCGAGGACATCGACACGCCGCGCGTGGTCGCCGGCAGCGCCGCACGCATCGAGGAGGACCTCGCGTGGCTCGGCCTCGACTGGGACGAGGGCCCGTTCGTCCAGTCCGAGCGCCTCGCGCTCTACGAGGACGCGCTCGCGAAGCTCGACGCCGCCGGCCTCACGTACCCGTGCGACTGCTCGCGCGCCGAGATCGCCCGCGCCGCGAGCGCGCCCCACGCGGGCGAGGAGCTCGTCTACCCGGGCACGTGCCGCGACGCCCCGCGCGACCGCGAGATGAAGCGCGCGCCCGCGATTCGCCTCCGCGTCCCCGCCGGCGCCGAGATCGCGTTCGACGACGCCGTCCGAGGGCGCGTCGTCCAGCGCGTCGATCGCGAGGTCGGCGACTTCGTGCTCCGCCGGGGCGACGACGTGTTCGCCTACCAGCTCGTGGTCGCGCTCGACGACGCGGCGATGCGCATCACCGACGTCGTCCGCGCCGACGATCTGCTCGCGTCGACCGCGCGGCAGATCCTGCTCATGCGCCTCCTCGGCTACGGCGAAGCGGACGTCCCGCGCTACGCGCACGTCCCGCTCGTCGTCGCGCCCGGCGGCGATCGCCTCGCGAAGCGCACGCGCGGCGCGACGATCCGCGAGCTCCGAGCGCGCGGCTTCTCGCGCGAGGACGTGATCGGCGCGCTCGCGACCGGGCTCGGCCTCGTCTCCGGCGAGCCGCGCCCGCTCTCGCCGCGCGAGGTCGCGGCCTCGCTCACGCCGGCGTCCTCGTGGCGGCGCACGCCCTGGGAGCTGCCCGCTGCGTGGGCGGCACGAGACGCCGCGAGCTAGACTTCGAGCAATGGCGGGAGCGGGGACAGCGACGCAGCTCGGCGAGATGCTGCGGTGAAGCGGCTCCTCCTTGTCGCGCTCGCCGGCATCGGACCGGCGCTCGTCGCGCACGGCGGCTGCTCCGATGCGCCGGCGGCCGCGCCGGTCGATGGCGACGCCGGACCGCCCGATGCTCCGCGCGAGGGGAGTCGAAGCGACTCCGACGTGCCTCCGCCCGACGCGGACAGCGGACCGACTTACGACGAGAACGGCTGGCTGCGCGTCGACTTCGACCCCGATTACGACTGCAGGTTCTACTCCGCACCGAGCCCCGAGAAGATGCCCCCGCCCATCGTTTGGGAGCCGTGCATCGCTCCCTTGCCCGCAGGCCTCGACTGCCAGCACATGAAGGCGGAATGGCAAGCGCCCGACACGGGAGCATTTGGTTTCACGCGCAGCGGCTACGTGGATCCGGCCGGTCACGTGCTGCTCGGGATCCATCGGACGTTCGCGTCGCGCTACTACGATCTCGTCGCTGAAGCGGATGGTCCAGTGCACCACGCAATGGCCGCTCCGGCGGAGGGAAACTGTTACATCGGCGAGGCAAGCGTGCGCGAAGGGCACGTCACGTATCTCGCATCGAGACAGACGCCCTCGCTCGAGTTTCCGCGCTGGGGAGCCGTCGGGGGCGGCATCGACGATGTCGCACGTGTCCTGGCCTCGTACCCCAATCAGGGAAGCGGCGGAGGACGCGGCTACTTCGCAGGCGGCACCGCCTTCTTCGAGTACGGCGCGGGGGGACCGACCGTTCGCGACTGGAGCGGGGCCGTCGTGGAGAAGCTCGCAGTCAACGCGCCAGGGCAATTCGGCCGGTCGATGTTCCAACAAGACGCGCTGTTGCTGAGCGTCCGCAATCTGACCTACGGGCGCGTGATGGTGTGGACGCCGACGACGGGCGTTCAGGATCTGATCTCGTACGGAAACGACGTATCGCACTACGCAAGCGACGCCGGAACCGACGGCGTCGACTTGGTCTGGGTCGAAGCGACAGGGAGAACCGAAAGCGGCACTCCGTTCGCCAAGTACGATCTGATGGCGGCTCCGTACGCGACCAAGCAGAGCGAAGTTCAGAAGCGAAGAGTTTCGTCGGCCGACGAGGGTGGGCTCGGGACAGCACCGAATATCGTTGGCTGCGGGTACGCGGCGCGTACCGCAATCAGCCCGGGTAAGGACGGTCTGCGGATCACGCGCCTCTCAGACGGACGGACATGGCGCCTGCTCGACGACGCCACGCACCACTGGCAGGCGCCCGTCGCCATCACCTGCAACGAGGTCTTCATCGGGACCACGAACGCCATCGGCGGCCGCTTCGTGCCGAACCTCGCGCGCGTCCGCCTCGACTCGCTCGGCCCAGGCGACCCCGCCGACTAGCTCGCGCGTCAGCGCAGCGCGAACCAGACGCCGGCGCCGACGCTCGCGGCGAGGACGAGCACCCAGACCGCGATCCATGCACGCGAGCTCGGCGGAGGCGGCGGGGCCGGGCGCGACGACGCGCGGGGCGGAGGCGCATTCGAGGGCGGCCGCGACGGCGCCTTGATCTCGTTCACGACGACCTTCGCGCGGCTCGGGACCGTGCTCGGCACGTTGCTCGGCACGCCGGGGACCGTGGCCGCGAACGGGAGCGAGCCGCTCGGCATCGTGGCGAACGCCTCGGGGCGAACGGACTCGAGGTCGTCGGGCATCGCGCGCGCGTGGACGATCGCGGCGCCGAGCGCGGCGGCCGACGGATAGCGCCGGTCGCGATCGCGCGCGAGCGCGTGGAGGACGACCGCCTCGAGCGCAGGCGTGACGCGGCCGGCGGGGGCGCGCTGGGTCGGCGGATCGAGATCGCTCGTCAGGTGCGCGGTGAGCACGCTGAGCGGCGTCGCCCCGGTGAACGGCGGCGCGCCGGTGAGGATCTCGTAGAGCATGACGCCCGCCGCGTAGACGTCGCAACGCGCGTCGAGCTCGTCGCCCTTCGCCTGCTCCGGCGACATGTACTCGGGCGTGCCGAACACCATGTTGTGCGTCGTGAGGTTCGTCGTGCCGGTGCCGCCGCCGGTGACGATCTTCGCCATGCCGAAGTCGACGACGACGACGCTGTCGCCCTTCTCGAGGATGACGTTCGCCGGCTTGAGATCGCGATGGATCACGCCCTGCGCGTGCGCCGACTTGAGCGCTTCGCAGACGCCGAGCATGATGTCGAGGCCGCGCTCGAGCGGGATGGGTTGCTCCGTGCGGAGCACGCGCTCGAGCGACGAGCCGTCGAGCTTGGGGAGCGCCATGTAGAGGAGGGTCGTGCCCGCCTCCTCCCCCGGGACCTCGCCGGAGTCGAGGATCGGGCAGATGTGCGGCCCCTCGAGGCGGCGGAGGATGGCGGCCTCGCGCCGGAAGCGACCGCGGATCTGCTGATCGCCCGCGAGGGTCGCGTGCATCACCTTGAGCGCGACGGAGGCGCCGTCGCCGCGACGCCGGGCGTCGTACACGATGCCGGTGCCGCCCTCGCCGAGGACGCCGAGCACCTCGTACTGGTCGGCGATGATCTTTCCGGCGGCTTCGGGCACGCGCTGATCTTACCTCGCTCCGCAGGCCGCCCGGATCTTCGGTGAGGTGCTGCGTGGGTCGAGGCGGACTTCGCCGCCGGAATTCGCCTTCCAGGCCGCGCACGATCCCGCGGCCAGACCCGGCGCCTCGAGCGCCACGTAGGCCTCGAGCAGGGCCCGGTGGATGCTCGCGAGCTGGGGCTTCGTGAGCTCGCCCGAGCCGAGGAGGCGGTTGCCCTTCGCCACCGCGTCGACGTAGCGGCCCGCGTGCACGTCGGAGAGGAGCGGAGGGATGTCGGCCTCCGCCCGGCGCTGCGCATCGTACGCCTGGCCGCCGCCCTCGCTGCGCGTCCGCTCCGCCGCGGCGCGCGCCTCCTTCTTCCCCTCTTCGGTGAGCGCGAGATCGAGGAGCGGGACGAGCACGATGTCACCGCGGAGGAGCTTCTGATCGCCCTTCCGGAAGTTGTACGCGTCGAGCACCCACGCCTTGTTCGGATCGCCGAGGTAGCGCTGCGCGAGGCCGGCCATCGTCTCGTTCTCGGCCGCGATGTGGGCGACGACGGCGGGGATCTCGATCTCCTGGTTCGCGACCGGCGGCACCCACGCGACCGCGGAGTTCGCGCGCGCGAGGACCTCGCCGCGCCGGTTGTCGCCGAGGAAGACGCGCGCGATGCCGAACCACGTCTCGCCCTCCTGCACGCGGTGGTGCGCGGGCGCGGGGATCTCGATCGGCTGCCCGGCGACGATCGCGCTGCCTCCGTGGGTGTCGAGCGCGTTGGCGCCGGCGATCGCCGTCTCGAAGCGCGGGGTGCCGTAGACCTTGATCGCGATCTGCGCGAGCGTCTCGCCCTGCGACACGACATGGGTGAACGCGGCGGCATCGGTCGCCACGAGGGCCGAGCCGCAAGCGAGGGCAACGGCGGCGAGGGCGGCTCGGTTCATCGGGCGTCGGCTCCCGCGTCTTCGAGGTTCATGGGCATCGTCACCTCGAGCGAGACGATCTCGCCGGGAGCGATGGTCACCTCGCGCTCGACCGGCGGACCGTCGGGGTGCACCAGGGTGACGAAGTGCTTGCCCACCGGGAGCGGGATCGCGCGCGCGAACGGCGTCGTCTCGACCTGCTGGCCGTCCACCTTCACGTGCGCCCACGGCGTCGCCACCACGCGGAGCCCGCCGCCGTGATCGGGCACCAGCTCGAGCGCGCGTTCGCCCGCGCGGCGGCCGTCGTTCGCCGACCACGACGTGCCCTCGATCGCCACCACGCCGATGGCGAACGCGACGAGCACGGCGAAGAGCCCAGCGCACGCGCGGAGGAGCCCGACGCCTCCGAGCGGCGAGCGCATGCGCGCCGCGCCCGTGCGCTTGCCCTCGCGCGGGATGAAGCCGCCCTCCGCGAGCGCGGTGCGCACGATCGCCGCCGGGTCCTCGCGCGTGTGCGCGCGGAGCTGCGCGTAGAGCCGCTCGAGCACCGCCGAGGCCGTCGGATAGCGGTCCTGCGGCGCCTTCTCGAGCAGGCGCATCACGATGCGTTCGACGGGACGCGGCACGTTCGGCGCGCGCTCGCGCAGGGGCGCGGCCGCGTCGCGACGAACGCCCTTCGCGCTGCCCTCGAACGGCCGCGAGCCGCTGAGCATCTGGTAGAGCACGACGCCGAGCGAGAACAGATCGCTCCGGCCGTCCACGAAGTCGCCGAGGATCTGCTCCGGGGACATGTACGCCGGCGTGCCGAACGCGTCCTTGAGCGGCTCGGGCGCCATGCGGCCCGACGGGGTGATGCCCTCGGTGAGCGCGTCGCTGATGCTCGCGGTGCGCGTGCGCTGCGCGATGCCGAAGTCGATCAGCTTCACCACGCCCGCGCGCGAGAGGAGGACGTTCGACGGCTTCACGTCGCGATGCACGACGCCGCGCTCGTGCACGTGATCGAGCGCGGCGCAGATCCCGCAGGCGATCGCGAGCGCGGCCTCGATCGAGAGCTTCTTCTTCTTCGCGAGGACCTTGTCGAGCGACGGGCCGTCGACGTACTCGAGCACGAGGTGCGGGCGCCCCGACGGCGAGCGTCCCGAGTCGAGCAGCAGGACGACGTTGGGGTGGAGCAGATCGGCGAGCACCTTCGCCTCGCGCTCGAGCTGCTCGCCGAACGACGAGGCCGGCGCGATCTGCGTCTTGAGCGCCTTCAGCGCGACGACGCGGCCGAGCGGCTCCTGCACCGCCTTGTAGATGGTGGCGAGCGCGCCCGACCCGAGCGTCTCCTCGACGCGGTACGAGCCGAAGCGGATCTCGCTCATCGCCCCGCTCGATCAGTGCTGGAAGAGCGACTTGCCCGTCATCGCCGCGGGGATCGGCAGGCCCATCAGCTCGAGCATCGTCGGCGCGACGTCGCAGATGCGTCCGCCGCTGCGGATCTTGCGGCCCGTGTCCGCGTCGTTCACGTAGATGAACGGCACCGGATTGAGGGTGTGCGCGGTGTGCGGCTCGCCGGTCTTCGGATCGATCATCTGCTCGCAGTTGCCGTGATCGGCGGTGATGAAGAGCGCACCGCCCTGGCGGCGGACCGCGTCCGCGATGCGACCGATGCCCTGGTCGACGACCTCGACCGCCTCGACCGCGGCGCCGAGCACGCCGGTGTGGCCGACCATGTCCGGGTTGGCGAAGTTCACGACGACGAAGTCGAAGCCCCCGCTGTCGATCGCCTTCACGACCGCGTCGGCGACGCCGACCGCCGCCATCTCCGGCTTCTTGTCGTAGGTCGGGACGTCCTTGGGCGACGGGATCATCGTGCGCTTCTCGCCCGCGAACGGCTCCTCACGGCCGCCGTTGAAGAAGTACGTCACGTGCGCATACTTCTCGGTCTCGGCGCAGCGGAACTGCGTGAGGCCGGCCTTCGCGATGACCTCGGGGAAGATGTCCGGGTACGTCTCCTTGGGGAACGCGATCGGCAGCCCGAGCTTCGAGTCGTAGGTCGTCATGCACGCGTAGGTGCGGAACGGAGCCTTCGCCTCGCGGGTGAAGCCGGTGAACCCGTGGGTCGCGAGGGCGCGCGTCAGCTCGCGCGCGCGATCGGGACGGAAGTTGAAGTGGAGGCCCGTGTCCTTCGTGCCGTCGACGCCGGCGTAGCCGTCGACCACGAACGGCTCGACGAACTCGTCGGTCTTGCCCGCGGCGATGCTCGCCTTCGTGCCGAGGACGGCGCTCTCCGCCTTCGGTCCCTCGGCGTGGACGATCGCCTGGTAGGCCTTCTCCACGCGGTCCCAGCGGTTGTCGCGGTCCATCGCCCAGTAGCGGCCGCTCACGGTGCCGATGACGCCCTTGCCGGCGAGGTGCCGCTCGAGCTGCTCGAGGTAGCCGGGCGCGGTGCCGGGCTGCACGTCGCGTCCGTCGAGGAACGCGTGCACGACGACCGAGACGCCGCGCGCGTGCGCGCCGTCGATCAGCGCGAAGAGCTGGTTGATGTGGCTGTGCACGCCGCCGTCGCTGACCAGGCCGAACAGGTGCAGGCGGCCGCCCGCGTCCTTCGCCGCGTCCATCACGCGCGCGATCACCGGGTTGTCGTGGATCGAGTGATCGGCCACCGCGTTGTCGATGCGCATGATGTCCATCAGCGCGATGCGGCCGGCGCCGAAGTTGAGGTGCCCGACCTCGCTGTTGCCCATCTGGCCGGGCGGCAGACCGACGTCCGGTCCGCTCGTACCGATGAGGCCGTGCGGGTACTTCGCGTAGATCGCGTCGAGCGCCGGCGTCTTCGCGAGGCGTACCGCGTTCGCATCGGCCTCGGCGCGCTCGCCGAAGCCGTCGAGGATCATGAGCACAACAGGGCGCGGTCGGTTCGGGCTGTCGGCCATCGTCCCGGGTATAGCGCAGGCGGCTCGAAGATTGGATGCGGCACGTGCGCAGGGCGCCGCGGCTGTGATAACCGTCATCCCGTGCCCTGGGCGAAGGCGATCCTCCGTGGACAGCGCGTTCTCGCGAAGGTGAACGCGGACGGCTCGTTCGCGTCCGAGGGGGGCCGCGTGGAGATCCGCTACAAGCCGAACGACGGCCGCGCCTACCAGGCCGGCGTCCGGAACCTCGAGCTCGTCCCCGGCGAGGCGATCCTCCCCGACGACGCGTGCGTGCCCGGCGAGAAGGTCCCGTCGAAGACGGAACAGAAGGCCGAGAAGAAGAAGACGAGCGCGGCGGCGATCGCGCCCGTCCCGAAGGACGCATGGACCGTCTACGCCGACGGCGCGTGCTCGGGCAATCCGGGACCGGCGGGGCTCGGCATCGTGCTCGTCGCGCCGGACGGAAAGATCGCCGAGGGGTTCGAGTACCTCGGAGAGGCGACGAACAACATCGCCGAGCTGACCGCGATCCTGCGCGCCGCCGAGGTCGTGCCCTCGGCCGCGACCGCGGTGCTCCACACCGACAGCCAGTACTCGATCGGCGTCCTCACGAAGGGGTGGAAGGCGAAGGCCAACCAGGGCCTCGTCGCGAACGTGAAGAAGGCGCTCTCCGCGCGCCCGACCTGGCGTCTCGTCTACGTGCCCGGCCACGCGGGCGTACCCCTGAACGAGCGCGCCGACGAGCTCGCGCGCGAGGCGGTCCGGTCGCGTCGATCGAGGCTGCCAACTGTGGAAAATACGCAGCGATCGTGACTATGCTCCCGGCCGAAATGGCCGCGCGCATCCACCCGAGCTCCGTCGTCCACGAGAAGGCCCAGATCGGCGACGGCACGCAGATCTGGCTGTTCGTCCAGATCCGCGAGAACGTGCGGATCGGGAAGAACTGCCTCATCGGCAAGAACGTCTACGTCGACCCCGACGTGGTCATCGGCGATCAGTGCAAGCTGATGAACAACGTCTCCGTGTACCTCGGCGTCACCATCGAGGACGGCGTGTTCTGCGGCCCGCACGTCTGCTTCACGAACGACAAGATCCCGCGCGCGGTCAATCCCGACTTCTCGCCGAAGGGCCCCGACGACTGGAAGGTGTCGAAGACGCTGGTGAAGACCGGCGCGGCGCTCGGCGCGAACTCCACCATCGTGTGCGGCGTCACCATCGGCAAATGGGCGATGGTCGGATCGGGCGCGGTCGTCACGCACGACGTCCCCGACCACGCGCTCGTCCTCGGCAACCCCGCGCGCATCGCCGGCTGGGTCTGCTCGTGCGGGCGCAAGGTGCAGATCGACGAGTCGGAGGGCAAGGGCAGCTGCTCGTGCGGCCGAACGCTCCTCATGGACGCCGAAGGCGTGCGGCTCGCGTCATGACGACCATCTTTCGGCCGGGCCTGTTCGACGGACAGGTCGCGATCGTCACCGGCGGCGGCAGCGGCATCGGACTCTCGACCGCGATGGGGCTCGGCGAGCTCGGCGCGCGCGTCGCCATCTGCGGGCGCAAGAAGGAGAAGCTCGAGGCGGCTTCGAATCAGCTCCGTGCGCGCGGGATCGAGGTCTGGTCGTCCGAATGCGACATCCGCGACGTCGAGCAGGTCGCCGCGTTCGTCGACGGGGTGAAGACGAACCTCGGCACCGCGAGCGTCCTGGTCAACAACGCCGGCGGTCAGTTCCCGACGATGGCCGACTCGCTCTCGCCCAAGGGCTGGGAGGCGGTCATCCGGAACAACCTGAACGGCACGTTCTTCATGACCCAGGCGGTGGCGAACAAGCACCTCATCCCGGGGCGGCGCGGGCGCATCGTGAACGTCATCGCGAACATCGCGCGCGGCTTCCCCGGCATGATCCACACCGGCGCCGCGCGCGCGGGCGTCGAGAACATGACGAAGACGCTCGCCATCGAGTGGGTGCACCACAACATCCAGGTGAACGCGATCGCGCCCGGCATCATCCGCACGACGGGCACCGATCAGTATCCGCCGGAGCTGGTCGAGGCGAGCCGCCAGAAGACGCCGATGAAGCGGCTCGCGAGCGCCGGCGAGGTCGCGCAGCTGATCCTGTACCTCGCGTGCGACGCCGCGTACTTCGTGACCGGCGAGTGCTGGTACATCGACGGCGGCGCGCACCTGTGGGGCGACAACTGGATCATCCCCGACACCGAGCCGCCGGCCCCTCCGGCGATCGTCGCCGAGCTCGCGAAGTAAGAGGACGCGTTGCTGCAGGACGTCGCGCACGAAGAGCAGCCCCGAGCACGCCCGAGGTTCCTCGCGGGCGTACGCAGCTGGGTGCGCGACTTCTTCCTCGGCGACGATCCGAGCTTCTGGGTCGCGCTCGTCCCCTACTGCCTCCTCTCGATGCTGCTGTTCACGCGGCATCCGCGCACGAACTTCATCTTCGACGAGCAGGAGGCGCTGCTCGCGAACCCCTACGTGCGCAGCGTCGCCGAGGCGCATCCGAAGTTCGGCTGGCTCGACGCCTTCAAGCGCGACTTCTGGGGGCTCGGCCCCGAGCGGAGCATCGGCTCGTACCGCCCGATCCCCGACCTCGTGTGGCGCGCGCTCTGGGCGCTCGGCCTGCGCGACACGCCGTTCATCCACCACTGGGTGAACGTGCTCCTCCACGGCGTGAACGGCGCGCTCGTGTGCGTCATCGCCTTCCACTTCACCAAGCGCCGCGGCACCGCGTGGCTGGCGGGCGCGGCCTTCACCGCCTCGGGCGTCCTCACCGAGGCGGTCAGCGGCGTCGTCGGCATCGCGGACGTCCTCGGCGCGACCGGCGCGCTCCTCGCCCTGCTCGCGCTCACCCTGCGGATGCCGTGGATGGCGCTCGGCGTGTTCCTCGGCACGCTGTTCGGCCTCTACTCGAAGGAGAGCGCGCTCTGCTGCGTGCCGCTCGTTCCGGTGACCGCGCTGCTCGTGGCGCCGACCACGCACCCCGACAAGCCGCGGCGCTGGGCGCGCGCGATCGTCGCGTTCGTCGTCTCCGCGCTCGCGTTCGTGCTCTACGTCGAGGCACGGCGGCGCCTGTTCCCCACCGGCGTGCCCGCCGAGCTCTCGGTCGACGCCAACGCGCACAAGGGCCTCGCGGGACGGACGTTCGCCGCGATCCTCCGCTGGTACGCGCAGCCGTCGCTCCCGAAGGATCCGCTGAACAACCCGCTGGTGAACACCGAGCCGCTCATCCGGGTCGGCGGCGCGCTGCGCGTCTACTTCCGCGGGCTGATGCAGGTCGTCTTCCCGTGGACGCTCTCCGGCGACTACTCCTCGCCGCAGGAGCCCGCGCCGACGAAGCTGCTCACCCCGGAGATCGTCCTCGGCGCGCTCGGGATGATCCTGCCGTTCGTGCTCACGCTCTGGTTCGGCATCGCGGCCTACCTGAAGTGGCGCCGCGCGCGCGCGGCCGGCGAGACTCCCGCGATCGATCTCCGTCCGCTCGCCGGCGCGGCGATGCTGTGGATCGTGGTCTCCTACTTCCCGGTCTCGAACGTGCCGGTGCTCCTCCCCACCGTGCGGGCGGAGCGCTTCTGGTACACGCCGGTGATCGGATCGAGCCTCCTGCTCGCCATGCTCTTCACCAAGCTGCTCGACACCTACGCGAGCGGCACGAAGCGCAAGGTGGTGATCGGCCTCATCGTCGCGTTCTTCGGCTTCCAGGCGTTCGCCGCGCGGATGCACGCGAACGACTACACCGACGATCTCGTCTTCTGGGACGCGACGCGCAAGGCCGTGCCGCGCAGCGCGAAGGCGCACCTCAACTACTCGGTCATGAAGGGCGCGCGCGGCGATCTGAACGCACGCCTCGCGGCCAACGGCGAGGCGCTGAAGCTCGCGCCCGAGTGGGCGATGGCCAGCATCTACTACGGCGACACGCTCTGCCGCCTGCACCGCGCCGAAGAGGCGTGGCCGCACTACAAGAACGGCTTCCGCCGCGCGCCGAACGACGTGAACCTCGTCGCGCTCGCGATGCAGTGCCTCTGGGACGAGAAGATGCTCGCCGAAGGGTCGCCCGTGCGCGAGGAGCTCGTGCAGCTCAAGGACGAGGCGGTGTTCAACGGCTCGTGGGTCGAGTTCCTCACCAACGACATCCTCGAGCACGGCGAGGAGCACAACGGCGTCGATCCGAAGTACCGCCCGCGCGGATACAACGAAGGACCGAAGGAGTGACGCCTCGCGCGAAGAACGCACTCCTCTTCGCGTTCAAGGTCGCGCTCGCGGCCGCCCTCGTCACCTGGCTCGTGCGCGGCGGCGCGCTCGACTTCGGAAAGCTCCGCGTCCTCGTCGATCGCCCTGCCCTGCTCGCCGCGACGCTCGGCACGTTCGCCTTCGGCATCGTGATGAACGGGATCCGCTGGGGCATCCTCCTCCGCCTCGCGGGCGTGCGTCCGTCGTTCGGGCGCCTCATGCAGCTCCAGCTCACGGCGGTGTTCTTCAACGTCGTCGTCCCGGGCAACGTCGGCGGCGACGTCCTCAAGGCGCTCTACGTGGCGCGCGACGCCGAGCCCGAGAAGCGCACCGGCATCTTCCTCACCGTGTTCGCCGATCGCCTGCTCGGCCTCGGCGGGCTCGCGGTGATGGCGATGGTGGTGACCGTCGCGCGCGGTCCGCGGCTGTGGAACGATCCGCTCCTCCGCCCGATGGCGGCGCTCGTCGGGCTCCTCGGCGCCGCGACGGTGCTCGGTCCGGCAGCCCTCGTCCTCGTGATGAAGACGCACGGCGACAAGATCGAGCGGATCCTCGGCGGCACCTCGCGCATCGCGAAGCTCCTCGGCCAGCTCGTCGCCGCGCTCCGCCTGATGTCGGCCCGCCCGCGGGCGCTCGCCGGCGCGCTCGGCGTCGCGATGATCTACCACGCGGCGGTGATGGGCTACTTCACGCTGCTCACCGGCGCGGTGAGCGGTCAGGACGCGTCGTACTCGACCATCGCCACGGTGTTCCCGCTCGGCCTCCTCACCATCGTGCTGCCGATCTCGCCGGCGGGCATGGGCGTCGGGCACGTCGCGTTCGACAAGCTGTTCGCCGCCATCGGCCTGACGGGCGGCGCGAACGTGTTCAACGTGTTCATCATCGGTCAGATCGCGCCGTGCCTCCTCGGCGCGTTCGCGTACCTGAGCCTGAAGCGCGAGTCCGGCGCGCCGCCGGTGGCGTGACCGCTCACTCGCCCGCGGTCGCCGGGCGCTTGCGCGCGCGCCTCTCGAGCACGACGAAGAGCCATGCGGTGACCGCCGCGCTCACGGCGGAGATCACGAGACCGAGCGAGAGCAACCGGGGCCAGTACCAGACGCGGATCTCGTGGTGCCCGGCGGGGACGTCGACGGCGAGGACGTCGGCGTGGTTCCGAGTCTCGCCGACGTTCGTGTGGAAGTGCTTGTCGTAGGCGCTGTTGAGCACGACGCGCCCCGCACGCGAGGCATCGACCACGAGCGCGAACGCGTTGTTCGTGCGCGACGCGGACACGACGGTGACCGCGTCGTCGGCGGCGCGCGCCTGCGGGACGTCCCCTTCCCAGAGGGCCGCTTGCTCGTGCGAGGGGAAGTACGCCCGGCAACCGAGCCACGCGCGGTTCTGGCTCGGCTGGTTCATCCAGTCGGGCGCGAGGCCCTCGCCGCCGTAGTAGAACCGAGCCGACGCCGCTTCGGGCTTCGGCGCCTCGCCCTGGTAACGGTGGCGAACGATGGTCATGCCGAGCGCCGCCGTGTCGGCGACGGCGATCCCGGCGAGCGCCAAGAGGGCGATGCGCGCACCGCGCGCGACCTTGTCGCCGAGCCCCCGCTCGCGCACCCAGGCGGCCGCGCGATCGATGGCGAGCGCGATCCACGCGCAGACGAAGACGATCAGGGCATGGCGGAAGCGCGACGGCACCCGGAGCGATCCGAAGGGGAAGACGTGCGCCTGGAGCAGCGTCCACGGCGCCCAGGCCGCGAAGTGCCCCGCCATCAGCGCGAACGTGGCGAGCGCGGTGATCACCGTCCAGCGCTGCCCCCGCCACGCGAACGCCAGGCCCACCGCGCCGACGATCACGCCCGCGATGCCGAGGTACACGATGTACTCGTGCCACCAGTACTGCTGATCGGGCACGATGGTGAAGCCCTCCGGCTCGCGCCACGTCAGCATGCGCCAGAGCGTGCGCGAGTGGAGGAGGTGATCGACGTCCTTCGGGATGTCGCGCGCATGCTGCGTGAGACGCTCGGCGACCGGCAGGAGCCTCGCGGCCGCCAGGCCCGCGGCGGTCGCCACCACGATCGCCCCGCGCGCCGCGATGCGCCGCAGCCGCGCGAGCGGCCATGCGCGCGTCGCCGTCTCCGCGAGGAGCACGAGCGCGCAGTACGGCAGCGGATAGGTCGCGCCGTCGTAGAACATCAGCGCGACCACCGCGCCCATGCCGAGCGCCGCGCGGAGATCGCGCTCCGCCCGCCTCCAGAGCAGGAGCAGCACCGGCAAGTAGAAGAACGACATCAACGTCGCGTGCAGGCCCGCGTACTGCGCCGCCGCGCCGGCGTAGACCACGTAGAGGGTCGACGACGCGAACGCCGCCGTCCGTGACGCCGCGAGCTCGCCGCGCAAGAGCAGCCACATCCCCGTGAACCCGATGGCGATGTGGAGGAGCTGCCAGATCTGGAGCGCCGCCGTCGTGCCGAACGGCAAGAGCACGAGGAAGAAGGGCGAGATGACCATCGCCTCCGGGTGATCCCACATCGGGATGCCCTTGCAGTCGAACGGGTTCCACAGCGGCGCTTCCCCGTAGTGGTGGATGGCCGCCTTCGCGATCTCGAACTGGTAGTAGACGTAGCGCCCGTCGCTCGTCGGCCCGTTCGACGTCAGCAGCATCGGCCACCACGCGATCGCGCCCACGACGAGGCCGATCGCGAGGAGCCGAAGCACGCGGAGCACGTGGCAGACTTAGCATGGGCAGGTCTCTGCTAGGCTGCTCCGCCGTGTTTGGAGATGTTGCGGTCATCGGCGGCGGGATCGTGGGCATGGCGACGGCCGCGGAGCTCCTGTCGCGCGACCGCCGGGTCGTCGTCCTCGAGGCCGAGACCGAGCTCGGCGAGCACCAGACCGGCCGCAACAGCGGCGTGATCCACTCGGGCATCTACTACAAGCCCGGGTCGTTCAAGGCGCGCCTCTGCGCCGAGGGCCGCGAGGCGATGTTCGCATTCTGCGAAGAGCACGGCATCGCGCACGAGCGCTGCGGGAAGGTGATCGTCGCGACGCGCCCCGAGCTCGTCCGCATGCTCGACGAGCTCGAACGCCGGGGCCGCGCCAACGGGCTCGAGCCGGTCCGCATGAGCGCCGAGGAGATCGAGGAGCACGAGCCCCACGTCTCGTGCCTCGCCGGCCTGTTCGTGAAGGAGACCGGCATCGTGAAGTTCCGCGACGTCCTTCGCACGCTGGCGAAGCTCGTCGTCGAGCGCGGCGGCGAGGTGAAGAAGGGCGCGCGCGTCGAGGCGATCGCGCGCGACGGCCACGACTTCATCCTGCGCACCAAGGACGACGAGATCCGCGCGGGCAACCTGGTCAACTGCGCGGGCCTCCAGTGCGACCGCATCGCGCGCATGGCCGGCGCCGATCCCGACCTCACGATCATCCCCTTCCGCGGCGAGTACTACGACCTCGTCGAGGGGCGGCGCTCGCTCTGCAAGAACCTCATCTACCCGGTCCCCGATCCGCGCTTCCCCTTCCTCGGCGTCCACCTCACGCGGGCGCCCGACGGGCAGGTCGAGGCGGGCCCGAACGCCGTGCTCGCGTGGAAGCGCGAGGGCTACACGAAGAGCGACTTCTCGCTCGACGACATGATGGAGCTGCTCGGCTTCCGCGGCTTCTGGCAGATGGCGAGCCGCCACATGAAGACCGCGGTGTTCGAGATGCACCGCTCGCTGTCGAAGCCGGCGTTCGTGCGCGCGGTGCGGGAGCTCGTGCCCGACGTGCGGTCCGAGGACCTCGTGCCCGGCCGCGCGGGCGTGCGCGCGCAGGCGGTCCTGCCGGACGGCACGCTCGTCGACGACTTCCGCTTCGTCGAGGGCGCGGGGATGCTGCACGTGCTCAACGCGCCCTCCCCGGCGGCGACCGCGTCGCTCGCCATCGCGAAGCATATCGCGACGGCCGCGGAGCGCGTCTTCCACTGACGCGGCGTGGTATCTTCGCCGGCCGATGAGCGGAGGTGGCGCGTCGCGCAGCGATCTCGAAGTCCTGCCGCGGCGGACCGACCTGCCGATCGCCCTCGTCGTCGCGACGTTCTACCTCCTGGTCTCGCTGACCACCGAGAAGATCACGGCCTGCAACGGCTTCGGTGACGACGGGTGCGCGTACGGCACGTGGGCCCTCGACTTCCCGCGGTACGCGTTCGAAGGCAGGCTCGGGAGCTACGCCATCCAGCGGTCGTTCCCCTCGCTCGTCGCGTGGGCCGCGCTGAAGGCCCTCCACCTCGCGCCCACGCCGCCCCGCGTGGTCGCGGCGTTCCAGGCGATGAACGTGGTCATGGTCTTCGTCGGGACCTTCACCTGGCTGAAGATCGCACGCATCCTCCGCATCCGCGCGACCGCCACGCTCTTCGGGACGCTGGCGCTGTTCGGGACGTACGGGACCCTGAAGTTCACCACGTGGTATCCCGTGCTCGGCGATCTCTGGGGCTACGCGCTCGGGTTCGTCTGTCTCTACGCGTACCTCACGCGCAGGCTCTTCCTCATCGTGCCCGCCGCGCTCGTCGGGGCCTTCTCGTGGCCTTCGCTCTTTCCGCCCGCCGTGCTCCTCCTCTTCTTCTGGGAGAGCCGCGACGAGCCGACGCGCGCGCCGCTTCGCCTCCATCACGTCGTCGGGATCGGCGCGGGCGTGGCGTGGGTGCTCCTGGCGCTCGATCTCGTTCGACAGCGCTACTGGCCTCCGTCGGTCGGCCCCGTCGAGACGATGCCGCAGCTCGTGAGGCTCAGTCTCCTCGTCACCGCCGGCTACTGGTACTTCGCGCTCCGGCGCCTCGCCGACTACGGCGCGTTCTATCACCCTCGCCTCTACTGGCGCGCGCTCACGAGCCCGGCGGGCGCGCTCGGGATCACGCTGCTCGTCCTGGTCCAGTGGTTCCAGAAGCGAGCGTCGGTCCCCGAGGTCGCGGGAGCCGAGACCTGGTTCAAGTTCACGGTCATCTCGACGACCTGGAAGCCCGGCATCTTCCTCCTCGCGTACGTCGTCTACTTCGGGCCGATGATCCTCGTCCTCTTGCTCCGATGGCGCGACGTGACGTCCTTGCTCGCCCGTCACGGGGCCGGCCTCGTCGCCGCGACCGTCCTCGGCACGGTGTTCGGGATCGACTGCGAGGAGCGCCACGGCTACACGTTCCTCGCGCTCGTGATGCCCTTCGCGCTCAAGGTGCTCGACGACGCGATCGTCGACGTTCGCGCGCTCACCAAGCTCGCCGTGCTCTCGGCGGTGTTCTCGAAGCTCTGGATCACGCTGCCCCCGTATCCGACGGGGACCACGTGGGACTATCCGGCCCAGACCGTCTTCTTGAGCCAGGGGCCGTGGATGTCGAACATGATGTACCTGCTCCAGGGCGTGGTCGTGGTGCTCATCGCGATCTGGATGCATCGCGTCCTGAAGCAGCCCGACCGCGCGCTCGCCGCGCCCTCGTAGCGGCGCCGCGTCTACGCGCGGCGAACGACGCGCAGCGCGACCAGCATCGACGTGCCCGCGAGCCGGCCCGGGAGCAGGCGCTCCTCGAGCTCGAGCACCGCCCCGAGCACGCGATGCGCCCACCGCGACGACGGCTTCGGCGCGCGGATCTCGACCGCGCGATCGCGCCCGAGGAGCTTCACGAGCCTCGCCGGAGGATAGAGGAGCCGGAAGAAGTAGCCCTGACGCTCGACCTCGAAGGCGCCCGCAGGGACGAGGCTCCGAATGTCCTCGATCCGGTAGCGGTGAAGATGCCCGTAGTACTCGTCGTAGTTCGACCAGAGCTCCATCCGCGCGGGCAGCGTGACCACGATCCGGTCGCAGCCCTCGAAGCGCTCACGGCACCTCTCGAGGAACGCGGTCGGCTCCTCGAGGTGCTCGAGCACGTCGAGGAGGAGGATCGTCCGGATGCGCCTGCGCTCGTCGTCCGGCAGCTCGAAGGCGTCGGCCCCGAGCCTCAGGAACGGCGCGACGCTCGCCGAGATCGGCTCCGGCGTGGCGACCTCGGAGCCCCACGCGTCGAAGCCGCGGCGGCGCAGGAAATCGACGGTGATCCCGCGGCCGCACCCGATGTCGAGGACGCGGTCGGTCTTCGCGACGCCGAGCTCTTCGAGGCACCGCGCGACGATGCGGTTACGCGCGACGTTCCAGTAGTTGTCCTCGATCCCGTCCGGATAGGGGAGCGCGTACTGCTCGGCCGTGAAGGCCGTTCGGGGGGTGCCCACGGGGGGCTGCTTTAGCACGCAGGCGGCCCGCCGGGGACTGTGCTAAGAACCGCGCCCGATGAGTGCGGGCGGCGACATGGATGTGGAAGCGCTGAACGATCGCCTCGCGCGCGAGCACTCGATCGACGACTACTACGAGCGCTCGGCGCTCCCGATCCGCCTCATCGAGCGTCGCCGGCTCGCGATCATCCGGGACATGGTCGGCAATGCCGACGGCCTCGAGCTCGCCGAGATCGGATCGGGCGGCGGCCACGTCCTCCGGATGTTCCCGCGCGCCAAGCTCACGGCGTTCGACGTGTCCGACGTGTTCCTCGACACCGCGCGGAAGAACCTCGCCGGCTACGACGTGAAGTTCGTGAAGGGCGAGATCGACAAGCTCGACGTCCCTGCCGCGAGCTTCGATCGGATCATCTGCACCGAGGTGCTCGAGCACACCGTCGACCCCGACGCGATCCTCGCGAAGATCGCGAAGATCCTCCGGCCGAGCGGCGTCGCCGTCATCACCGTCCCGAACGATCCGCTGATCCTCACGCTCAAGGGCGTGATCCGGAAGACGCCGGTGGGCATCGTGCTCCGCCATCGCGTCGACTGGGGCGGCGACGTGCACCACCTGCACAAGTGGCGGCCGAAGGAGTTCGAGCGCCTGCTCGAGAAGCACTTCCGGGTGACCGACCGCCGCTCCTCGCCGTTCGATCGCGTGCCGATCCGCGCCTGCTTCCGCTGCGTGCAGAAGTAGCGTCAGCGCAGGCTCGCGAGCTGCCGCCGCATCCCCTCCTCGAGGCTCACCTGCGCGGCGAAGCCGAGCTCGCGCGCGGCCCTCGCGATGCTCATGTGGTAGTCGCGGCGGGGCTTCTTGCGCTCGGCGACGTCGGGCTCGCCGCTCAGGCCGGCGACCTTCATGGCGGTCCTCGCGACCTCCGCGACGCTGTGCGCGGCGCCGTCGGCCACGTTGAAGATGCCGGTCACGTCCTTCTCCAGCGCGAGCGCGATCGCGAGCGCGGCGTCGTCGACGTAGAGCTGGTCGCGGAGGTCTCCGCCGTCGCCCTCGATCACCGGGCGCTCGCCGCGCGCGACCTTGGCGAGGCAGCTCGGGAGCAGGCGCGGGGTCTTCTCGCCGGGCCCGTAGATCGCGGGCATCCGCAGCGCCACCACGCGCTTCTGCTCCTCGTACGCGAACGCGAGGAGGTGGTCCTCTCCCGCGAGCTTCGTCGCGCCGTAGTCGGTGAGCGGACGCGTCGGGTGGTCCTCGTCGATGAGCGAGGACGCGGGCGCGCCGTACACCTCGAACGACGACGCGTAGACGACGCGCGGGGCGCCCGCACGGGCCGCCTCGAGCGCGCGCATGGTGCCCATGACGTTGACCTCGAGGAGCCTCCGCCGATCGGCGGCCGTGGTGGCGGCGGTGGCCGGCGGATGCCACGCGGCGAGGTGGACGAGCGCCGCGGGAGAGACGAAGAACGGCGCGAGCTTCGACACCGCCGTCTGCTCGTCGGCCAGATCGACGTCCTTCGACGAGAGCGCCACGACCTCGTGGCCGCGCTTCTCGAGGAGCGCGCACGTCGCGCGGCCGAGGTGCCCGCTCGCTCCGGTGACGACCACCTTCATCGCACGAACCTCTCGGTCTCCTTGGGAGCGCCCGCGCGGATCCATTCGGCCTCCGCCACCAGCGCGTCGATCTGCGGCGTGGCCTCGAAGCCGAAGGCCTCGCGCGTCGCCGCTCGATCGAAGGTCTGATCGAGCCACCACTTGGGCGGCTTGCCCGTCTCGAGCCTCGGCTTCAGATCCGAGCGGCCGCCGAGGCGGGCGATCGCCTGGCAGCACAGCTGCGCGACCTCGAGGATGGTGCGCGCCTTCTCGCCGTGCGCGTTGAACGAGCCGGTCTTCTTCTGCAACGCCGCCTCGATGAGCACGTCCGCGAGGTCCGGCGCGTAGACGTCGTCGCGGATGCTCTTGCCGTCGCCGAACACGACGGGGTCCTCGCCCGCGAGCGCCGCCTTCAGGAACATGGGGATGGCGTTGTGCAGGTGCTGCCCCGGACCGTAGATGCAGGTCGGGTGCACCATCGCGTACGTGAAGCCGGCGCGCGCCGCGGCGATCGCGACGAAGCGCTCGCCGAGCGCCTTCGCCGATCCGTACGAGAACGGATCGGGCCGCCGCGGGTGCGTCTCGGCGACGATGCGCTCCTGCTTCTGCGGGCCGTAGATCTTGTACGTCGAGCAGTCGACGAAGTGCGAGACGAGCCCGCGCTCGTGCGCCGCCTCGATGAGCCGCACCTGCGCCTCGGCGATGAGCCGGAGGTTCGAGCGCGCGGCGGCGTCCACGCTCGAGGTGCGCGTGATGTTGGCCGCCATGTAGACGAGGCCGTCGACCTTGCCCGCCTTCTCCCAGACCGACGACGGATCGAAGTCCGGCGCGGCGAGATCGACCTCGATCTCCGCGCCGGTGCCCGGCCGATCGACGCCGACGCACGCCGCCCCGCGGCGCGCGAGCGACGCGCGGACGTGACGCCCGACGAAGCCCTGCGATCCGGTCACCACGACGCGCGCGCCGTCGGCGCGGGTCTCCCGGATGGGCACGTCAGGCCCCTGCGGCGGAGGCGCCGCGGCGCTGGAAGTCGATCGGGAGCTTCGAGACGCTCGCGAGCCGCTTGCCGGTGCGCACCATCTCGATGTTCTCGACGAACTCGACGTCGACGCGGAGCTTCTCGCCGAGGTAGCGGCGGAAGGTCGCCTTCACCTCTTCCATCACGTCGTCCGAGTAGCGGCCGGCCTTCACCACGAAGAACTTGAGGGCGCCCGGCTCCTCCTGGACGACCTGGAAACGCGCGATCGCGTGGTCGTACTCCTTGAGGCAGTGCGCGAAGAAGGTGCCCGGCACGTAACGGCCGTCGGTGCCCTGGATGATCGACTGCACGCGCCCCTGGATCTCGCCGATGCGCGGCATGCCGCGGCCGCAGGTGCACGGCTCGTCGGCCATCGCCTGCGCGAGATCGCCGATCCGGTAGCGGATGAACGGCATGCAGTAGTTGTTCAGATCGGTGATCACCACCTCGCCGGTCTCGCCGGGCTTCGCCGGACGGCCCTCGGTGAGGATCTCGACGATGTAGCCCTCACTGACGACGTGGTGCCCCGCGTGCGCGTCGCACTCGTAGGCGATGCCGCTGAACTCGCGGCTGCCGTACTTGTCGAACACGCGGCAGCCGAACGCCTTCTCGATGATCTCGCGGCTCTTGCCGGGGAGGGTCTGCGCGCTGCTCATCAGCGCCTTCGGCTGGAAGCCGAGATCGCCGCCGCGCGTGCGGATGTACTGCGCGATGAAGTCGAACGCCTCGGCGTAGCCGTCGATGAGCACCGGCTTCTTCGCGGCGATCTTCTGGATCATCTCCTCGAGGCCCGCGTCGCTCATCTCGAAGATCGGGATGTACATGCGGTTCGCGAACCACGCGTCGGCGTGCTCCTGGAACGCCTGCGACTTGCTCATGCCGATCGTCTGGTGCCAGAGGCGCACCGTCGGATCGCCGAAGCGATAGCCGGTCCACTCCTGCGCGCGGAGCGTCGCGGCCCAGCGGAACTCGAGCTGCGAGCGATCGGCGAAGCAGACGAACGGCTCGCCGGTCGACCCGCTCGTCGCGATGCGGAGCACCTGCGACTTGTCGTGGTTCTCGCTCATGATGTCGAAGTACAGGTGCTTGCGCACCAGGTCCTTCGTGAGGAACGGGAGCTTGTGGAGGTCCTCCTGCCCGCGGATGTCTTCGGGGCGGAGGCCGCGCTCCTGCATCTGCGCGCGGTAGTAGGGCACGTTGCGGTACGCGTGGCGGACGAGGCGGCGGAGCTTCTCGTTCTGGAGCTCGCGCATGTCGCTCGTCGAGAGCCACTGCGTCTTGTGGAGCGACTCGTAGTACTTCTCCACGTCGTTCGTGATCATCCAGTGCGTCTGGCTGAACGTCTTCATGTACGCACGCCAGCGCGCGGGATACGCCGCCGGCGAGGGCGGCGAAGGCGCCTCGAGCATCGCCGCGGGCTTCATGTTCTCGAAGCGCTCGTGCTCGTGGCGTCCCGCCTTGAGGCGGTACTCGACCGCGGCGCGTCCGAGATCGACGATCGAGCGCGCCGACGCGCGGTAGGCCTGCGTGTCGAGGAAGCTCTTTCCCTGGCGGCGCGGCTCGAAGAGGACCTCGACCTCCTTGTACGAGTAGCCCTTCGCGTGGGCGGCCACCATGATGAAGGACTGCCAGTAGTGGTACGTGCCCTCGTAGGTGAGCAGGTCCTCGAGCACCTCGCGGCTCGCCATCACGAACCCGGACTTGTTGTCCTGGAGGTGCATGCCGAACGTCCGGTTGAGCAGCGTGTTGAAGCCGCGGCTCAAGTAGAAGCGCGTGCTCTTGTCGCGCCCGACGTGGCTCCGCCAGCCCTGCACGACGTCGACCGCGCTGTCCACCAGCGCGCGCCGGAGGCGGATGATGTCCTCGGGCTGGTACTGCAGGTCCGAGTCGATGACGCAGGCGTAGTGTCCGCGCGCGGCGCGCACGCCGGTGCGCCACGACTCGGCGATGCCCCGGTTCTTGCCGTGGAACTGCCCGACGACGACGCCGGCATGGTCCTTCATCAGCTCGCGGATGACGCGCGCGGTGCCGTCGGTCGAGCCGTCGTCGACGAGGACCAGCTCGCCCTTGATGTTGCCGACCTCGAATGTCTGGAGGACGCGCCGCGTGAGCTCGGGGAGGTTCAGCTCCTCGTTCAGCGCCGGCGCGATGACGGAGATTTCGATGGATTCTTCGGCGGACATCGCGGGCGCAGCTTAGCAAAGCGCCCGGTTTCGATGAACCTCTACCGCTTCTGGGGCACGTTCGACTTCCAGAGCTCCCAGTCGCCCTTCTGGATGATGCGCTCGCCGTATTTCTGGGCCGTCGCGAGGTCGGCCGCGGCGGGCTTCCACTTGTGGACGAGCACCAGGTCGAAGTTCTCCCAGATTTCCATCGTGCCCGGCCAGCTCTGCACGTGGGCGTCGATGATGTGCGGCGTGTACGCGCTGCGGTACCGGATCGGCATCATCGCGTAGTAGGCGGGGTTTTCGTCGACCTGCCCGCCCTTGTCGAGCATGTAGTTCTTCTCGACGTGCCAGAAGGCGTGCGCGGTGAAGTACTTCGAGTCCGGCTCGATCTTGATGTAGTGGAGCCTCTTTCGCGGCGGCGCCGCGGCGAGGACCTCCTCGAGCCCGGCGACCTCCTCCTTCTCGAACTTGGTCAGCATGCGCGCCCAGTTCGACAGCTGGAGGGACGCGAGACACGTCACCGCGACGACGGCGGTCAGGCGGCCGAGACGGCTCACCGATCCGGGCACCGGCGTGAAGAACACCGCCGCGAAGTAGAGGCCGAAGCCGAACTGGCGCGAGGCGATCACCTGCTGGCCGGCGAAGTCCTCGGCCATGAAGAAGTAGGACGCGCACGTGACGGCGCACGCCAGCTCGAGCACCGGCGGGCGCTTCCACTTGTGCATGCGCGCGATGGCGATGCAGAGGATGCCGAGCACGAAGAACCAGACGAAGAAGCGCGCGTCTCCTTCGTTCTTGGTGAGATCGAGCAGGCCCCAGAACTCCGAGATCGAGCGTGACGGAGGCTTGATGCCCCGCACGAAGCTCTGCCAGCTCGGGTTCGTGATGCTCATCAGCGTGAACTCGTCGGCCGGCGGCGGCTTCGTCGAGCGCCACACCCAGCGCGTGAGGAGCGCGATCGAGGGCACGACCGCCGCGGCGCTGACCCAGGCGATGGTCCACGGGCGCGTGCCGGGCAGCCCGAAGAGGGTCTTCTTGGCGGTGACGAGGATGCCCACCAGCGCCATCGTGAACAGGAGCACGCCCGTCCAGAGGAACACGTGCCAGTGCGTGAGAAAGAGGAGCACCAGCACCGTGGCCACCGCCGCGCCGCGCCCGATCGTCGGCTTCACCAGCAGGCGATAGAAGAGCGGGATCGCCAGCACCGCGAGCGGCGTCGCGAACATGAAGCTCGCGAAGCCGTAGACGTACATCACGTTGTAACAGAGCGGCACGGCGACGACGGCGCCCCATGCCGAGCGCCCGAACGTGCGGAGCGCATACAGGTTCGCGAGCGGGATCCCCGCGAGGTAGAGCGCGAACACGAGCCGGAACGCGGTCCACGGCGGGAGGATCCGCCCGAGCAGCCCCGCCGTCGTGCAGAACAGCGAGTTCGTGTTCAGCAGATCGAGCTTGTAGATCGCCGGATAGATCGACCCTGCCTCGCCGTAGTGCGCGATGACGGCGGCCATGCTGGCGTGGAGCCCCATGTCCTGCATCGGCTGGAACCGCCAGCGCAGGAAGAGGAAGACGCTCACGCCGGTGAGGATCGCGAGCGCCGCGAGCGCGAGCGGCGAGACCGGCTCGGCCGACGGATCGTCGTTCGGGTCGAGCGCGCGCAGGATCCTCTTCGCCCGGAGCGCCGCGTTCATCGAGCCGCGGTTATACCGTCCGTCGCCCCTCGCGAGCCAGGGCCATCCGCAGCCGGACCATGTCGCGCACCGCCTGCTTGATGTTCTTCGCCGTCGCCGACGACGGCGTGCCGAGCTCACGGCGGTGGTAGTCGATCTCCTCTTCGACCACGACGTACCCCGCGCGCTGCGCCCGGATGATGATCTCCGGCGTGATGAAGCTCGTCGCCGTCGACGTCCGCGGAAGCGCTTGGAGGACGCGGCGGCGATAGATCTGGATGAAGTTGTAGTCCTTGTAGCGCGTCCCGAAGAAGCCACGGATGAGCGCGCGGTTCGTCCACGACACGAAGCGGCGGGGCGCCGTCGTCCCCGGATACGTCTTGCGCGAGGCGACCACCACGTCCGCCCTCGGGACGTGCCGCAGGAGCAGCGGCAGGTCCTCGTAGTGGAACGGGTAGTCCATCGCGTTGTGCGTGACGTACTCCATCGTCGCGAGGCCGAAGCCCCGGTCGAGCGTGGCGCCCTGGCGGAGGTTCACCTCGTTCTTCAGCGCGCGGACCTCGGGGTACTTCTTCGCCAGGTCGAGCGCGACCGCGTAGGTCTCGTCCTTCGAGCAGTCGTCGATGACGAGCACCTCGAACCTGCCGACCATCTCGCGCAGCGTCTCGACCGCGCGCGGGATGGTGCGCTCGATGTTCCCGACCTCGTTGTAGGCGGGGAAGATCACCGACAAAGAGACTTCGGGGAACCGCGCCGCCATCGCGGCTACCGCGTGTATCACGAGCAAACGCCGTCCTCCAGCGGTGCCGGCCGCGTGGAGTACGATGACGAAACGCGCAGGCGTCACGTCGAAGGTCAGCCTGTCGGTCGACACGGAAGATCTCGCTCTGCGGAAGGAACGCGCGCGAAGCGCCTGTACGGCGGCAACGTCCCCGCGGCGTTCGCCGACCTCCTCGCGACGATCGAGCGGCAGGAGGCGTGGAGCAAGGCCGCCGCCTGCTACGCCAAGCCGATCACGCTGACGGACGAGGAGCCGTCGTCATGGCCTCCGCGGCGCAGCGAGGGGATGCCGTCCATTCGAGCGACATCGACGATCTCGAGAGGCTGCGGCTCCTCTTTCCTTCCGTCCGACTGTTCGAAGCGGGCTGACGCGCTAGAGCAGCCGCTTCCAGTCGAAGGTGTCGTCGACGTCGCCCACGACCTTCGCGGGGACGCCGTAGGCGAGGCTTCGCGGGGGGACGTCGCGCACGACGACCGCGCCCGCGCCGATCACCGACCACGGGCCGATCCTCACGCGCGCGCCGATGGTCACGCCGGTGGAGACGAACGCGCCCTCGCCGATCTCGATGCGGCCGCCCGACTTCGTGCCCGGACTGAGCGAGACGCCCCGCGCGATCACCGCGTCGTGCTCGACGATGACGCCGGTGTTGATCACCACGTGCTCGCCGACGGTCGCCGACGTGTTCACGATCGCGCCCGCGAAGACGACCGAGCCCGCGCCGATCGTCGCCGACGGCATCACCACCGCCGACGGATGGATCACGACGCCGAAGCGCACGCCCGCGAGCCGCTCGGCGAGCGCGAGCCGCGTCCGGTTGTTGCCGATCGCGAGGACGACCTCGCCGCCGAGCTCGTGGACCTTCGCGATCGGGCCGATCACCTCGGCGCCGAGGATCGTCGTGCCGTGGAGCTTCGCGTCGTCGTCGACGAAGACGAAGCGCTCGTTCGGTCGTGCGGCGCGCCAGTTGTCGAGGACGACCCGACCCTGCCCTCCCGCGCCGACGACGACGCAGGTCACGGGACGAGGCTCTCCTTCAGCGCGGCGATCACCGTCCTCTGCTCGTCGGCGGTGAGCCCGGGGAAGATGGGGAGGAACATCGTCTCCCGCGCGGCGGACTCGGTCTCCGGCAGGACGACGTCCTTCATCGTCTCCTTGAAGTAGGGCTCGTAGTGCAGCGGCTGGATCCCGCGCCGGCACGACACGTTGCGCTCGGCCATGCGCTTCACCACGTCGTCCGCCGAGACCTTCGCCTCCGGCGTCGTGCGGATGCAGTACGACGACCACGCGGGCGTGGCGTACTCGGGCACGAACGGCGCGGCGACCTCCTCGACCTCTGCGAGCAGCTCGCCGTAGAGCCGCGCCTGCTCCGCCCGCTGCGCGAGCATCGCGTCGACCTTGCCGAGCTGGACGACGCCCATCGCCGCCTGCATGTCGGTCATCCGGTAGTTGTAACCGGACTCGAAGTACTGCTGAAAAATGGCGCCCTTCGCCTGGTGGCGGACGAGGTCCGAGACCGACGCGCCGGTCGACCGGAGGACGCGCGCGCGCTCGGCGACCGCGTCGTCGTCGGTCATCAGCATGCCGCCCTCGCCCGTGGTGATCATCTTCCGCGGGTGGAACGAGTACGCGGTGGGCACGCCGTGACCGCCGACGCTCTTGCCCTTGTACTTCGAGCCGAACGCGGTGGCCGCGTCGTCGACCAGCCAGAGACCGTGCTTCTTCGCGAGCGCGCGCATCGCGTCGAGATCGGCGGGGAGGCCGATCTGGTCGATCATCATGATCGCCTTCGTCCGCGGCCCGATGCGCCTCTCGACGTCGGCAGGATCGAGGTTGTACGTCCGCCGCTCGATGTCGGCGAACACCGGCACCGCGCCCGCGACGATGACCGCGTTCGCGTTTGCCATGCAGGTGAACGACGGGAGGATCACCTCGTCGTCGCGCCCGACGCCGCCGCACTGGAGCGCGAGGTGGAGCGCGCTCGTCGCCGACGCCGTGGCGACGCCGTGCGTGGCGCCCACGCGCTCGGCGATCTTCTTCTCGAGCTCGGCGACCTTCGGGCCCTGACACAGCCAGCCCGACTTGATCACCTCGCGGACGGCGTCGGCCTCCTCGTCGCCCACCCAGGGGCGCATCAGGGGGATCTGCTTCGCGAAGAGATCGTCGCTCGCGCTCATGACGCCTTCTTCTTAGCGCGTCTCCAGGCGATGAGCTGCTCGAGGCCGTGCCGCACGTCGACCTGCGACTCGAACCCGAGGAGGCGCTTGGCCTTCTCGGTGCTCGCGCGGCGCCGGCGGACGGGGTTCGTCTTCCGCTCCTCGGCATGCTCGGGCTTCATGTCCGGGCGCCCCATGAGCTCGAGCATCATCGTGCACAGCTCGAGGAGGCTCGTCTCCTTGCCCGTCGCGACGTTGAAGACGTCGTCGGACGCGTCGCTCTCGAGCGCGAGGAGGTTCGCGCGCGCGCAGTCGCTGATGAAGATGAAGTCCATCGACTGGTCGCCCTTGCCGAAGATCACCGGCGGCTGCCCGCTGTCGATGCGGTCCATCCAGCGGACCATGACCTCGGTGTACACGCCGGTCATGTCCATGCGCGGCCCGTACAGGTTGAAGTACCGGAGCGCGACGTACGGGAGCTTGTACATGTCGTTGAACGACCGGAAGTAGTGCTCCAGCGCGATCTTCGCGGCGCCGTAGAGCGTCCGGTTGTTGTACGCGTCCGTCTCCTCGATCGGCAGCTTGTCGGGCTCGCCGTAGACCGACGCGCTCGACGCGGCGACGATCTTCTTCACCTTGTGCTTCACCGCGGACTCGAGGACGTTGAACGTCCCGTCCATCATCACCTCGTGACCCGCGCGCGGGTCCTCGGCGCACGCGGTGATGCGGAGCGCGGCCTGGTGGAAGACGTAGTCGCAGCCCTTCGTGAGGTCGTCGACGAGCTGGCGATCGCGGATGTCGCCCTCGACCTGCTCGAAGCGGCCGGTCTTCAGGGCCTCGGCGATGTTGTCGCGCGAGCCGCGCACGAAGTTGTCGATCGAGATCACCTTCTTCGCCCCACGCGCGAGGAGCTGGTCGGCGACGTGCGAGCCGACGAAGCCGGCGCCGCCGGTGACGAGGAAGACGGAGTCCTTGATCAGATCCTTGCTCATGCGATGTCCTTCACTTCTCGCAGCGCGGCGATGACCTCGTCCTGCTCGCTCTCCTTCATCCCGTGGAAGAGCGGGACGAGGATCATCCGATCGCGCAGGAGCTCCGAGACGGCGAGCGTCTCGCCCGGCGCCTTCCGCCAGTTGCTCTTGCCCTGGTACGCGGGCTCCTGATGGGAGTTCATGATCCCGCGCTTGCAGGCGATGCCCTTGTCGACGAGCTCCTGGAGGATCTCGATCTGCGGGCGCTTCACCGCGTCGCGGATGCGGATGGCGTACGATTGCCAGTTCGACCGCCGCCCCGGGCGCTCCACCGGCGGCGCGAGCACGGGATGGTCCTTCAGCGCCTCGTGGTAGCGATCGGCGAGCCGCCGCCGCTCCTTCACGATGTCGTCGAGGCGCCGGAGCTGCACGCGGCCGACCGACGCCTGGAGGTCGGTCATGCGCGCGTTGAAGGCCGGCTCGGTGTACTCCTCGAACACCACGCGATCCGAGTGGTGGCGCACGGTGTCCGGCACGCTCATCGCGTGCTGGCGGAGCAGGCGGAAGCGCTTCGCGAGCTCGGCGTCGCGCGTGGTGATCATGCCGCCGTCGCCGGTGGTGACGATCTTGCGCGGGTGGAACGAGAAGCACGCGGCATGGCCCACCGGCTTGCCGATGCGCTCCCATGTTCCGTAGAGCTCGATCTCGCTGCCGATCGCGCACGCCGCGTCCTCGATCATCGGCAGCCCGTGCTCCTGCGCGACCGCGTGGACGCCCGCGAGGTCGCACGGCATGCCGATCTGGTGCACCGGGAGGATGGCCTTCGTCTTGTCCGTGATCGCGCGGCGGAGGGCGACGGGATCCATCCCGTACGTGTCCTCCTCGACGTCGCAGAACACCGGCGTCGCGCCGACGGTGACGATCGCGTTCGCGGTCGCCACGAACGAGTGGCTGACGGTGACGACCTCGTCGCCCGGCCCGACGCCGAGCGCGCGGAGGCACAGCTCGAGCGCGACGGTGCAGTTCGACACCGCGACGGCGTGCTCTGCGCCGACCGCCGCGGCGAACTCCTTCTCGAACGCGGCGACCTCGGGCCCCTGCGTGAGCCACCCCGATCGGATGACGCGTGAAGCGGCGTCCACCTCGGCGTCGCCGAGCTCGGGACGGACGATCGGGATCTTGATGGCCACGGCTTGCCTCAGGCCAGCTCGGCCGCGACCGCCTTCACCGCGGCGATGACCTCGTCGGCCTGGGCGTCGGTCAGCTCGGGGAACATCGGCAGCGAGATCTCCGTCGCCGCCGCCTTCTCCGCGTTCGGCAGCGAGCCCGCCGCCACGCCGAGGTGCGCGTACGCCGGCTGGAGGTGCACCGGCTTCGGGTAGTGCACGCCCGACTGCACCCCGCGCTTCTCGAGCGCCGCGCGGAACTCGTCGCGCTTGTCGTGGAAGATGGGGAAGATGTGCCAGATGGCGTCGCTCGCCGCGGGATAAGGCTGCTTCGGCAGGGTGCGCACGCCCGGCAGGCCCTCGAACGCGGGGAGGTACCTGTCGGCGATGGCGCGACGGCGCGCGTTCCACGCGTCGAGGTGATCGAGCTTGATGCCGAGCACCGCCCCCTGGAAGCCGTCGAGGCGCCAGTTGAAGCCGATCTCGACGTGGTTGTGCCGACCGAGCTGCGCGTGGTCGCGCAGGCGGCGGATGCGCGCCGCCTTCTCCGAGTCGTCGGTCATGCACGCGCCGCCCTCGCCGCAGGCGCCGAGGTTCTTGCCCGGGTAGAAGCTGGTCGCGTTGACCGTGCCGAACGAGCCGACGCGCTTACCCTTGTACTTTGCACCCACCGCCTGGGCGGTGTCCTCGATGACCGGCAGGCCCTTTTGCTTCGCGAACTCGAGGATCGGATCGAGATCGACCGGCTGCCCGTAGAGGTGCACCGGGAGGATCGCCTTCGTCTTCGGTGTGATCTTCTTCGCGAGCTCCTTCGGGTCGAGCCCGCAGGTCGCCGGATCGATGTCGCAGAAGACGGGCCGCGCGCCGACGTAGCTCACCGCCCACGCGGTGGAGATCCACGTATGCGAGACGGTCAGGACGTCGTCGCCCTCCTTCACGTCACACGCGACGAGCGCCGCCTGGAGCGACGTCGTCCCCGTGTTCACGCACACCACCTCTTTGACGCCGAGGTAGCTCGCGAGCTTCTTCTCGAACGCCTCGACCGCCGGGCCGTTGGCGAAGCCCTGCGTGTCGATGACCTTCTCGATCGCCGCCATGACCTCGGACTTGAGCGCCGCGGTCTGTTCCTTGAGGGAGAGAAACGGAATGGTCACAGGGTCACCTTCGCGCCGTCGTTCTTCAGGGATGCCTGGGCCGCCTCGAGCACGCGCACCGTCTCGAGCCCGTCCTCGCCCGTCGCCACCTGCGCGGCCTCGCCGCGGAGGGCGCGCGCGATCTCGACCATCTCGGTGCCGAGCGCCTCTTTGTTGTCGAGCGCCGGCGCGCGCATGTCGCCGCGGCGATAGTTCACGAGCACCTGCTTGCGCGCCTCGACGTCCGAGACGTCGAAGGTCACGCCGTGATCGTAGACCTTCACCTTCTCGCTCATCTCGACGTCGTCGTACATGACCGACGACTTCGTCCCGCTGAAGATCATGCGGCGCACCTTCACCGGCGAGAGCCACGACAGGTGCAGGTGCGCGTGCACGCCGCCGGCGAAGCGGAGATCGAGGTACGCGACGTCGGCGAAGCCGCGCGGGTTGTGCGACGAGCCGATCGCCTGCACGCTCTCGACCCTCTTGCCGACGACGTACTGCACGATCGACAGATCGTGCGGGGCGAGGTCCCAGATGACGTCCACGTCCGGCTGGAACAGGCCGAGGTTGATGCGCACCGAGTCGATGTAGAACAGCTCGCCGAGCTGCCCCTTCGCGTAGAGGTCGCGGATGAGCCGGACCGCGCCCGTATACGTGAACGTGTGATCGACGAAGAGCTTCCGGTCGTGCTTCTTCGCGAGCGCGACGAGCTCCTCGGCCTCCTGCACGTTCGACGCGAGCGGCTTCTCGCAGAGCACGTGCGCGCCCCCTTCGAGCGCCTGCTTCACGAGCTTGTAGTGCGCGCCCACCGGCGTCGCGACCGCGACGATCTCCGGCTTCACCTCCGCGAGCATCTCCGCATCGGACGTGAACCGCTTCGCCCACGGGAAGCTCCCGCCGACACGCTCCACGCGCTTCGCGTCGAGGTCGCACAAGCCGACGAGCTCGAACTCCGGGCTCGCCTGGAAGTTGCGAGCGAGGTTGGGTCCCCAGTATCCCAGGCCGATCACGGCCGCTCTTGTCTTGCTCACGGCGGTTTCCGGCTTAGCATGGCGGGAAGTGGCCGAGAAGTTCGACGCTTACGCCGGGTCCTACGAGGCGCTCCACAAGGCGAGCGTCGCCTCGAGCGGCGAGGATCCGAGCTACTTCCACGATTACAAGATCGCCTGCCTCGAGCGCCGCGCGCTCCTGGACGGCCCCGTCCTCGACTACGGCTGCGGGACCGGCAACCTGACCATGCGGCTGGTCGGCAAGGCGCCGGAGGTCCACGGCTACGATCCCTCCCCCGAGAGCCGCGCCGAGGCCGCCGCGCGCTCGGAGGGCGCCGTCATCCACGAGCGCGTGGAGACGCTCCCGCAGAGCCACTTCGAGACCGCGATCCTCTCGGGCGTCCTCCACCACGTCCCGCCGGCCGAGCGCGGCGCCGTCCTGTCGGTCGTCCGTCGATCGCTCCGCCCCGGCGGCCGCATCGTCGTCTTCGAGCACAACCCGCTCAACCCGCTCACGCTGCGCGCCGTGAAGACGTGCGCGTTCGACGACGACGCGATCCTCCTCCCGCCGTGGACCGCGCGCCGCACGCTCCGCGAGGCGGGCTTCACCGACGTCGCGCTCGATTACATCGTCTTCTTCCCGCGGCAGCTCGCGTTCCTGCGGCGCTTCGAGCCGCGCCTCCGTCGCGTTGCGTTCGGCGCGCAGCAGATGCTGGTCGGCACGCACCGCTGATCTCTGGTCGCTTCTTGGCGCGGTCGCTTCTTGGCGCGGTCGCGGGTCGCGGTCGGGGGGGGCCGGTACCGCGCGCCGCCCCCGATGTTTGCGCAGTAAAGCCAACGGGCCGAAGTCCCTGAAATCACGGCATCTCGCCCTCGCGACTTTACCGGTCAATCGAGTCACGCTTCTTCGCAGAATCGTCCGGCGCGCGGCGCGGTCCGCGTGGCACGATCGTCGTCGCCCCGATCGCCGTCGCCCCGATCGTCGTCGGCTCGATCGTCGTCGCCCCGATCGCCGTTGGCTCGATCGTCGTCGCCTTCGTCGCCGTCGGCTCGATCGTCGTCGCCCCGATCGCCGTCGGCGCGATCGTCGTCGGCTCGATCGT
>JBDHVD010000016.1:0-41600 GCA_039809525.1 Labilithrix sp. | reverse complement strand
ACTCGCCGATCTTCTTGCCGCGCGCGCCGGTCTGGCTGAGGAACTGCTTGAGCAGCGTGGGGAAGCTGACCGGCGACTTCGACGCGTCGAAGTTCTTGAGCATCGCGAGGCCGAGCTCCGCGAGCGTCAGCGCGCGTCCCTGCGCGGCGTCGGTGATCTCCTGGATGTCGGTGAGGAGCTGCTCGAGGTCGAGGAACTCGGAGACCGGGACCGCCTGCTTCGTCTTCTTGTTGACGAAGATCGCCGTGCCGATGCCGCAGTTCGGGTGGCAGCCGCACTTCATCGACCCCCAGTCGGCGCGCTCGCCGAGGAGCGTGTCGGTGAGGTCGCTGAACGGCCCCATCGCCGAGAGCGGGAACCAGTCGCGAAGCGGCTCGGTGATCCCCGCCTGCGCCTTCACGTCACGCGCGAGGTGGCTCAGCGTGTACCGCTGCTTCTTCCGCGTCTCGTCGTCGATGTCCTCGTCGCGGCCGGTGAAGCTCACCGGCTGGAAGCTGACGACGGTGACCTTGTCGGCGTTGTCGATCGCGAACTGCACGATCTTGCCGACCTGATCGTCGTTGATCCCGCCGACGACGGTCACGACCAGCACGACGTCGATTCCCGCGGCGTGCAGGTTCTCGATCGCGCGCATCTTCACGTCGAAGAGGTTGCCGATCTTCCGGTGCGCGTTCGACTCGTTGTCGGTGCCGTCGAACTGGAGGTACGCGAGGCGGAGGCCCTTCCGCTTCGCCTCGTGACAGAACTCGATGTCCTGGGCGAAGCGGATCCCGTTCGTTGCACACTGCACGCAGAAGAAGCCGACCTCGCGGGCGTACTCGATCGCGCGCATGAAGTGGGGCGACAGCGTGGGCTCGCCGCCCGAGAACTGGATGCTCATCTGCCGGCGCGGCTGCACGGTGAGCGCGTCGTCGAGGATCTTCTGGATGTCCTCCCACTCGAGCTCGTGGACGTAACCGACCTGGTTCGCGTCCATGAAGCACGGGTCGCACATCATGTTGCAGCGGTTCGTCAGATCGACGGTGAGCACGCTGCCGCGCCCGTACTCGATGCTCGACGAGCCGTGATCGCGGAGCTTCTGGTTCGGCACGTGGAAGTCGCGCCCCGGATACAGCCCCTCCATGCGCCGGAGGAACGCCGGATCGATCGCCATCACGTCCTCGAAGCGCCCGTGGGTCGGGCACTCCTTCTCCATCCAGATCTTGCCGTCGCGCTCGACGATCTTCGCGCGGATCTCGCCCGGACGTCCGTCGATCAGCTCGCGGAGGTCCTTCCTCCCGCTCAGGATCTCCGTCCGGACCTCCTTCACGCACCGCGGGCACAGCGAGTCCGTCTCGCGCGGGAAGCCGAGCTGCGGGAAGGACCGCTCCTTCCGCTTCGGCAGCGGAGCCGGAGCCCACGCCGGCTTCGGCGCGGGGCGCTCGATGGCGTGATTGAGCTTCGTGACCCAAGGCCAGAGAGAACGTGCGGTCCGAGACAGCGCGCGCGTGAGCACGGCGGCACGTTATCGCGGCGTACGCCCGCGGGAAAGCCTGGCATGATGCACCTCGCATGGCCGGAGAAGGTCCCACCCCTCGTTCGTCGTCGACGTCGTCGGGGGGCGCGGTGAAAGGGCGTACGGTCCTCGTCGTCCTGATCGGCGCGCTCCTCCTCGTCCTCGGCTTCGTCTTCTACGTCGGCGCGACCGGCGGCGGGACGTCCAACCTGCCCCCCGCGCCGCGGACGGATGCCGCTCCTGCCCCCGCGACCGACGAGGCCCCGGCGGACAAGCACGCCGGCGGCGACGCCGGAGCCGTGGGCGCGATCGCCAAGACGATCCGCGACCGCAAGGTCCGCGACGAGCTCCGGCAGCGGATCCTCGCCGGGTGGGCGGCCGAGGGCACCGGCGAGCAGGCGACCGCCGCGCGGGCCGGCCGCTTCGTCCCGCGGCCGGGCGCCGACGGCACCGGCATCGACCCGAAGTACATCCAGGAGGTCGTGCGGAGCGACCTCTTCCCGATGGCCAAGCAGTGCTACGGCGAGCTGCTCGCGCGAAAGCCCGACGCCGGCGGCCGCCTCGAGATGTCGTTCACCATCGCCGCCGACGCCGACCTCGGCGGCATCGTCGAAGACGCCGAGGTCACCGGCCTCGAGGACGAGAAGATGTCGACGTGCATGCGCGAGTCGCTCTCGACGCTCGCCTTCCCGCCGCCGGCGCACGACGGCGTCGTCACCGTGAAGTACCCGATCGTCCTCTCCCCCGACGGCGACCGCGACGAGTAGCGATGCGCGATCGCGCGGCTCGCCGCCACGAGGAGGCGGCGTCGCGACCACGATTTGCCGCAGGATCTGCACCGGTGGATGCAGGCATCGACCGTAGGGAGTATCAAAGCCCGCCTCGCGCGCCGCGGGATGACTAGACTTCGCCTGGTGAAGAGCCACACCGAGTACTTCACGTTCCACACGAAGAAGAAGCGCGAGCTCGTGCACCTCACGCCGAAGCTCGAGGACGTCCTCGACCGGAGCGGCGTGAGCGAGGGGTTCATGCTGGTGAGCGCGATGCACATCACCGCGGGCGTCTTCGTGAACGACGACGAGTCGGGCCTGCACGAGGACATCTGGAAGTGGCTCGAGGGCCTCGCGCCGTTCCGTGAAGACTACAAGCATCACCGCACGGGCGAGGACAACGGCGACGCGCACCTGAAGTCGCTCCTCGTCCACCACGAGGTCATCGTGCCGATCACGAAGGGACGTCTCGACCTCGGCACCTGGCAGCGCGTCTTCTACGCCGAGTTCGACGGGCAGCGCGACAAGCGCCTGATCGTCAAGGTGATGGGCGAGTGACGCGCGCGACGCTCACGGCGCTGGCTGGCGCGATGCTCGTGGCCTCATGCGGAGGCGGCACCCAGGCGACGCCCGCGACGCCGGTGAAGGACTCCGCCGAGCGCGTGCGCGCGTTCGAGGCCGCGGAGGACGAGGTGCTGCGCGATCTGGCGACGCTCGATCGCCGCGTCGCCCAGCGGGCCCGCATCACGCCGCGGGAGGACGATCTTCGCCGCGTCGCGATGGACGCGGTGCTGTCGGAGGATCCGTCGGTCGCGGTGGTCGACGGCGCGATCGATCCCTTCTCGTTCGACGCGCGCGCGCGCGGCCTCGACGCGGTGAAGAAGAAGGTGGCGGCGATGCCCCGCGATCTGCCGGCGGCCGCGGGCGGGATGACGCCGGCCCCCGCCTTCGAGCGCGAGCTGCTCGCGCGGCTCGTCGACGAGGAGGTGCTGCGCCTCGAGGAGGAGCGCGCGCTCCCCCGCTCGGCCAGCGCGCTCGTGCGGGCGGTGGTCGAGACGTGGTCGCCGCCCAGGAGCCCGACGGAGATCGGCGAGCGCGATCGGTGGATCGCGCGGAGGCTCGGGGAGGTGCGCGCGTCGATGGGCAACGCGACGCTCGGCACCGTGCGTGCGCGCGAGCTCGACGACGCGCTCGACGCGCTCGAGCACCTGGTCGACGCGCCCGGCTTCCAGAAGTCGACCGCCGAGCTGGTCCGGGTGCGCGAGGTCCTCGAGGCGCAGGGATCGCGCCCGCCGGACGGCGCGCGCTCCGAGTGGGAGGACGTCGCGCGCCGCATGCGCGCCCACCTCGGGTCCGCGACGACCGCCGACGCGCTCGAGCGCGACCTCGATCGCGCCGAGAAGGAGCTGAAGAAGCGCGCCGCCGCCGCGCTCGAGGCGGCGCACGTCGGACGCGAGGTGCTCGTGCCGCGCCTCTCGACGATGGTGTTCGCGCGCGGCGACTGCATCGACGCGGTGCCCGGCTCGCGCGTCCGCTCGATGGCCGCGACCGACGAGCGCGTGGCCGCGTGTCACCTCCGCCACGTCGTCGCCTCGGCGCAGGACGAGACCTCGCGCGCGATCGCCCTCGCGGCGATGCACGACCACGTCGTCGTCGCGCAGTGGGCGCTCGACGTCGCGCGGGGCAAGGGCGCGCTCGCCCAGGCGACGAACGCGCATGCGCTGTTCGCGCTCGCCGATCCGGATCATCAGGCCCGGCTCGAGCGCATCGCGCAGGCCCGGCCGGTGATGGCGATCGCGGCGGGCGAGGCGGTCGGCATCCTGCTCGCGTCGGGCGATCCGGCGAAGCAGGCGCGCGCGTGGAACGAGCTCGGCGACGTGCCCATCGACGTCGCGCGCAAGGAGCTGGAGCCTCGTCCGGCGGCCGACGAGCGCGACCGCGAGCGCCCGAACCGCTGAGTGGTACACTCGGGGCCATGGAGGGCTCGCAGCTCGAGGATGCGGACATCCTTCGTGCATTCGCGACGAGCGGCGCTCGCGTTCTGCTCATCGGAAGACGTGCGATTGTGGCTCTCGGGATACCCGCCGTCACGAGCGACTACGACGTCTGGGTGCATATCGATGACATCGAGAAGCTGAACGCCGCCTTCGCGGCGCTCGATTACTACCCGAGCTGCTCGCCGCCCGAGGCGCGCACGCGCGGCCGCTACGTCCTCGAGGACGGGGAGCACATCGACGTCCTCATCTCACGCTCTCGAACCGCGCCGGATGGAACCTTCCTGGATTTCGAGGGCGCGTGGGGCCGGAGGCAGTCGATCGACATCGGTCCCGGGCTCAGCATCTTCCTTCCTTCGATCGCCGATCTCATCACGACGAAGCTGTGGGGATCACGGCCGAAGGACCTGATCGACATCGAGCACCTCGAAGCGCTGCGCCAGAGCAAGGAGCGTGAGCCGTGAGCGGGCGCTCGCCAATCACGTCGTACGACGAGCCGATGGATCCTGCGGAGTTCTCGCGGCGTGTCGCCGAGATCCGCGAGCACGTCGCCAGCGCTTCGGGCGAGGACACGATGGAGCTCGTCCGTTGGTTTCTGCGCCGCTACCCGAGCGTCATCGACCGTTGCCGATACTCGACGCGGAAGTATCGAGAGCTCTCCGCCGCGCCGACGATCGCTCCGGATCGGATCCGTTGAGGGATCAGGGCAGCGGTAGCACGTCGTCGTCGGCGTTCACGAGCGACACGTCGGCCGGATCGAGGCCGTCGTAGCCGCCGCCCGAGGCGGCGCCGAGGACGAGCGTGTACGCGACGTCGCCGTCGGGGAGGAGGTCGTCCTTCCCCGTGACGGTGATCGTCTGCGCGACGTTCCAGTTCGCCGGCGTGAACACGAGCTGCGTCTTGTCGGCGGCGGCCTCGTCGCCGTTGCTGACCGAGACCGGGATGGTGACGTTGCCCGTCGGCTGGGTGACGAGCACGACGTCGACGGTGACCTTTCCGCCCGCCTCGGTCGTCTGGCTGCTCGGCGCGGGCGCCGAGACCTTGATCGCCGCCACGTCGTCGTCGACGTTCACGAGCGACACGTCGGCCGGATTGATCGCGCCGTACCCGCCGCCGGACGCGGTCCCCAGCACGAGGGAGTAGTCCACGTCGCCGTCGTCGACGAAGTCGTTCTTGCCCGTCACCGTGATCGTCTGCGCGACGTTCCAGTTCGCGGTGGTGAACACGAGCTGCGTCTTGTCCGCGCTCGCCTCGCTCGTGTTGCTCACCGAGACGGGGATGGTCACGCTGGCGGTCGGCTGGCTGTCGAGGACCACGGTGACCGTGACCTGCCCGCCCGCCTCGGTCGTCTGGTTGCTCGGCGAGGGCGCGGAGACGGTGACGCCCGCGGTGTCGTCGTCGACGTTCGTCAGCGCCACGTCGGCAGGATTGATCCCGTCGTAGCCGCCGCCGCTCGCGACGCCGAGCACGAGGTTGTAGGCCTGATCGCCGTCGTCGACGAGGTCGTCCCTGCCCGTGACGGTGATCGCCTGCGCGACGTTCCAGTTCGCGGTGGTGAAGACGAGCGAGGTCTTGTCGACGGTCGCCTCGCCCGACTTCGAGACGGACACCGGGATGGTGACGCTCGCCGTCGGCTGGCTCTGGAGCACGACGCTGACGGTCACCGCGCCGCCGGCCTCCGTCGTCTGCGCTCCCGGCGAAGGCGCGGACACCGCGACGCCGGCCGTGTCGTCGTCGACGTTCACCAGGGCGACGTCGCCCGGATCGATCGCCGCGTACTTCGCATCGGTCGACACCGCCTTCGCGAGGACGACGGTGTACGCCTGGTTGTTGTCGTCGACGAAGTCGTTCTGCCCGGTGACGGTGACGGTCCTCGGCGTGTTCCACGTCGTCGCGTCGAAGACGAGCTCGGTCACGTCGGGCAGGCCCTCGCCCGGCTTGTTCGACGAGACGCCGATGGTGACCGGTCCCGTGGGCTCGCTCGCGAGCTTCACGGTGAACGTGATCGCGCCGCCGGCCTCGCTCGTCAGGTTGTTCGGCGCCGGGGCGCTCACCAGGATCGCCGCCGTGTCGTCGTCGAGGTTCGTGAGATCGACGTCCGGCGGGTTCAGGCCCGTGTAGCTCGCGTCGCCGCTCGTCGCCGCGCCGAGGACGACCGTGTACGTCTGATCGCCGTCGTCGATCGCGTCGTTCTGGCCGGTGACGGTGATGGTCTGCGGCTGATCGTAGGTCGCCGGCGTGAACACGAGCTGGGTGACGCCCGGCAGGCCCTCGGCCGGCTTGCTCGACGTGACCGGCACGGTGACGTCCGCGGTCGGCTTCGAGCGGAGGCGAACGCTGAACGACGTCGTCCCGCCGGCCTCCGTCGTCGTGCGCTTGTCGACCGCCGGGGGGAACACGAAGAACCCCGGGATGTCGTCGTCGAGGTTCATGAACGGGAGCTCGGTCTTGCCGAGCGCGGCGTAGGTCATGTCCGCCGACTGCGGCTCGAGCACCACCTTGAACGCCTTGTCGCCGTCGGCGACCGAGTCGTCCTGCCCCTTCACCTTCACCGTCTGCGGCGTCTGCCAGGTGTCCGGTTTGAACACGAGCTGCGTCTTGTCCGCCTTGCCCTCGGCCGGCACGGTCGACGACACGGCGACGGTCACGTCCGCCGTCGGCCGCGACTTCAGCGTGACGGTGAACGTCGACTCCGCGCCGTTCTCCGTCGTGTTGTTCGTCGGCGACGGCTGCGAGACGGCGATGCCCGCGCCGTCGTCGTCGGTGTTCACCGCCTCGAGCGGATCGACGCGCACGCCGTTCCACGCGGTGTCGGCCGACGTCGTGGGACCGAGCGTGATCACCACCTTCTGATCGCCGTCGTCCACCTCGTCGTCCTGCCCGAGGAGCGTCACGGTCTTCGGCTTGTCCCAGTCGTCGGGGCCGAACGTGAGCGCGGACGGCTCGACGACGATCTCCGACGCCTTCGACGACGCGACCGGGATCACGACGTCGGCGATCGGCCGGAGCCCGAGCGCCACGGTGAACGTCGCCCGCCCGCCGTTCTCCGCGGTGGTGGGCACGCCGTTCGTGACGATGCGCACCGTCGCCTGGACAGGCAGGCCACCGGCGTCGGCGCCCTGCGGATCGAGCGACGGAAGCCCGGCGTCGGGCGCGCCGCTGCACGCGGCGACGAGCGGAATCAGGACGAGCGTAAGGAGCAGGAAGAGCGGGCGCACGCGAGCCATCGAAAGATCCCCCGGGAGATCCTCCAATGTATCGCCAAGGCGCGCCCCCGCGCCTCCGAAAGTCGCAGCTCAGCCGTTAAGAGCGATTCACGGCGTTTGCTTCATGGCCCGGCTCAGGCGGGCGCCTGGGTCGTGCGCTTGTGGGCCGCGAGCTTCTCTTCGACGAGCATGTCGGCGATCCGGTAGGTCGGCGCGCCGACCTTCTGGGCGCGGTCGGCGATCTCCCAGATGGTGTCGTAGATCTTCATCGTCTTCTCGCGCGACTTGCCGGCGTCGTAGCCGACGACCTCCTGCGCGACGTTGACGAGGCCGCCCGCGTTGATCGCGTAGTCGGGCGCGTAGAGGATGCCGCGCGCGTGCAGATCGTCGCCGTGACGCGGCTGCGCGAGCTGGTTGTTCGCGGCGCCTGCGACGATCTTCGCCTTGATGCGCGGGATGCTCGTGTCGTTGAGCGCCGAGCCCAGCGCGCACGGCGCGATCACGTCGCACTCGATCTGGAAGATCTCGTCGAGCGGGACGATGCTCGCCTTGAACTCGCGCTGCGCGCGCTCGCTCTTGAGCGGATCGACGTCGGCGATCGAGAGCTTGGCGCCCGCGGCGTGGAGCTCCTTGCACAGGTGGTAGCCGACGTGGCCGACGCCCTGCACCGCGACGTGCACGCCGTCGAGCGACTCGCGCCCGAGCTTGAACTTCACGCACGCCTCGATGCCGCGACGAACGCCGAGCGCGGTGAACGGCGACGGATCGCCCGAGCCGCCGTGCGAGACGTCGACGCCCGTGACGTGCTTGGTGACCGTGCGGATCACCTCCATGTCCTCGAGGCCGGTGCCGCTGTCCTCCGCGGTGATGTAGTGCCCGCCGAGGTCGTCGATGAACGTGCCGAACGCGCGGAACATCGCGACGCGATCGAAGTGCTGCTTCGGCCGGATGAGCACGCTCTTGCCGCCGCCGTGCGGCAGGCCCGCGAGCGCGGCCTTGTACGTCATGCCGCGGGCGAGGCGGAGCGCGTCGACGACGGCGTCCTCGTCGGAGTCGTACGGCAAGAAGCGGCATCCGCCGAGCGCGGGGCCGAGGCGCGAGTCGTGGATCGCCACGATCGCCTTCAGGCCGCTCGCCTTGTCGAACTTGAAATGAACCTCGCCGTAGTCGTACGCCTTGAGGTGGCCGAACAAATCCATCGCGGCGGCGTCGTAGCACAGACCTGCCGCGGGATCGCAAGCAGACTCGACGGATTACGCGCCGCAGCATCGCGCCGCCCCGGCGGTCGTGAGGGCCAGGATCATCATTGTCCGCGCCTGGACCGAGGGCTAGATCGGCGCTCCCCATGAACACCGCGCAGCAGGCAACGGCCGGGGGGAAGCCTCTCCTTCGCGGCGTCTCTCATCAGATCGCATTCTTCATCGCGCTCGTCGCGACCACGCAGCTCGTGCTCTCGGCGCGAGCGGGTGGTCCGTCGCGCGCAGCGCTCGTCTTCGGCGCGAGCATGGTCGCGCTCTTCGGGACGAGCGCGCTCTATCACCGGCGCAACTGGACGGACGAAGCGCGCATGCTCATGCGCCGCCTCGATCACGCGGCCATCTTCGTGCTCATCGCCGGCGGCTACACCCCGCTGTTCGCGCTCGTGCCCTCGAGCGCCGGCGGGCACGGCGCGCTCGCGGCGATCTGGATCGGCGCGGGCCTCGGCGTGGCGAAGTCGCTCGCCTGGCCGCGCGCGCCGAAATGGGTGACCGCCCTGCTCTGCGTGGGGCTCGGCTGGATGGTCGTCGGCCAGGTGATCGATCGCGCGGCCGCGGTCGGTTCGACGTGCATCGGGCTCCTCGTCGCCGCGGGCACGGTGTACAGCCTCGGCGCCGGCGTCTACGCGACGAAGCGCCCGGACCCGCTCCCGCGGGTGTTCGGCTACCACGAGGTCTTCCACGCGCTCGTGATCGCGGCGAGCGCGTGCCTCTTCGCGCACGTCGTCCTCGTGCTCCGCGCCGCAGGCTGACCGCGTCCTGCCGGCCGCGGGCCCTCGTCTTGCACCTCGCGCGTCGATCGCGAGGGGGAGCATGGCGTCGATCCTGATCGTCGAGGACAACGAAGAGCTCGCCGACGTCGTCGCGCTCGCGCTCGGGAGCGCCGGTCACGAGGTGCGGCGCTCGGCGAGCGGCGTCGAGGGCGCGGTCCTCGGCGCGCGCACGTCGTTCGATGTCGCGCTGATCGACGTCGACATCGAGGACCTCTCGGGCCTCGGCACCGCACGCAGCATCGCCGAGCTCGATCGCACGGCGATCGTCGTGATGTCCGGCCGCCCCGACGGATGGTGGGAGGCCGACGCGTTCGCGGCGGGCGCGACCGCCTGCCTCCGCAAGCCCTTCGCGCTCCATGCGCTGCTCGATCTCGTCGCCACCGTCCTCGCGGGTGATGCGCCGCGCCCGTCACGTGCCACCGGCGACGTGCGACGCCTCGACGCCGACGATCTCGAGCGCGTGACGAACCTCGCCTCACGCGATCTCGACGCGCTGCCCTACGGCGTCATCCGCGTCGACCACCACGGCGTGGTGAGCGCGTACAACGCGTTCGAGTCGCGCGCCGCGGGCATCCCGCGCGACGACGTCGTCGGCCGTCCCCTCCGCGACCTCGCCCCGTGCCTCCTGGTGAAGGCGTTCGTCGACCGCGTGGTCCGCGCGCGTCGCACCGGCGAGCTCGACGAGACGCTCGCCTTCGTGTTCCCGCATCACGGCGGCCTGTGCCGCGTGAACGTCCGCGCGTACCTCGAGCCCGAGCGCTCCGAGCTGTGGCTGTTCGTGTCGAAGCGCCGCGGAGGGCCGGCGGAGCTCAGAACGCGCGGACCGCGCTCGGATCGCCCGCCTTCTTCCACCCGAGCGTCCAGCCCCCGTACGAGCCGCCGAACGAGACCACGAGCGCCAGCAGCGCGATCATCTTCGTCCGGGGGCTCGCGCGGTACACGAGGAACACGGCGTAGATCGCCGCGACGAGCACGACGGCCACGGCGATGCCGGTGAAGATCAGCGCGCCGCGCTGGCGGGTCTCGTCGTCGACGAACGGCTTGTCGAGCTGCTTGGCCGCGAAGTAGCCGAGGAACCCGCACGCCGCGGACGCGATGCCGGACACTTGCAGCGCGCGGATCCCGTGCTCGGCATCGCTCATGCGACCGATCCTATCGCAACCGCCTCAGTCGCCGCACATCGAGAGCTGCGCGTCGGTGAGCGTGTCCACGTACGCGGAGAGCCGCCCGAGCTCCGTCGCCAGCCCCGCCTCGCCGCCGTTCTTCTGCAGCCACTCGAGCTTCTCGTAGCAGAGGCGCGGCTCGGCGTTCGCCTGCGCGGCGCTGGTGATCGGGCCCGCACACCGCTCGACCTGCGCCGCGAGGCGGATCTTCACCTTCTGCGCCTGCCCGAGCGCGAGGATCGCGGTGTTGACGCGGCCGTCCTTCAATCCTGCGCCGACCGGCGCGGCGCCCGGGTACGGCGCGTAGAGATCGGTGGGGACCTCGCCGAGGTCGCACGCGGACTCGGTCAGCGACACCCCCGGCTTGCCGGTGTACGGGACGCGCGCCGTGTACTCGGTCGGAAGCACGCGCACGTGATCACGGGCGGCCTCGCTCGGGTCGGCGAGATCGAAGTAGAAGCTCGCGTCCTGCCGGCCGCTCGGCCTCACCGCGACGGCCGACACGGGCGCGAAGTTCACCGCCACGAACTGCCGATCGGCGAGCGCGATGCCCGCGGCGTCGTGCAGGCCGGCGACCTTGCGCAGGGTGGTCTCGGCGAACAGCTCGAGCTCGAAGCCCGGCTTGATGTCGTCGGCGCTCGGCGTGGCCACCTCGCTCACGATCAGCTCGGGGACGAGCTTCACCATCCGGAGCTCGATCTTCGCCGACGTGGCCACCGGCTTCAGCGGGGCGGCCGTCCCGTTGACCGCGTCCTCGCCCTTCCCCGTGTCGCCCGCGCCGTCGCTCTCGGCCGCGCAGCCCGCGCCGAACGTCCCGAGGCCCACCATCACCATCGCCGCGATCATCGCCTTCGTGCTCATCGTTCTCTCCCGTCGTCAGGGTTGTGCGACGGACAGGAGCACACGCGGTGCCGATGTGTGCGCGAAGCAATTTCAACGGGTTGCGCCCGTTCGATCGCGGGGGGCGATCGGACGGATCGCGGTCAGAACATGACCGGAGGCGCGCCGGCGCCGCCCGCGGCGCACCCGGACACGCAGCCCCCGGCGGTGCCGCCGAGCAGGATCACCAGCGCGGCCGCCGCGATGATCCGCGTACGGCCCGCCCCGCGGACGATCCCCGCGAGCGCATCGGCGAACGCGAACGCGAGGCAGAGGAGGACCGCGAGCCCGCACGCGATCGACGCGAACCAGCCCACCGTCGCGTCGGCGCGACGCCACACCAGCGACGAGAGCGCGCCGCCCGCGAAGGCGGCGACGGTCGTGACGAAGGCGAGCTTCATCGCGCGGTGCGCAGCCGCGTCGGCGCGCTCCGCGCGTTCGAGCTCGGCGAGCGGATCAGTGTCCGTGCGGATCGCCCATCCCGGGCGGCATGCCCATGCCCGCAGGCATGACCGCCGCCGGATCGCCGGCGGCCTTCTTGCCGCCGTCGCCCGCACCGGCGTCGGCCGGCTTCTGGAACTTCGACGCGTCGGCGAGCGCCCAGTCCGCCTGGTAGCCGAGGATGGAGTAGACCGTGTCCGATCCCTCCTTCATCGCCCAGTGGTTCGTGCCGCTCGACACGCCGCCGACCTTGAGCACGTACTTGCCGGCGCCGTCCTTCAGCTGGACGGTGACCTTCGCCTCCGGCTCGGCGAGGCCGAGCTCCGAGGGGCTCTTGCCGTCGCCGAAGTCGTCCGCGGAGAGCGACTTGAGGCTGCGGAGGACGTCCTTCACCCGGTCCGGATCGAAGCGATCGATCGGCTTGCCCTTGAAGGTGCCGGCCCACTTGTCGCCGTCCTTCGTGAAGGAGAGGACGCCGTTCTTGTTCTCGACCGTGAGGTTGTTCACGTTCGCGTCGTCGAACTTGAAGATCTCGGTGTCGCGGAAGCCCTTCGGCTCGCGCGTGTACAGGTAGCTCGAGTACCCGCTCACCGCGTAGATCCCCGGCTTGCCGTCGACCATCGCCATCTGGCCGCGCGCGCCCGACTTGCCGAAGGTCGCGTCGAGCTTCTTGTCGGCGCCCTTCCACGCCGAGACGTGGACCTGCTTGCCGCCGGTGAAGTCGTACTCCTTCTTCGACGCGTCGTCCGCGCTGGCGACGATGACCTCCTTCGCCTTGAGGTCCTTCAGGTTGCCGATGATCGACTTGATCGCTTCCTGATTGGCCTTCGCGACGACGGGCTTCGTCATCTCCCAGGTGTCGCCCTTCTTCTCGAGGACGACCTCCGGCTTGTCGCCGTTCTGGACGCTGATCTTGTCGACGTCGTCGCCCGCCTTGATGTCGGGCAGCTCGGCGTTCGTCGTCTGCGCGGTCCCGATCTTCTGATCTTCCTTGGCCTTGTAGAACACGGCCCCGGCGAGGCCCGCGAGGACCACGACGCCGACCCAGATCTGCGTGCTGCGGTTCATCTTGAGATGCGTTCCTTCTTCGTCAGGTCTTCGTTCAGGCGGCGGTGAGGATGCGCATCGCGTTCTCGCGCGCCGAGTTCCGGCGCTGCCAGAACGCGAGGCCGATGGCGGCGAAGAGCACGGGCAGGCCGAGGATCAGCGACCAGCTGGTCTTCGTCTGGATGGTGCCGCGCTCCTTCTTCATGCGGTCCTCTTCCTTCTTCAGCTGCTCGTCGCTCATGTCCTCGAAGCTCGGCTTCGACACGTCGCCGTAGGCGAGGCCGGGCTCCTGGATGATCTTCGCCGAGGCCGCGAGGAGATCGACGTCGCCCGTGATCCAGTCCATCAGGTTCTTGGTCACGAGGATCGTGTTCGTGAGGATCTGCTGCGCGTAGTACTGGCTGAACTGCTGGAGCAGCTCGTCCCCGCCCGGCGGCATCATCATGCCCATCTGCGGGTTCGCGTCCGGCCCGTTGCCCGCGCGGGCGAACGGGTTGGTGAAGAACTGCGACGACGCGATGACGAGCACGCGCGCGGTGTTGGTCGCCGAGCCCGGCGCCTCGACGCCCATCTTGTCCTGGCCGTCGAACGCGCTCTTCAGCTTGCCCTCGACGGTGGCCGCGATGTCGTACTGCGTGAACTCGCCCTTCTGCGGCGCCCAGCGCTGCGCGAGCTTGAGGTCGACGGTGTCGCCCTCGCGCTTCTGGCTGCGCGGCGTCGAGCGCGCGAGCACCTTGAACTTCTCCGGCGCGACGTCCGGCTGCTTGTCGCGGTGCAGGACGATCGACGAGCTGAACGGGAACGGCACCTGCGGGATGCGGAAGAACGCCGGGAAGCTCGTGTCGAGCAGCTGCTCGTTGCCGGTGAAGCGGTAGTCGTCGTGCACGTCGAGGATCGGCGGGAAGCGCGCGGTCTGCGGACCGCCCGGCGTCCACATGCCGACGCGGAACGGACGGCCGAAGTCGAGCACCACGTCCTTGCGCAGCTCGATGCCGTAGCCGGCGAGGAGCTTCTCGAGGCCGTGCGTCGAGAGCGTCGCGTTCGACGAGGCGTCACCCGCCTTCGTGTTCACCGCGCTCGCCACCACCGCGAGGCTCTTGCCCTTCATCACGAACGCGTCGATGCGACGGAGCTCCTTGTCGGAGAGGTCCTTCGCCGGCTGCGTGATGATGAGGCCGTCGAGCGAGTCGTCGACCTCCGCGTCGCCGTTCTTCAGGTCGACGTCGACGAACTGATAGAACGGGAAGTACTGGGTGATGATGCTCTGCATCGACGGGCCGCCCCGCCCGCCCTGGTTGGCGAGGAGGTTCGCGTCCGAGAGCTTGATCTCGTCGTGACCCGAGAGGAGGCCGACCTTGTGCTTGATCTGGTCGCCCCGGTCACGGACCTCGCGGATCTTGTTCGTGATCCAGAACTCGAGGCCCATGTTGTTGTCCGGCGAGAGGGCTTTGACGGTGTCCTTCTCGGCGCCGTACTTGAGGACCAGGCCCATGTAGCCCTTGGCGATCTCCGCCTTGTCCTCGCCGCTCTCGGCGCCTTCGCCGAACTGCATCTCCTGGAGGCCGGCTTCCTTCGCCGCCTTCTTCTGCTCCTCGTCCTTGGCCTCGATGATCGTGTAGTCGAACTTGTACTTCCCATCGACCTTGCTCGAGTCCCGGTACTGCTGGAGGAGATCGCGCAGGTCACGGACGTACTCGTCGAGCTTGGGGAGGCCCTTCGTGACGTACGCGTCGACGTGCATCTCCCCCTTCATCGAACGGAGGAGACGGCCGGAGCCCTCGCTGAGGGTGTACTTCTCGGCCTTGGTGGCGTCCTTGCGCCAGTACATGAAGTAGCTGAGCGCATTCACCGCGACCAGGATCAGGCCGACGATGAGGAGGAGCGCGCCGCTCTCGGTAGCTGCCTTCTTGCGACGTTCCATGGTGGTTGCCTCAGGCCCACTTGCGGCTCTCGAGCGATCGGAACGCTACGAGAAGCGGAAAGACGGTGATGGAGAGGAAGTAGACCGCCGCGCGGGTGTCGAAGACGCCGCGGGCGAACGCGTCGAAGCGGGTCTGCAGGCTGATGAACGCGATCGCGTCACCCGGCCAGCCGCGCAGCGACTCGAAGATGGTGAGGTATCCGATGCCGTAGAGCACGGCGAGCGTGAGCGCGCTGCCGAAGAACGAGAGGATCTGGCTCTCGGTGAACGCCGACCACATCAGGCCGATCGCCACGCCGGCCGCGCTGAGGAACAGCACGCCGAGCATGCCGACCCAGTACGCGTTCCAGTCGAGCTCGCCCAGGTGCCACGGCCACTTGAACATGGCGAGCGGGTACAGGACGAGGAGCGCGAGCTGGATCGAGACGGTCGCGAGCGCGGCGAAGTACTTGCCGAGGATGACCTCGCTGTCCTTCACCGGCATCGTGATCAGGAGCTCGATCGTCCCGACGCGCTTCTCGTCGGAGAGCGAGCGCATGGTGAAGAGCGGGATCGCGAGGCCGAGCATGTACGGCACCGCGTCGAACATCCGGCTCATCGACGTGCGGCCGATCTGCCAGAACCCGCCCTTGAAGTAGAAGAACCACGCGCCGAAGACGAAGAACAGCACGCAGCCGACGATGTACGTGATCGGCGACGTGAAGTACGCCCCGAGCTCGCGGCGCATGATGATGCCGATCATCTTCCCGGAGCTCGGGCGGTCGAGGACCACCTTCTCCCTGGGCGCGGCCGGCGCCTCGGACTCGGTGGACGCCTTGGCCTCGGCCTCGTCGTCGTCACCCTCGTCCTCGTCGCGCTCGTCCTCTTCCTCGTCGCGATCGACGGGCTCCTCGGCCTCCGCGGCGCGGACCTTCTTCTTCGAGTCCTTCTCGATGGTGCTCTCGCTGCTCATCGTTACTTGCCCTTCTCGTCCGCGTCGTCGTCATCCGAGTCGTCGTCGTCGTCGGACTCTTCGTCCTCGTCGTCGTCGTCCTCGTCTTCGTCCTCTTCTTCTTCCACGCGCCGCTCGTCCTTCGCCGGACCGAGCTGGCGGTTGCGCCGCTCGTCGCCGATGGTGAGCTGGCGGAAGACGTCCTCGAGCGTCTGCGTGTCGCGGTGCAGCTCGAGGAGCACCCAGCCCTTGTCCGCGATCAGGCGGAAGATCTCGGGGCGGAGGTCCGTGGCGTCGGCGCCGGCGAGCTCGTACGCGTGGGCGCGCTCGTCGGTCGGGAGCTCGGTGACCTTGCTGACGCCCTTCAGGCCGTTCAGCGCCGACTCGACCTCGCTCTGGCGCGGGAGCGCCCCGCGACCGCGGTACGGCGACTCGCCGGTCGACTCCTGCACCGACACGACGTAGCGGACGCGGCCGCTCTTCGCGCGGATCTCGTCGAGCGGACCGTCGGCGACGACGCGCCCGCGCGAGACGATGATCGCCCGCGCACACGCCGCCTCGACCTCCTTGAGGTTGTGCGTGCTGAGGAGGACCGTACGGTCCTTGCCGATCTGCTTCAGGTAGTTGAGGAACTCGGAGCGCTCGTTCGGGTCGAGGTCGCTCGTCGGCTCGTCGAGGATGAGGATCGGCGGGTCGTGGATCAGCGCCTGGGCGAGGCCGACGCGCTGGCGATAGCCGTGCGACAGGTGCCGGATCTCCTTCGTCAGCGACTGCGCGAGGCCGCAGATCTCGACGACCGAGCGCGCGCGCTTGCGGAACGTGCTCTCGTCGAGGTTCCGGACCCGCGCCGCGAACCGGAGGTACTCGAGCACCGTCATCTCGAGGTACAGCGGCGCGCGCTGCGGCAGGTAACCGATGGTCGACCGCACCGCGAGCGTGTCGTCGAACACGTCGTGGCCGCGCACCTTCGCGACGCCTCCCGTCGGGGAGATGAAGCACGTCAGGATGCGCATCGTCGTCGACTTGCCGGCGCCGTTCGGGCCGAGGAAGCCGACGACTTCGCCGCGACGGACCTCGAAGCTCACGTCGTCGAGCGCACGAAAGGCTCCGTACCGTTTGGTGAGCCCGTTCGCGTAGATCATCACGTCGGTCGACACTGGACCTCCACCTTGAGAAAGGCTGAGAAAGCCGTCGGAAACTCGCCCGGGTTCTGCTTGGGGCCCGCCCTTCGGGCAGATCCCCGGCGGGCGGCGGAACGAGCTTCCTAGCGGATTTCTTCCCGCGCCCCAAGGATCCTTCAGGAGCGGGCGTTGCCGGATGGGGGCCCCGGCCCACACCCGATCGGCCGGGCATCCTAAATCCACAGAGATTGGTGTCAACGGCGGCCGTGGGGATTACGGCGCAGTCAGAACGGCGGAGCGCCGAGGGGCGATGCGTCGACGCCGAGGAGCCGGCCCGGCGTGGACGTCGCGTCCGGTGCGATCGTGACCGTCGCCTGCGGCGACTGGACGACGAACCCGTAGGCCGGAGGGTCCGCCGTGACCGTGCCCTCGACGAGGACGGTCCCGATGCCGATGCCGCTCACGACGCCCGCCGCCCGCGCGTTCTTCTCGAGCGTCGTCTCGAGCTTCACGTCTCCCGTGTCGTGGAGGACGTCGACGCCGTCGGCGATGTCCGCCGGGCCGTCGTTCGTGATCGTGCGGGCCACCCGGGTCTCGGCGATGCGACCGCCGGTGACGACGATGCCGCGCGACGCGACGAGGCCCAGCCCCACCATGGTGTTGCGCGCGATCTCGCAGCCCTCGAGCACGAGCGACGGACGATCGAGCGTGCCCGTCAAACCTTCCGTCCACACGCCGCGCTCGTCGTTGTCGATCACCTTCGTGTCGCGTGCGACGAGCACCGTCCCTTCGCCGCGAACGAAGACGGCGGCGTCCGCGTTCTTCTCGATCACCACGGAGTCGAGCTCGACGTGCGCGCCCTCGTCCGCGAAGAGCCCCGCGGGAGCCGGCGGGGCCGAATGCGCTCCGTTCTCGGTCATCCGGACGCGCACGAGGCGAACCGGTGTGCGGCGCACGGCGATCGCCAGCCGGCTGTTCACGAGCACCACGTCCTCGAGGACGTTGGGCGGGCCTTCGCAGCGATTGAGCGAGCAGCCCACGCTGACGGCGGAGCGCTGGACCCCCGAGACCGTCACGTCGCGAAGGCGCGCGTTGAAGCCGTTGATCGAGATGCCCCCCTGGGGACCGCTGACGTCCGCCGCACCGAAGCTGGCGTCCGAGGACAGGTGCACCGCGCCGTGGATCACCGGCCGGACGGACTGGGCTCCGACGAGGTGGACGCCCGCCGGGACCTTCACCGGCTCGGTCGGCTCGTACTCCGCCGCCGTCATGACCACGCACGAGCCCGGCGACGCCTCGCGTGCAACCTGCACGAGTCGCTCGGCCGTCGGCGCGGCGAAGCGCGCGGAGCACGTGAGGTCGTAGGCCGGCGACGGGACGTCGGCCTCACCGCCTCCGCCCGAGCACGCCGCGAGCGGGAGGATCGACGAAAGGATCCGTTTGCGCACCGCCGCATCATGGCGGACCGCAACACGAGCGCCAGTGCGACGCTCGGCCTCCGCCCTACGGCGTAGGCGCGACCGACGGGACCTTCACCTTCGTCGCGCTCACGCCGAGCGCCTTCGTCGGGACGCTCTTCAGATCGTCGGCGATGTCGACGTTCGCCGTCGTGTTCTGGATGACGACCTTCAGGCCCGACGCGCCGGCGGTGACCTTGCCGCCGACCACGATGATCCCGCGGTCGCTGCCGTCGATGATGCCGGCCGCGCGCGCGTTCGCCTCGACGAGCGTGCCGTCGATCTTCACGTCGCCCGTCCCGGAGAACACGCCGAAGCCGTCGCCGACCGGCTCGGTGGTCGCGAGGTTGGTGACGACGGGGACCGCCTGCGTGTCGGCGACGCGGCCGCCGACGACGATGATGCCGCGCGACTCGAGCGCGCCGACGCCGACGATCTTGTTCCGCGCGACCTCGGTCTGTTCGAGGCGGAGCGCCGGGGCGTCGAGGGTGCCCTCCGCGCTCTGCACCCAGACGCCGCGCTCGCCGTTGTCGAGCACCTTCGCGTTCTTCATCGCGAGCGTGGTGGCGGCGCCGTCGACGAGGACGCCGGTGGCGGCGTTCTTCTCGACGGTGACGCCGTCGAGCGACAGCTTCGCGCCGTTCGCCGCGACGAGGCCGAGGCCCGACGTGAGCGAGGTGTTGCCGTTCTCGGCGACGCGGCCCCCGGTCATGGTGACGTTGCCGCCCGTCGCCATCATGCCGATCGCGTTCTTCTCGAGGCTCACCGACTCGAGGCGCACGTCGCCGCCGGCGATGGTCACGCCCGCGGTCTTCGCGCCGGTCACGACGACGTCGAACATCCCGCCGCCGTCCGGCCCGATCGCGACGCCGACGCCGGTGGCCCCCTCGACGGTCGCGTAGGCGAGCTTGCCGCCCTCGAGCTTGATGCCCGCGCCGCGGATGACCGGGCGGACGTCCTTCCCGCCGACCACGATGATGCCGTGCTTCACCACGAGGGCCGCGCCGAGCTCGTAGCTCGCGCCGTTCAGGACCACGCACGTGCCTTCGGCGCTGCCGGAGGCCTTGCTCGAGAGGTCCGCGGCGTCGGCGGCCGCGACGGTCGAGGTGCAGGTGTACGGCATGGCATGCGGGGTCGCGGACACGTCGTCCGAGCCGGCGCAGCCGAGGGCCGGCGAGAGGAGCACCAGGGAAAGCAGGCGGATCTTCACTCAAGCCTCATACGAACCGATCGTGGCATTGCTTCCCTCCCCGAATTTCTGCGCCACCCCTTCGGCCGCCGCCTTCTGTCCGAGCTCGCCGTAGATGCGGCACGCCGCTTCCTTGTGGGCCCGGGCGCTCTCGAACGAGCCGCGGTCGCGATCGCGCGTGGTCTTCGCCAGCAGGGCCTCCATCGCGGTCGCGTGAGCGGCGGCGACGAAGGCCGGGTTCTGCGAGCGCTCGGCGTGACCGACGGCGGCCTCGGCGCGCTCGACGGCGGCGTCGATCGCCCCGCGCGCGAGCTCGATCTCGGCGAGGGCGCGCGCGCTGTCGGCGAGGACGTCGAGGTAGCCGCCCTCCTCCGCGAGCCGGCAGGCGCGATCGAGCTCGGCGGCGGCGATCTCGTGCTCGCCGAGCGCCAGCTTCGCCTGCCCGAGGTTCGAGTGCCCGAGCGCCTCGCGCGCGAGCCAGCGCGCCTTCTTCGCCGCGCCGAGCGCCCGCTCGTAGTGGAGGGCCGCGGCCGCGAAATCGCCGCGCGCGAACGCGACGCCGCCGAGGTTCACGAACCCGTCGGGCATGCCCTGCGTGTCGCCGCCGAGCTCGCGCAGCTCGAGCGCCGCGCGGTAGGCCTTCTCCGCCTCGTCGAGCGCGCCCTGGAAGAAGTAGGACGAGCCCTCGGCGTCCTTCAGGCGCGCCATCGCGACGTGCCACGCGGCGTCGCGGATGTGGAGCTGCTGGCCGACGCGGAGCCCCTCTTCGACGTCGGCGCGCGCGCGCTCGCGATCGCCCTTCGCCGCGCGCTGGTATGCGAGCGCCGCGAAGATACGCATGTGGAGCAGGCTCGGTGGATGCACTTTGCACATTTCCGCCGCCCGCGAGAGCAGCTCGATCGACTCGGCGATGCGTCCGTACTCCTTCAGCACCAGCCCTCGCTCGAGGAGCAGCCACGCGTGCACCGCGTCCTCCTCGCCGACGCCCGCGGAGCGCAGATCGGCCTCCGCGGCGTCGAGCGATCGGAGCGCGTCCTCGAACCGACCGGTGCGCGCCTCCGCGCCCGCGCGCTCGCGGAGGACGCCGGCGCGCGCGATGCGCTCGTCCGGGCTCGTGTCGTCCTGCCAGAGCGAGGCGACGCGATCGAAGAACCCGACCGCCTCGGGATACGCGCACACGCTCACCGCGTGCCGCGCGGCATTGAGATAGAGGCGGCGCGCCCGCGCCCGATCGCCCGCGGCCTCGAGGTGCGCCGCGAGGTTCGCGTGGCCGCCCTCCCACAGCTCGCCGCGGGCGCTGAGCCAGTCGGCCACCTTGCGATGGAGCGCGATCGACTGCGCGCGCGGGACGAGCTGGTAGGCCGCGTCGCACAGCGCCTGCGTCGAGAACGTGAGCTCGCGCTCGCCCGACACGCTCGACGCGGGCTGCGGCTTCACCAGCTCGCGCGCGCGGAGACCGTCGAGGAGCGTCGCGAGCTCGTCCGCCGGCACGTCGGGGAGCAGCTCGCGGAGCGCGCCGACCCAGAACACGCGTCCGACGACGGACGCGACCTTGAGGATCTCCTTCTGCTGCGGCGCGAGCCCGTCGAGCCGCGCCTGGAGGACGCCGCGGACGGTGTCCGGCAGATCGAGCTTGGCCGATCGGCTCTTGTCCCACTTGATCGGCACGTGGTGCGCGTCGACCGAGAGCGCGCCGCGATCGACGAGCAGGCGCACGAGCTCCTTGCACAGCTCGGGGTTTCCCTCCGCGCGCCGCACGATCTCGCGCTTCACGTCGCGCGGGAAGCTCGGGACCTGCCGGAACAGGTCGTCGAGGAAGCGCTCCATCACGTCCTCGCTGAACGGCGCCAGCGTGATGCGGGTCCGCACGTCGGCGCCGGTCATCCACACCGGGACGGACTCGCTCGTCTCCGGCCGCGCGGACAGGACGAGGAGCACGCGCTCGCGGCGGAGCGCGCGCACGAGGTACTGGAGGAGATCGAGCGACGACGGGTCGCTCCACTGCACCTGCTCGACGAGCATCGCCACCGGCCGCTGGCGCGCGAGCTTGCGCACCCAGTCGGCGAACGCGCTGACCGTGCGCGTCGCGTCGGTCGAGAGCTCGGTCTCGAGGAGCGGCGCGACCGGCGTCGGCGCGACGAGGTCGGCGAGCATGCGTCCGGCATCGCGTCCGTCCTCGACCTCCGGCGGCTCCCATGCCTTCGCCACCGCATCGACGACGCGCGCGCGCACCGCCTCGGGCGACTCGTCGACGCGCACGTTGAACCGCGCGCGGAGCATCTTGCCGACGAAGCCGAGCGGCGCCACGCCGAGCATGCGCGTCGCGTGGAGCACGTGCGGCGCGGGCTCGCGCGCCCCGAGCGCGATCCGGAGCTGCTTGAGGAGATGGCCCTTGCCGAGGCCCATCTCGCCGACGATCTCCGCGATGCGCAGCGTGCCGCTCGCCTCGACCGCCCCGTAGAGGCGGAGCAGGAGCTCGAGCTCGGCCTGCCGGGCGAAGAACGGCGTGCCCGACGCGCTGCGGAGGCGGACCGAGCTCGCCGGCTCGTCCTCGCGCTCGCGCTCGATCTTGAAGACGGCGATCTCCGGTCCGCCCTTCGACTGCTGGAGCGGCGCGACGCTCACGAGCTCGAAGCGATCGTGCACCAGGCGCTCGGTCGATGCGCCGACGAGGATCTCGCCGGGCTCGGCGCGGCTCTCGATGCGGCTCGCGACGTTCACCGCGCCGCCCATGATGTCGGGCGTGGCGCGCGATCCGGTCCCCACCGTCCCGACCATCACCAGGCCCGTGTTCACGCCGACGCGCAGCGCGACCTCGAGGTTGCGCTGCCTCGCGACCTCGCGCACGCGACCCATCATCGCGCTGGCGGCGCGCACCGCCCGCGCCGGATCGTCCTCGTGCGCGACGGGCACGCCGAAGACCGCCATGATCTTCTCGCCGATGTACTTGAGGACCGTCCCGCCCTCGCGCTCGACCTCGCGCGCGAGCGGCTCGAAGAAGGCCTTCGCGTGCTCGTGCACCACGTCGGGCTCGAGGTCGTTCGCGAGCGCGCTGAACCCCGCGATCTCGGCGAACACCACGGTCGCGAGCTTGCGCTCCTCCGCCCAGCGGCTCGTGCCCATCACCGAGGCGGGCGGCTGCGAGCCGAGCGCGCTCAGCGGCGGCTCGGTCCCGAACGACGGCGGATGCATCGAGCTCGCCGCAGGGAACGCCTGGCCCGCGCGCGCCGAAGGTATCGCCTGCCGGAGCGCGGTCTGCATGGCGCGCGCCGACGGCCAGCGGTCCTCCTTCTTGAAGGCGAGCGACTTGTCGACGGCCTCGACGAGCAGCCTCGGGACGTCGGGCGCGACCGCACCGAGCGACTTGGCCTGGGCCGTCGCCGCCGCGATCACCACCTCCATGTGCGTCTTCGCGTCGTGCACGATGCGGCCGGCCAGCAGCGCGAACATCGTCGCGCCCACCGCCCACACGTCCGACAGCGCATCGACCTCCTCGGTGCGCCCGAGCGCCTGCTCCGGCGGCATGAACGCGGGCGTGCCGATGGTCACCCCCGTGCGCGTGCGCAGGTGCGGGACCTGGTTCGCCACGCTCGGATCCATGTCCTCGCCGATCGACGCGGAGCGCAGGCGCGCGATGCCGAAGTCGAGCACCTTCACCGCGCCCTCCTTCGTGAGGAAGACGTTCTCCGGCTTGATGTCGCGATGGACGATCCCCGAGCCGTGCGCGCTCACGAGCACGTCGAGCAGGCCGTCGGCGACCATCACCACCTGCTCGACCGGGAGCTTGCCCCCGAGGCGGCGCATCCGCGCGTCGGCGGTCTCGCCCTCGAGCAGCTCCATCACCAGGAACGCGGCGCCGTCCTCGGCCTCGTCGTCGTCGAGGACGCGCACCACGCCGGGGTGGCTCACCGCGTTCGCGACGTAGCCCTCCCGGGCGAAGCGCGCGCGGATGTCGCCGAGCATCGAGAGCTGCGGGTGCAGGACCTTGAGCGCGACGCGGCTGCCGTTCCGGTGCGTCGCCGCGTACACCGCGCCCATGCCCCCGACGCCGAGGAGCTTGTCGACCCGCCATTTCCCCCGAATGCGTGTGCCTACGCGGGCCTGCGCCACGTCGCTGAGGCTCGGGTGGAGGGGGGGCATGCCTCTCCCGAGTGTATCCGACCGGGGGCGAGACGAGCGAGCCCGGACGCGTCAGCTCGGATTCGTCCGCTCGCGGAGCTCGCGCTCGGCGCGATGCCAGTCCTCTTCGTGACGTCCGTGCTCGCCGCCGCGCGCGAGGAAGAGCTCGAACGCGCGCTGCGCGATCTGCTCGTTCGTCGGACCGTCCACGTTCGTCGTGCGCCGCGAGGTCCGCTTCGCCGTCCCCTTGTCGGTCGTCTTCGCTGCCATCGATCGATCCTCCGATCGGGGGAGTAGCACGGGGGAATCGGCCCGGCCGGTGACGACGGTCCGCATGGCGGCGCGTCGCAGGGAGGATCCGGGGCCCACCGACGTATCCTCCGCCGCGATGCGTCCGTTCCTTCTTCTTCCTTCGTTCCTGCTCCTCGCCGCCTGCAGCGGAGGTGCCGAGACCGGCCCCCTCCCGAGCGGCGACACGCCGCCCGCCGGCACGTCTCCCGACGAAGGATCGACCGGCGAGGAGGGCGCGGCGTCGAGCTCGTCGTCGTCGTCCTCCTCCTCCTCTTCGTCCTCGAGCGGCGGTTCGAGCGGAACACCGGCGAAGGACACGCGCCTCTTCCCCGTCGCGCTCGGTCGCTCGTGGACCTACGCCGTCACGACCACCTCGCAGGGACAGACGACCAGCGGCACCACGGTCACGAAGGTCACCGGCAAGCAGATGGTCGACGGCCGCGACGCCTGGGTCACGACCGCCACGATGTCGAGCGGCAGCTACACGAGCTACGTCGACGTGAACGGCGACGACATCTGGGTCCGCTCGAGCGCCGACCCGACCTGGATGCAGACCGCGAAGGCGCCGGTGAAGGAGGGCGCGACGTGGACGTACTCGTACAGCGGGACGCGCAAGCAGACGTGGCACGAGGCGCCCGCGCAGAACGTCGCCGCGGGCTCCTTCGACGACTGCTGGCGGCTCGACTACGTCGTGCTCGAGACGAGCAAGCCGACCGACGTGAACTACTCGATCATGTGCCGCGGCGTCGGCACCGTGCTCACGGTGATGCAGCTCTCGAACGGCTTCTCGATGCGTCAGGAGCTCACGAACAAGAGCTTCTGATCACGCCTGCCCGGCGGGCGGGTTGCTGCTCTTCGCGATCATCTGCACCGTCGTCGCGGCGTGCACCGCCGGCGACGTCGCCGGCGCGCTCTCGGAGGCGGGCGCGTCGTCGGGGAACGCCTTCAGCTCCTCGCTCACGCGACGCAGGTACTGCTGCTTGACGTGGAACGGGAGGAACGCGCTCTTGAACCCCGCGAGGATCGCCTGCTTCAGATCGAACATGGTGAAGCCGAGGATCTTGTGGCAGAGCCACAGCTCCTTCGACACCGTCGTGTCGGTCACGAGACGGTTGTCCGTGTTGACCGTCACGCGCAGGCCGAGGTTCTTGTAGAGCTTGATGGGGTGGCTCGCGAGGTCGCGGATCGCGCCGGTCTGCACGTTCGACGACGGGCAGCACTCGAGCGCGATGCGGTGGTCGTTGATGTAGTGGAGGAGATCGCCGTCCTCGCGCAGCCGGCAGCCGTGGCCGATGCGGTGCGCGCCGCAGACGTGGATGGCCTGGTGGATCGACTCCGGGCCGTACGCCTCGCCCGCGTGGATGGTCACGTTGATGTTGTTGTCGCGCACGAGCTGGAACGCGGCGCGGTGATGCTTCGCGGGATGGTCGTACTCCGCGCCCGCGAGATCGAAGCCGACGACGCCGCGGTTCTTGTACGCGACCGCGAGCTCGGCCATCTCGAGCGAGCTCTCGGGTGACACGTTGCGGATCCCGCAGATGATCACGTTCGACTCGATGCCGAACTCGTCCTGCGCCGCGCGGAGGCCTTCGAGCACCGCCTCGACGACGGTGGTGAGCTTGAGCCCGCGGCGCGTGTGGAGCATCGGCGCGTAGCGGACCTCCATGTAGCGGACGTTCTCGCGCGCGGCGTCCTCGGCGAGCTCGTACGCGGCCCGGGTGAGGGCGTCGGCCGTCTGGAGCACGCGGAGCGTCACGTCGAACGCCTTCAGGTACTCGACGAGCGACCCGCAGTTCTGGCCGAGGTTCATCGCCTTGCGGAGGCCGTCCTCGTCGCGCGCGGGGAGCTCGACGCGCTGCTTTTGCGCGAGATCCAGGATGGTCGAGAGGCGGAGCGAGCCGTCCAGGTGAACGTGGAGGTCGGTCTTCGGGAGCTTCTCGATCGTCTCGAGCGGGATCGTCGGGTTCGTCGGCGGCATGCCCGAGAATATCACACACGAGAGATCACACACCATCCCCGTCGATCACGTGTCGGGGCGGGTCGCGGGACCTTCGCGCCCGGGGATCTGTCGGGATAACATGACAGGTTCGGCATGGGCCGGGTTCCGCGGGGGACGATGCACGACGACGCGCATGAGCAACTGATCCACGCCATCTACGACGCCGCCGACGACGCGGCCGGCTTGGCGCCGATCCTGAACCGCATCGGTCACGTGCTCCGCGCGCACGCGGGTCAAGGCTTCGTCATTCCGATCACGTGCCCGAGCGCCGCCGAGAGCCACCACTACGGAGGTCCGTCGAGCGGTTTCGAGACGTACGAGCGGGATTGGCGGGACAAGGATCCGCGATACGAGCTCGCGATGAAGCGCCCGAACGAGGTCCTCGCCGACACGATGGTCCTCGACATGGCGGCGTTCGAACGTTCGGACGTGCACCACGAAGTCCTCGCCAAGTGGGACAACCACTATTCGCTGTTCGGAAATCATCTGGCCGCGCCCGACTTGATGTTCGCGGCTGCGTGGCTCCGCGCCAAACGCGAGGGACCGTTCGGCGATACCGAAGTCCGTCACATGGAGGCGCTCGCACCGCACATGAAGCGTGCGGTTCGCCTTCGTCACCTGGTGGGCTCGCTCCGCGACGAGATCGCGGACCTCCAGCGCGCGCTCGACGCGGTCCCGCTGGCGACGTTGATCCTCGACGAGAAGAGCGCGGTCGTCTGCGCGAACCGTTCGGCGGAGGACATCCTGCGCGCGCGCGACGGCCTAGTCACCGAACGAGGCCGCCTGTCCGCGTCGCGCATCGCCGAACGCGCGGCGCTCGAGAAGGCGATCGCGAAGGCTCTGCTGAACGCCGCCCCGCGCAGCACACGACGCGAAGCTCTCCATCTGGTGCCGACGGTGAAGGTCTCACGCAGCAACGGACCGACCCTCTCGATCGCGATGCTTCCGCTTCGACCGCAGAACGCGATCCGCACGCGCGCGGCGCGACACGCGCGGATCCTCGCGCTCGTCCACGATCCCAGCCGCACCGTCCGAATCGACCGCGCGCTGGTCGCCGACCTGCACGGCCTGACCGCGACCGAAGCGGAGCTCGCCGCGCAGCTCGCCGAAGGCAAGACGCTCGCGGAGTTCGCGAAGGAGCGCGGCACCTCCGAGCAGACGGCGCGCACGCACTTGAAGCGCATCCTCGAGAAGACGGAGACGCGCCGGCAAGCCGAGCTCGTTCGAGTGCTCCTCACGGGCGCCGCGATCCACGGCCTCCGGTGATGACGCCCACTCAGGGCGTCTTCTTCTTCCGATCCAAGATGTACATCGCGTTGTCGGATGTGCGGACCTGGAGCCCCTTCCGTTGGAACTTCAGCCCTTGATAGGGCTTGTCGAGCTCGAGAATCAGCCAATAGAGCTTACCTGCGGGATACGACGTGCTCACGAGCGTCCCGTCGCAGTTCGCCTGCAGCCACCACCGCTTGATGGGGAACGAGTAATCGGGGTTCTTCGGATCGTTCGCTGCGCCACTGAGCTCGAATACTCCGCTTCCTCCTTCGTTCAAGGTGACGAAGGGACGCTTGCCCTGCGTCTCGTACGTCCCCGTGGCGTCGAGCGGCTTCGTCGCTCGCACTCCGAACAGCCGCTCCTTGTTCGGATTGACCGCCGTTTCATTCTGCACTTCGGCTGGCAGGAGATCCGCCTTGCATTGCTCGCTGGTCTCCGGCGACGGCACGAGGGTGAGCCGCGTCCCCTTGCTCGCGCCGTTGTTCTCGTTGTACGCGAGCAGTGACTTTCCGTCGGCTGCGGGTTCGAGGAAGAAGGCCATCCCGAGAGACTCGTCGCGCCACTCGTAGACGCGCGAGTCGCCTTGCTGGACGTAGACGGACTGCTTGTTCGGCTCGGTGACGAAGATCTTGCCGGGCTCGAACTTCACCTGGATGCGGTAGTTTCCGCCCTCCGCGACGTACGTTCCGTCCGTGCCGACGTTCACGGCCGAGCGAGCAGGCGCGGGTGTCGGCGGCGTGGGAGCCGACGGCTTCGCGGCCGGCCTCGCTTGCGCGGCGGCGAGTGATGCGGCCGACGGCTTGTTCGTCTCGGCGACCGCCTCCTCGGCCATGGCGAGGCGATGGATCGGATCGGAGAGAGACGAGGTCTTCCTCGCTTCCGCGAACCCTTGCTGCGCGAGCGCCCACTTCGACGGGTCCGTCTTCGCCTCTTCGCGGAACATCACGCCGAACGCGTAATACGCGCGCCCGATGAGCGGTGACGACGGGAAGCGCTTGATGAGATCGTAATAGGTAGCGCGCGCGTTTCTCAGGTCACCGGCCGCCTCGTACGCGCGCGCGAGGTCGTAGAGGACCTCGTCCATCGACGCGGAGCTCGGATGTTCTTTGACGATCTCCTGATAGTGCGTGATCGCCTTTCGCCGCGCCCCCAGCACGACCTTCTCGCCGCGTCCCTGATCCTTCGCATCCGCTGCGAGGTCGATGTACCCCTCGGCGAGGCGCCGAAGGAGCCTCGGTCGATCGGGCGCGGTCTTCGCGGTCGCGTCGAGCAGGCGTTCTTGCTTCTGGAGGTCCGAAATGGCGATCGCCGACGGCCGCGGCGCCGGCCGAGGACGCGACTCGCGCGCGGCCTCCTCTTCCGACGACGGCTTCGAAGGCGACGATGACGATGACGATGAAGATGCCCCCTCGTCCTTCGAAGGGGACGCCGCGCCACGGCCCTCGGGCGGGGGCTCACATGCGACGAACACGAGGAGCGCGATCGCCGTAACGAACATCAAACGCATCCGCCAACGCTACGGAACGCCTCTCTCGCGCGGATACCCCATATGGGGGACGCGCGGCGCGCTCCACCCGCATAGCGTCGCATCGTGGCCCATCCATCTCGACTTCGAAACGGGGCAGCCGTCGCCCTCCTGATCATGACGGCATGCGGCGACGAAAAGGGGTACCCGTCGCTCGACGCGTTCTACGGCGGGTCCCCCGATGGAGGCTCGTCGAGCAGCGGCGGCGGCAGCAGCAGCGGAGGGACGTCGGCGAACGTCTCCTGCGGCGGCATCTCCTCGACCGGGCTCCTCGCGTACCTCCCGCTCGACGGCGACGCGCGCGTCCTCGGCACCGCGCTCCGCGTGACGAACCCGCCGCCCTCGAGCTCGTTCGTCTCCGGACGGATGGGCCAGGCCTCGAGCGGCTCGAAGCAGCTCTTCCTCGAACCGACGAAGTCCTTTTCGCTCTCGTCGTGGACCGCGTGCGCCTGGGTCCGCGTGAGCAGCGAATCCAACATCGGTTTCCTCGCGGTCCCGGGATCCCCACCGCTGAACTCCGGCGTCGCCGACAGCAGCCTGGTGTCCGGATGCGGCTCGGTCGGCGTCGCGCCTTACGTGACGACCAGCAGCGGCAATTGCATCGTGGGCACGGGCGCGCCGTTCGAGGTCGACGAATGGAACTTCCTCTGCGTCGTCAGTGACTCGAGCAGCACGCGGATCCACCTCGACGGCATCACCGCGTCGGAGTCCGGCAAGGGGAGCATCTCGCTGTCGATCGGCCCCGGCCTCACCCTCGCCGTCGGAGGCGGGCCGCCCGGCTCGAACGCGATCGACGAGTTCAGCTTCTGGTCGCGCGCGCTGACGCCGGAGGAGATGCAAAGTCTCGCGACGACGAGGTGCTCCGCGGGAGGCGGAGAATCGCCATGAAGAAGCTCGCCTGGATCGTCCCCGCTCTTCTCCTTGCCTGCGTCGCCGACGCGCGCGCAGACGAGCCTGCGCCTACCAACGCGCCTGCGACCGCGCCCGCGCCGGCGAGCACCGAAGCCGCGCCGCAGAAGCGGATCCTCTCGTCGCCGCCCGCGCCGCTCACGCGCGTCGGCGCGGCGAAGTGGGAGCCGACGCTCGGCCTCGTCGCCGAGAGCCAGGAGAAGGACGGAAACGAGGCCGCGAAGGACGAGCCGGCGTCCACGGGAGTGCCGATGATCGCTTCGTCGTCGCTCACCGCGTTCAACCTCCGCATCCTCGCCGGCATCGATCAGCGCGCGGGCGCGGAGAAGGTCGATCCGGTCGTCGGCGCGGCGATCCGCTACGAGGTGCGTCACGTCGACAGCCTCCTCGCCCCCTGGGCCGAAGGCGGCTTCACTACGACGTTCTACGACGCGACTCCGAAGAACGAGAGCGACCACGAGACGGGCAACATCTGGGACTTCTGGGTGCGCGGCGGCGTCGACATCCACCCGATGCGCGAACGCTGGATCGGCGTCGGCCCCTTCATCGGCTACCGGCAGCTCCACGCACGCGCGCTCGAGCAGAGCCTCATCCTGCAGGGCCTCGACGTCGGTGGGCAGGTCCATTTGCGCACCGGTGAATCCGCCACGTCGCGTCCGGCCTTCGATGCGACCGCGTACGGCTTCGTGCAGGGCGCCGGCATCGCGGACATCGAGAACCGGGCGTTCCTCGGCACGCTGCTCAGCGCCGGCAGCGACGTCCGCGCGTACGCCCAGCTCGAGGGCTGCATGTCCTCACCCGATTCTTGTTTCCCGCGACAGGTCCGCGCCGTCGCCGGTCTGGGAGGTGTGTTTTGAAGAAGACGACGTTCGCCCTGGGGCTCGTCGCGTCTTCCGTCCTGCTCGCGTGCGGGTCGGCGCGCGAGCCGCTGATCCCCGTCTCGCGCTATCTCGCCGCCAACCCGAAGGACGCGAATGCGCCATGGGCGAAGCTCGACGTCGGATCGCGCGTCGCGGTGACCGCGAGTGACGGATGCATCGAGCAGGTCGTCTCGAATGCGGCATCGACCGCGGGACCGCCGCTGTCGAAGACGTCGTGGTCGCGTCCCGATCAGCTTTACACCGTCGTCGATGCGGTGCTCCTTCCCGGCGAAGAGGGCCATCTCGCGCTCACGCTGCACGGAGACGACGGCTCGCTCGATGTCGTGCGCATCCCGCAGGGGAAGTCGCCGACGTGCATCGCACCGGCCTCCGATCGCCAGGGCGCGGTGGCCACGTGGCTGAACAAGCCGCTCAGGTTCCAGCCCGAGCAGGCGCAGTGTCGTGCGCTCGAGCTCAGCGGATCGAACGTCCGCACGCGGCTCGCGGACGCGTCGCCGGTCGTCTTCCAGTCGCTCACCACCGCGCCGTCGCACGCGACCGGAAAAGGCACGCCCGCGGTGTGGCTCGAGTCGACGGACGGGCTCCGCGTGCGCGCGGACGTCGTCGCGACGTGCTTCGATCTCGCCGAGGCCGCGGCGGAGGCAACGCCGCGCGAGACGACGGCGACGGATGGACGACCGCGATCGCGCTTCAACGTCGATCGTCCCCGCGAGGCAGTCGGCTCGAGGCACGATCCGCTCGGCCTGCTCCACGTCGACGTGCGCGCGTGCCGCAAGGAGGCGACGAACGCCGGTGAGCACATCGAGTGCGCGACGCCTGCGGGTCTCTGGCTGGGTCAGTACGCCGACGATCAGATCTCGCTCCGCCTCGTACGGCGCACGGTCGGCGCGCTCCATCTCATCGACGGCGTGCTCGTCGCGCCGCAAGGCTTCGCGGCGAACGTCGTCGCGCTGCGTACGGCGACGGCGGAGGACGCGTCGGTCGACGACCTCCAGAAGCGCATGCGTCAGGAGGCGGCGCGCGTCCTCACGACGGACGAGAGCGTCCGCGTCTCGGAGTCGGACTCCGATCGCGCGAACCTCGAGATCCTCGTCGACATCGGCGACGTGCAGGTCGCCGCCGTCGCGACGCGGACGCAGATGATGCCCCACGAGTACCAGGACGGCACGAAGACCGAGCCGAACCCGCAGAAGGCGCAGGCGCGCTCCGCGGTGAGCTCGGCGAAAGAAGGCATCGAGCAGGCGAAGGAGCAGTGCAAGGAGAAGCGCGAGCAGGCGAAGGAGAGCTACCAGAACTGCCTGAACCTCGCGAAGTCGACCTCGAACCTCGCCAACGGCAAGACGGAGCAGACCATCCAGGCGGGCGGCGAGGCGGCGTGCGCGATCTACAAGATGGCGATGAGCTCGAACTGCGCCGACGACATCGCCGCAGCGCGCGAGAAGTATCAGTCCGCGCAGGAGACCGAGCAGAGCACGCCGGCCACCATCGAAGTGCCGGTCATGAAGACGACGCAATACGCGAAGAAGATCCTCTCGCGTACGGTGCGCGGTCGCGTGTCGATGAGCGGGTCGCTCGACGGCGCCGCGCTCCCTGCCGTCGCCCAGCCGTTCGAGGCGACGGTCGAGGACTACGAGGTCGAAGGCGACGCGGCGAAGAAGATCGAAGCGCATCGCGCGACGGCGCCGTGGCTCGCCGACGAACGCGCGGCGGTTCCGGCCGTCGCTCCGCAGATGGCGAGCTGGGTCGTCGGCCAAGTGCGGAGCGTGCTCGGTCGCGCGGCCATCGCGCGCGCGAAAGCCGCGCTGCGTCGCTCCGGCGAAGAGGTCGCGGCGGGCACCGAAGCGCTCCACGGCCTCGCGCTCCAGATCGGCGGCGAACGCATCCGCTCGGTCGTCGAGGCGGGGACGACGTCTGCCGGGAAGAGCGCGCTCCTCCCGGTCCCGAAGGCGACGCCGAACGAGTGCGTGCTCGTCGTCGCGACGCTTCCGGAAGGGAGCTCGGGAAAGCTCTCGCTCGCCGCGCGTGACATCTCCGATCAGCGCGGCAAGCCGTTCGCGAGCGTCGAGCTCTGCGCGGACGACGACGCGTCGAAGGTGGAGCTCACGTCGACGACCGAAGAGCCGGTGCAATGGGCGACCTATCGCGTGACGTCGTTCGACAGCCCGGCGCCGGCGAAGACCGCGACGACCGCTCCGGCGAACGCGGCCGAGGCGCCGTCGGGCGGCGTCCGCATCGCTCCGATCGAGGCGATCAGCGCGTATGCACGTCCGGGCGCGGCGACGTGGATCGTCGGCGACATCGGCAACGCGTCGATGGGTGACGTGTTCACGCCGGGCCCGTCGATCGCCGTCGGCGCGGGCGTGCGCATCGGCAGCGGATGGTTCGCCTACGGCGAGTGGGAACGCAGCTTCGTCGGCGTCGGCGATCGCAGCCCGATCTACGGCTTCCGCGAGGTGTCGTCGCACGGTGACTCGTTCTACGTCGGCGGTCGACGGACGTTCACCGGATGGGCGGTCCGCGCAGGCGGCCTCGGCGCGATGCCGATCGCTCCGCTCGTCGATCTCGGCCTCGGATACTCGGTCCTCCGTCAGGACGGCACCGACGTCGCGGGCGACACGCGCACGCTGCGCCTTCCTTCGGCGACCGCGCGCCTCCTCTTCGGCGTGAGCGTGCGTCCGCTTCGCTGGCTCGCCATCGAGCCGGTGATCGGCAGCGCCGCCGGATGGATCGACGAGATCGAAGGCGAGGAGACCGTCGGCGGAAAGACCGCCGCGGCCGTCGGCCGATTCGAGAGCGGCAGCATCCGCGCGAACGTCTTCGGCGGTCTCGGCATCGTCCTCGATCTGCCGCTCGGCGGACCCTCGGCACCACCACCCGATCCCGCGGCTCCTCCCGCGACGAAAGCGAGCGCGAAGCGATGATCAGGGCGACCATGGCTTCTCTCCTCGTCGGTGGCGCGTTCGTCGCGTGCTCCGGCTACGAAGGCGGCGGCGACGTGCGCATCGTCCCGTTGTCTGCCAGCGACGCGAGCACATCGAGCGACGCCTCGGTCGAGGCTGGCCGTGATGGATCGACGCCTCCGCGCGACGGCAGCATCGATTCCGCGGGTCCGGGCGCCAGTGGCGTGCTCGGCTATTGGCCTCTCGATGGAAGTGGCAACGATGGCTCGTCGTCTTCGACGGCGAGGCACGACCTCCAGTTGCTGAGCGGCTCGTTCTCGAACGGTCAGGTCGGGTCCGCCATCGTGATGACCAACCAAGGCTTCGCCGCACGGCTCGCGCAGACCTACCCCGCGCTCGATTTCGCGGACCGGGATTTCACCGTCCAGGCTTGGATCGCCACGGGCGGCGTCGCTGCCGGGATCGGAACGTCACCATTCTCGGGTGGCTCGACGGCCGGCTGGGTTCTCTATGCATCGACGAGCAACGTCGTGTTCCGGACCACCGATCCGCGTGGGCCACTCACCGCCTCGATCCCGACGTCGACGGGCATGCGTCACGTCGTTGCGCGGCGCGCGAACGGAACGCTCACGCTGTTCGTCGACGGCAATGCCGTCGCGTCGCGAGACGACGTGCCGACCATCGGGCCCGGCAGCGCGTTCGGCATCGAGCAATCGGGCACCACCAGTGGACTGCAGGGCGGGCGCGTCGACGAGATCGTGATCTGGTCACGCGCGCTCTCGGAGCCCGAGATCCTTTCTCTCCATGCGAGGGGCCAGGCCGGCCAGCCCTTCGACCCCGGCGGGTGAACGACCGCGACTGCAAGCGTCGAGCGTGCTGAAACGGAAGTGTCACGTCGAGTCACCCACGTCGTGCTCGCCGTCTTCGTGGCGGTGTCGTTCGTGTGGGTCCGGCGGAACCACCCTCGCCGCGCGCCGTCCCTCGACCGGTCGACGGATCGACCTCGGCGACGGCGGCATCCGACGATGCTCCACGTGACCTCCTCCGAGCGCACCAGTCGCCCGCCCGATTCAGTGCGAGACGACGAGATGGAGGCGGTTCGTGGCGTCCTTGTCGACCGCGTCGAGCGATCCGTCGTGACGGACGTGAATGGTGTGCTTCACGTACGGCGCGCTCGAGCTCCCGCCCGAGAGCCGCTCGGCAGCCCCTGCCTTGACAAGTAAGTAAACGTTTACATACTAAGAGCCATGGCCTCCACGGTCCGGCGGAGTCATGGGGAGCGGCGGACGGAGATCGCCGACGCGGCGCTGCGCATCATCGCGACGCGCGGAATCACCGAGCTGACGGTCGCGGCCCTCGCGGCCGAGCTCGGCATCACCGGCGGCGCCCTGTACCGGCACTTCGCTTCGACCGACGAGATCCTGGTGGCGGTCGCCGCCCGTGCGGTCGAGCTCGTCGATGCCACGCTCCCCGCGGCCGATCTCGAGCCGCTCGCATGGCTCGAGCGGTTCGTCGAGTCGCGGGCGAAGACCGTCGGCGGGCACCCGGGTCTCGCGCGCCTCCTCATCTCCGACCAGCTCGCGATGGCGCTTCCCCCGGCCGCCCTCGAGCTCGTGCAAGGCGCCGTGCGGACGACGTTCATGTCCATCGAGCGCGCGCTCCGGCGCGGCCAGGAGAGCGGCGTCGTGCGCGACGACGTCGATGCACGCGACCTCGCGCCGATCGTCGCGGGGACGGTGCAGCTCCTCGCGCTCGCCCAGGCTGGATCGCATTCGTCGCGCATGTTGGTGCCCACGAAGGCGTGGGCCACGCTCCGGACGCTCCTGGCGCGTCCGCAGGAGGGTAGCCGGCGATGACCTCGAAGCTCTTTGGCTGGCGGAACGTCCGACGCACGGCGGCGCTGGTGCTCGCGTTCGTAGCGATCGCCGGCGGCGGCGTCGCGTTCGCCAAGCGCCCGGTCGATGCGCGCACCCTCCATCCCGAGAGGGGAACGGTCGAGCGGCTCGCGATCGGGACGGGAACGCTCGAGAGCGAAGCGCAGGTGAGCCTCGCGTTCACGATCTCGGGACGCATCGCCGAGGTGCGGGTGAACGAGGGCGACACCGTCCGCGCCGGCGACGTCGTCGCGCGGCTCGACGCCACCGAGCACGAGAGGCAGCTCGCGCTCGCTGCGCGCGGCACCGAGATCGCCGCCGCCAGCGCGACGAAGAGCGACGCGGAGATCGCGCGGACCGACGCGGCGCTCGAGGCGGCGCGCAGGGACGAGGCGCGCGTCCGGAGGCTCGTCGAATCGGGCGCGCTCGCGACGGTGGAGCTCGATACCGCGCGCGATCGCGTGGATCGCGCGAAGGCGGAGCGGGACGCCGCGCTGGCGTCGCGAAGGCAAGGCGCCGGAGGGATCGCCGCTGCGCAGGCGACCGTCGCGGTCCAGGCGCAGCGAAAGGACGAGGCGCTCCTCCGGAGCCCGCTCGACGGCGTCGTCGTCCGCCGCATGCACGAGCCTGGCGACGTGGTCGGGCCGGGCGCGCCGATGCTCGTCGTCGCCTCCACACGGAAGATCTGGGCGCGCGTGTGGATCGACGAGTCCGCGCTGCGCGACGTCCACGAGGGGCAGGACGCTCGCGTCACTCTCCGGAGCGATCCCGGCCGCTCGCTCCGTGCGCGGCTCGATCGGGTCGCCGTGGAGGCCGATCGCCAGACGCACGAGGTCCTCGCCGATCTCGAGCTCGTCGAGCGTCCCGGACGCGTCGTGCTCGGCGAGCGCGTCGACGGCGCGATCGTCGTCGAGCGGCGCGACGGGGTGATGCGCGTCCCGCAGGGAGTGTGCGACGTCGCGACCGCGCGCTGCCTCGTCGATCGCGGCGGTCGCGTCGCCGCCGCCGGCGTGCGCTTCGGTCTCGTCGGCAACGACTGGATCGAGGTCGAAGACGGGCTCGCCGCGGACGACCTGCTCCTCGCCTCGCCCGACGGACGGCGCGACCTGCCGATCGGCCGCCGTCACCGCGGAGCGTCGCGATGAACCTCGCGCTGCGCGATCTCCGTCATCAGCTCCGGCGCTTCGTCGCGACCGGCGTGGGGCTCGGGCTCCTGTTCGCCGTCGTCCTCGCGATGGGCGGCATCTACCGGGGCCTCGTCGAGGACGCCACCGTCCTCGTCGACCGGATGGATGCCGATCTCTGGATCGTCCAGAGCGGCACCCGCGGCCCGTTCGCGGAGCGCTCGACGCTCCCTCCGCCGACCGAGACACGTGCGCGCGTCGTCCCGGGCGTCGCCTGGGCGCGGGCGTTCACCACGACGACGCTCCAACCCGTCCATCACGGGCGCGTTCTCCGCATGAGCCTCGTCGGGCTGGCGTGGCCGGAGGACCGCGGCGAGGCGCTGCCGATCACGCGCGGGCACGCGATCCGCCAGGCGCACCGCGAGCTCGTCGTCGATCGAACGCTCGGCGTGGCGCTCGGCGAGGTGCTCGAGCTCGGCGACGAGAGCTATCGCGTCGTCGGCATCACCGAGGGGCTCGTCGCGTCCGGCGGGGACGCGCTCGCCTTCGCCACCCAGGCGGACGTCGCCCGCATCCAGGGCTACCTCGTGCCCGAGGCGAGGAGGACGCAGGAGGGTGGACGGGCGCAGGCGCAGCCGATCTCCGCGGTCATGGTGCGCGTCGCGCCCGGGATCGACGTCGCGGAGGTCCGCCGCCGCATCGAGGCCTGGCCGGACGTCGCCGTGCATTCGACGGCCGATCAGCGCGCGTTCCTGCTCGAGGGCGTGGTGGACAAGGCGCGCCGGCAGATCGGCCTGTTCCGCGCGCTCCTCGCGGTCGTCTCGGCGATCGTCGTCTCCCTCGTGGTGTTCAACATGACGGTGGCGAAGACGCGCGAGATCGCCCTCCTCAAGCTGATGGGAGCGAAGCTCGGGATGATCGTCTCGATGATCGTCCAGCAGTCGCTCGCGCTCTCCCTCTTGGCATACGGGGTCGCGCTGGCCGTCGCGCAGATCGCGTTCCCCCACTTCCCGCGGCGGGTCATCGTCGGTCCGCAGGAGCTCGTCGGCGTCCTCGTGCTCGCGATCGCCATCGCGCTCGTGGCGAGCATGGCCGCCGTGCGCCGCGCCCTGCGCATCCCCTCCACCACCATCCTCGCGGGGTGACCGATGGAAGCGATCGGCGGTGAGGGGCTGTGGAAGACGTACGGCAAGGGCGACACCGAGGTCGTCGCGCTGCACGACGTGAGTCTGCACGTCGCGCGCGGTGAGGTCGTGGCGCTCCTCGGCCCAAGCGGCTCGGGGAAGTCCACGCTCCTCACCACGCTCGGCCTCTTGCAGCTCCCCGACCGCGGCACCGTCCGCATCGGAAACGAGCCGGTCGTCGAAGGCGGACGGGCGCTCCGCGACCTCGCGCAGCTCCGCCGCGAACGCCTCGGGTTCGTGTTCCAGAAGGCGAACCTCGTCCCGTTCCTCTCCGCCGTGGAGAACGTGCTCGTCGCGCTCACGATCAACGGCGTCAGTGGCAAGGGCGCGCGCGCGAGGGCGGAGGAGCTGCTCGCGTACCTCGGCCTCGAGGACCGCGCGCACCACATGCCCGAGCAGCTCTCCGGCGGCCAGCAGCAGCGCGTCGCGATCGCGCGTGCGCTCGCCATGCAGCCCGCGGTCGTCCTCGCGGACGAGCCGACCGCGGCGCTCGACAGCGCGCGCAGCCGCGACGTCATGCAGCTCTTTCGTCGCGTCGCCCACGAGCGCGGCGCGGCCGTCGTCGTGGTCACCCACGACCACCGCACGCTCGATGCGTTCGACACCGTCTACGAGATGGAGGACGGCGTGCTCTCGGTGGGTCGTTCGGCGGCCGCGGCCACGGCGTGAGCAGAACGCTCCCGCGAGGCCGCACGCGCGCGGAGCACGATCCACACGGCGATGCCGCCGGCCATCAGCAGCGGGAGCGCGGAGAGGACGCCGGACATGACGAGCAGCGCGCTCTCGGTCCCCTCGCGGCCTTGACCGCACACCGGGCACGCCCGCGCGAGACGCGGGAAGAGCAGCGACGCGAGGACGAGGAGGGTGCCGGCGAATCGACGCATGGTGTCGCTCCGGTCACGCGTACACGCGCGCGTAGACGACGGGCCACATGAGGACGACGAAGTACCAGAACACCTGCACGGCGGCGAAGTAGCCGGGCGAGAGCGTGCCGCGTACGAGCCGACGCCAGCCGATCAGCATGGCGACCACCGTCACGGCCGCGTGCACCGTCTGGAGCCCTCCGAGGAGGAACAAGAAGCTCGCCTGCTGGCTCGACGTCATGGTGAGCCCGGACGACAGGAGCTTGCCCGCATGCGCGACCTGCAGGAGGACGAACGTCGCGCCGAGCAGCGCGGACCCGAAGAGGACCCGAGACGCGCGCGCCGCGTTCCGCGCGACGAGGCGGCTCGCGACGACGAGCAGCGCGCCGCTCGCGCCGACGATCGCGACGCTCGCGTCGCCCGCCGCGGACGCGAGCGGCGGCTGCCCCGCGGGCGGCCAGGTGCCCTGCGCCGCGCCCGCGCGGCTGATCGTGAGCGCGCTCATGATCCCCGAGAAGAACATCACCTCCGCGGCGACGAAGATGAGCGCGCCCAGGAGGGCGCTCGGCACGAGCGGCTTCCGCGCGCGCGGGAGCGCGTTCATGCCGGCGAGGCCACCGAGATCGGGATGCGCGGTCATTCGTGGTGCCCGTCGTGCTCGCCCTCGGCGAGCCCCTTCTCGACGACCGACTTCGCGGCCGTGTTCTCCCAGCGCGCCCCCTCGTGCTTCATGACGTCCGCCGAGGTGCCGCCCACGAAGAGCAGCACCAGCGCGACCATCGCGACGAGCAGGTACGCGACCCACCTCTTCTCGAGGTTCACGTGCATGAAGTGCTTCGCGACGATGAACGCCTTCACGAGGGCGATGCCGAACGCGGTGATCAGCGTCACCGCGCGGATGCCTGCCATCGGGCCCACCACGCTCACGACGAGGAGCGCGAGGAGGATGCCCCAGATCTTCACGTAGCTCGGGTGGTGCCCTTCGTCGTGCGGTGCGGCCGCCTTCGGCGCTGCGGTGGAGTCCGTCATGGTCGCCTCACTTCGCGATGTAGAGGAGGGGGAAGAGGAAGATCCACACGATGTCGACGAAGTGCCAGTAGAGGCCGACGTTCTCCACCCGCGAGAGCTCCTTGCCCTTCTGCGCGTCCGCGGCGACGACGAGCATGATGATCATGCCCGCGATCACGTGCAGGCCGTGGAGCCCCGCGGCCATGTAGTAGAACGACCAGAAGGTGCTCGACGTCAGGGTGTAGCCGTGACGGATCTCGTTGGTCCACTCGAGGCTCTTCACCACGAGGAAGACCGCTCCGCCGAGGACGGTGAAGCGGAGGAGCCGGGCCGCCTTCGGACCGTCGTTCTTCTGCGCCGCCTGGTGCGCGAGCACGGCGGCGAGCGACGACGTGAGGAGGACGAAGGTGTTGAACGCGCCCGCGGCGGTGTTCGTGTGGACGGACTGGTGCGCCCACTCGGGGTGCCCGATCCGGTGCATGACGTACGAGCCGAGGAGGCCGCCGAAGATGATGATCTCGGAGGCGATGACCCACCAGACGGCGAGGCGTCCTGTAGGCATCCCCATGACGGTGCGAGTCGTCGCGATCGGTCGTGTGGACATGTCTCGTCGATTCTCCGGCGCGCGTCAGGTCGCGGCGCTCTGAGGCCAGAAGTCTTCCTCGCGATCCGGGTGGCTGTACTCGTAGGGTCCGCGGTAGACGACCGGCAGCCCCTCGGGGAAGTTGCCGTGCGGGGGCGGTGACGACGTCTGCCACTCGAGCGTGTTCGCCTTCCACGGGTTCGCCTCGGCCTTCTTCCCCTTCTTCATGCTGTAGAAGAAGTTCACGAAGAAGATGACCTGCGCGGCGAGCACGCAGAGCAGCGCGATCGTGGCGGTGATGCGCAGCTCCTGCATGCCCGGCTTCATCTGATCCGGGAAGTGCGTGTAGTCGTAGATGCGGCGGTGATCGCCGCGCATCCCGGTGAGGAACAGCGGGATGAAGATGAAGTTGAGCGGGATGATCGTCGCCCAGAAGTGCACCTTGCTGGCGGTCTCGTTCAGGTGACGCCCGAACATCTTCGGGAACCAGTACGTGACGGCCGCGAACCCGGCGACGATCGCGATGGGGAAGAACGTGTAGTGGAAGTGCGCGATGACGAAGTACGTGTCGTGCAGGTAGATGTCCGAGCCCGACGATCCGAGGAAGATGCCGGTCACGCCTCCCATCAGGAACTCGGCGACGAACGCGAGCGCCCATAGCATCGGCGTCTCGAGCCGGATCGAGCCGCCGTAGAGCGTGGCGATCGTCACGAACACCATCTCGGCGACGGGGATCGAGATCAGCAGCGTGGCGACCGAGAAGATGTTCGCCATGCGCGGGTCGATCCCCGCGATGAACTGGTGGTGCGCCCAGACGAAGAACGAGAGCACGCCCGTCCCGATGGCGCCGTAGACCATGGCCTTGTAGCCGAACACCTTCTTGCGGGCGAAGACCGAGATGATCTCGATGACGATGCCCATCGCGGGGAAGAGCACGACGTAGACCTCGGGGTGACCGAAGAACCAGAACAGGTGCTGCCACAGGATCGGATCGCCGCCGCGCGCCGGGTCGTAGAAGCCGGTGCCGAAGACCTGATCGAAGAACAGCATCACCGCGCCGGCCACGAGGGGACCGACCGAGCCCATGAAGACGATCGTGGCGGTGATGATCATCCAGACCACGATCGGCACGTCGAACAGCTTCATGCCGGGGGCGCGGCTGTTCATGACGGTGGTGACGAAGTTGATGCCGCCGAGGAGGAACGCGACGAACTCGAGGACCACCGCGATCAGCCATATGGGCGCGCCGAGCGGCGTCAGGCTGTACTCCGCCTTCGAGGACAGCGGTGGATAGCTCGTCCACGCGCCTCCGAACGCGCCGCCGTCGACGAAGAAGGACGCGAAGAGGACGAGGATGCTGACGAGGAAGATCTGGTAGCTGAGTCGGTTCAGCCGCGGGAACACCATGTCGTCGCAGCCGATCAT
>JBDHVD010000015.1:0-42493 GCA_039809525.1 Labilithrix sp. | reverse complement strand
CCAGTCTAGGATACGGGCGCGCGGCCACCTGTAAAGGGGACGATCGCGTTTCATCGCTCGCGCTTGCTCGTCTCGCCGCCTCGTTCGCGTCGTTCGCCACGTTCCCCTCGCTCACGGGCTCGCTCGCGCGCGCCTCGCCGCGTAACATGCGAGGCGATGCCCTCCATCGCTTGCAGGGCTGCGGCCTCGGCCCTCCTCGTCACGGGCCTGGCGGCGGCGTTCCTACTCGTCCCCTCGTGTGCGCCTTCCGACGACTCGAACGAAGGTGAAGCCTGCGTAACCGCGCGGCTCGATTGCCAGCCGATCGTGTCGCCGCCGACGTTCGATGCGCTCTACGCGAACATCTTCAAGACGTCGTGCGCCACCGGCACCGGCAGCTGCCACGGCTCAGCTCGCGCCGGAGGGCTCGACATGGAGACCATCGACGCCGCGTACGCGGGGCTGTCCGCGCGTTCGCAGCCGTCGGACGTCGGGTGTAGCCTTCTCCTCAAACGCGTGGAGTCGACGAAGTCCTCGTACCGCATGCCGCCCGGGTCCGCTCCTCTCTCGGAGCCCCAGCTCTGCGCGATCCGCCAGTGGATCGCGAACGGGGCGAAGCGATGAAGCACGCGCCGCGCGCGATGCTCGCCGCGAGCCTGGTCGTGCCGCTCGCCGCGGCGGCGGCGTTCGCCGGCGGCTGCTCGTCGACGCCTTCGGAGGAGCCGAAGATGACGCGCGAGGAGCTCCTCGATCCCGCGACGTGCGGCAAGTGCCACGAGGATCACTACCGCGAGTGGTCCGGCAGCATGCACGCGTACGCCGCCGAGGACCCGGTGTTCATCGCGATGAACAAGCGCCTCCAGCGCGAGACGAACGGCGCGCTCGGCGACTTCTGCATCAAGTGCCACGCGCCGATGGCGGTGAAGGACGGCCTCACGAAGGACGGCCTCAACGTCGCCGAGCTGCCGGCGAAGTACAAGGGCGTCACCTGCTTCTTCTGTCACACGACCGAGTCGGTCGGCGAGCTCCACAACAACGGGCTCCAGCTGTCGAACGAGCTCGTCATGCGCGGGCCGATCGACGATCCGGTCGCGAACAGCGCGCACGGCTCCGTCAAGTCGACGCTCCACGATCAGAAGCACATCGACTCGTCGAAGATGTGCGGCAGCTGCCACGACATCGTGACGCCGAAGGGCGCGCACATCGAGCGGACGTTCCTCGAGTGGCAGCAGTCGCTCTTCGCGACGGAGAAGGGCATCACCTGCGGCGGCTGTCACATGAAGCCGTCGAGCGGCGTGCAGCCGATCGCGAACGTGCCGGGCGTCTTCGCGCGCACCTCGCACACGCACACGTTCGCGGGCATCGATCGCGCGCTCACGCCGTTCCCGAACATGGCGGAGCAGAAGGCCGAGATCGAGGACTTCCTCGCGTCGTCGCTCCAGGCGTCGCTCTGCGTCGCGCGCTCGGGCAGCAACGGGCGCATCCGCGTGATCCTCGACAACGTGTTCGCCGGTCACTCGTTCCCGAGCGGCGCGGCGGCCGACCGGCGCGTCTGGGTCGAGGTCATCGCGAAGGACGCCACCGGCAAGGAGGTCTACAAGAGCGGCGCCTACGCCGACGGCCAGCCGGTGGTCGAGAACGCCGCCGATCCCGATCTGTGGCTGCTAAAAGACCGCCACTTCGACGAGACGGGCAAGGAGACGCACATCTTCGGGCACACCGCCTGTTACGAGAGCAACCTCCTGCCGTTCCCGGTGACGGCGAACATGGCGGACGAGCGCTTCTACCAGCGCAACATCGTGCGGGATTTCCCGAAGGACGCGGCGACGACGGGCCAGCTCGTCGGTCCCCTCGAAACCGTTTCGATGCGCGTGCGTATCCTCCCCATCGGGCTGGAAGTGATCGACGACCTCGTGGCGAGCGGTGACCTCGATCCGGCCATTCGCGGCCGTCTCGAGACCATGCAGGTGGGACCGACCCTGGAGTGGAAGCCGGGGATCGCGGAGCCCTTCCGTGATCGCGACCAGGTCTTCTACGAGTGCATCACGCGGACGAACCAGGGGTACGCATTCGCCAAGTTCCCGCCGAAGACCGAGAACACGTGCAAGTGACCTCGAAAGGATTGCCCATGACGTCGAAGCGCCTCCGTCCTCTGCTGCTCGTCGCCGCGACCACGCTCTTCGCCGTGCCCGCGTGCTCCAGCCACGACGACGGCGCGGATCACTCGAATCACGACGCCGGCGGGACGCAGGGCTCCGTCGGCTGCGCGACCGATCCGCGGGTGACGGTGTTCGCCACCGGGATGCAGGCGAAGAGCGCGAGCGGCAAGCTCGTGGCGGAGATCGTCAACGCGGCCCCGTCGCCGCCGCAGCGCGGATCGGGCGACGCGGGAATCAACACCTGGACCGTGAAGCTGACGCTCGACGGCGCGCCACCCGCGGCGAAGGACATCCAGATCACGACGCTGATGCCCGACCACGGCCACGGCTCGCCGAAGACGCCCGTGCTCACGGCGAACCCGGACGGGACCTACGCGGTGAACGACCTGTTCTTCTTCATGGCCGGCGTCTGGGAGATCATCTTCTCGACGAACGGCCAGGAGCCGGCGACGTTCACCATCTGCGTGCAGTAAAACGACGACGGCGCGCCCTCTCGAGGAAGGCGCGCCGCGCTTCGCGAAGCGGTTCGTGAGCCGGTTCGCGAGTCAGATACCGAAGGACCAGCTCAGCGTGCCGGTGTGGATCAGCGGCGTCGGGAGGTCCGGGCGCCGGGTGCCGACGCCGCCGGTGAGGCGGTACTCGGCCTTGACGGAGCACCAGTCGCTCACGTCGATGCGCGAGCCCACGATGCCTTCCTTCACGTCGAGCGAGACGGGGAAGCCGGCGCCCGACTTCGGCTCGGGGAAGTAGAACGGGTCGAAGAAGTACGCGCCGACCTGCGAGTTGATGTACTCGCCGCGGATGTACGGGGTGAAGCGGCCGATCTGGTAGCCGAGGAGCGCGAACGCGCCGACGGTACGCCACTTCGACCCGACGTTGTCGGGCCGCGCATTGCTCGTGAGGGTGTGCTCGATCGCGTAGCCCTCGGCGATGAAGTAGAAGGGCACGCTCGGGAACGCGATGAACGCGTTGCCGATCTTCTCGTTGATCGACTGGTCGGGGAGGCCGGGGCGCACGAACGTCGGCTCGTCCGGGATCTCGTCGTACATGCCCGAGATGCCGAACCGGAAGTCCTGGTGGAGCAGACCCGCGAACTCGACCTTGCCGTGCACCGCGTTCACGCTGGTGAACGCCGAGCCGTGGAGGCCGTGGCCGGACGTGCCCTGCTTCTCGCGCGCGGTGCCTCCGCTCGCGACGATGTTGAGCGCGCCGCGGGCGCCGAGCGGGATCGAGGTGCCGGCGTTCGCGCCGATCATGTGCACCGGCAACAGGCCTCCGTGCAGGAGGATCATGCGCGGGCGCTCGGTCGTGAGCTGGAGGTACTTGCCGTGGTGGTACGCGACGTTCCAGTAGCCGAAGTCGGTGTGGAACCGGCCGGCCTCGAGATAGAAGTAGCGCGACGGCTTCCACTTCAGCTGGAGTCGCTCGAGCTCGGACAGCGGCGCGTTCGGCTCGTAGGTGGCCGAGAACTCCGTCGTCATCGAGAGGTTGTTCTCGAGGTTCGCCGTGAACAGCATGTCGAAGACGCCGACCGCGAACGCGGGCTGCGGCTTGAGGAGGTCACCCTCCGAGCGGCTCGCGGCGCTGAACTGGACGTCGCCGAACAGGTTCAGGGCGTAGCGCGTTCGTGCACCGGCGACGCGCAGCTCCTGCTGGCTCGACTCGGCGAACTTCTGCATGTCCATGTTGCGCGACGCCTTGATCGTCATCATGCCCTCTTCCTCGTCGCCTTCGTGCGGCGGAGGAGGAGTCGAGGGCGGCGTCGTCGATCCGGGCGTCGTCCCGATCGCCGGGGGAGGCGTCGTTCCCGCCGGCTCGGCAGGCTTCGGCGGGGGAGCGCCCTGCGCTTTCGCGATCGAGGGGACCAGCGTGAGGAACAGCGACGCGAGCATCCAGCGCGCCGACGGGCAACGCATGAGGGCCAAGCCTTTCTCGCAGCCGCTGCGCGCGGCGCGAAGGAGGGTCCGAGTCTCGCGCCGAGAATACCAACTTCATCCCTGGGGGAAACAATTTCGAGGCGCGTCGCCGAGCGATACCGCACGGCCGCCTCGCGCGTAGACGATCGACACCACCCTCGGGAGGTCTCGACGAGATGAAGGGCATTCGCGCGCTCGTGACCGCCGGCCTCGTGCTCGGCGTGTTCGGTTGTTCTTCCGAGGACGGAGACGCCACGCTTGCGGGGGCGCCGAAGGCCCCTCGGATGGAGGAGGCGATCAAGATGGCCGGCTCGCTCCACGTCACGTGGGTCAACGAGGAGCCGGCGTGCGACGGCGTCGAGCTCGAGCGTCGGACCACGTCCCCCGCCGGGCAGGTGGTCGCCGACTTCGCCGTCGTCTACCGGCTCCCCGGCGCGGTGGACAACAAGCACGACGGGACCGCGACCGAGGACGCGACGTACACGTATCGCGCGCGCTGCGTGAAAGCCGGGCAAACCTCGGCCTACTCGAACGAGATCAGTGCGAACCCGAAGTAGCGGCTCCGAGGTAACGGAGGGGTAGCGGCGCGTGAGCGACGCATGAGCGGGTTTTTGCGCGCCTACATGGTGCCGGGGAGCTCTCCGGCGCCGCAGGCAGGAGGCGTGAAGAATTCCGAGCGAAGTCATCGTTCGGGACGGTAAGATTCCCCGAGGCATGGCGGAGACATCGTTTGGCAAATACAAACTGATCGCCGAGCTCGGTCATGGAGGCATGGCCGACGTCTTCTTGGCGGTCCAGGCGGGACCCGCGGGATCGGGCTTCCGAAAGCTGACGGTCGTCAAGCGACTCCGCCAGAACCTCGCCGAGGAGCCCGAGTTCGTCGCGATGCTCGTCGACGAAGCGCGCATCGCCGCGCGGCTCAACCACCCGAACGTCGTCCAGACGAACGAGGTCGGTCAGCTCAACGGCCAGTACTTCATCGCGATGGAGTACCTCGACGGACAGCCGCTGCATCGCATCCAGCACCGCAGCTCGCAGCGCCTGAAGGACGGCGGCGAGTCGCCGTTCCCGCGCGAGCTCCAGTACATCGTCATGATGGACGTCCTCGGGGGCCTCCATCACGCGCACGAGCTCGTCGATTACGACGGCACGCCGCTCCAGATCGTCCATCGCGACATGACCCCTCACAACATCTTCGTGACGTACGAAGGTCAGGTGAAGGTCGTCGACTTCGGCATCGCGAAGGCCGCGGGGCGCTCGTCGGAGACGCGCCAGGGCGTCATCAAGGGCAAGGTCCGGTACATGGCGCCGGAGCAGGCGGTCGGCCACAACGTCGATCGCCGCGTCGACCTGTTCGCCGTCGGCATCATGCTCTGGGAGATCGCCACGGGGCGCCGGATGTGGCGCGACATGGACGATCTCCAGATCGTGCAGGCGCTCGTCTCCGGCGACGTCCCGCGCTCGCCGAAGGCGGTCAACCCCGAGGTGCCGGACGCGATCGATCGGATCTGCACGAAGGTGCTCGCGCAGAACGTCGACGAGCGTTACGCGACGGCAGAGGACTTCCGCTCGGACCTCGAGGAGTACCTCACCGAGTCCGGCATCCTCGCGCAGGGACGCCGCAAGATGTCGGCGGCGCTCAACGAGCTGTTCAAGGACAAGCGCCAGGAGCTGCGCAGCATCATCGAGAAGCAGCTCTCGGACCTCGAGCTGAAGGGCTCCGGCGAGTTCAACGCCGTCGCCCTCGGCGCGTCGTCGACGTCGATCCCGTCGCTGCCGACGTCGTCGGCCTCGCAGTCGATCGAGACGGAGCTGCCCTCGAGCGGCACGAACCAGTCGCAGGTGATGGCCGCGCCGAACAAGACGGGCACGAAGCTCGCGGCGTTCGGCGGCGCGATCATCGTGGCCGGTCTGCTCGTCATCGGCGCGGTGAGCCTCGGCCTCCGCGCGTCGAACAAGCCCGTGCCCGTCGAGGCGGACCAGACGATCACCCTCCGCGTGAAGGGCTCGCCCGCGAACGCGCGCGTCCGCATCGACGACGGCGTGTCCGAGTCGCTGCCGCTGACGACGAGCGTCCCGCGCGACGGCAAGGAGCACAAGGTCCACGTCGAGGCCGAGGGCTACCAGGCCAAGGACGAGATGGTGACCTTCTCCGAGGACGTCGTGCTCAACGTCGATCTCGCGAAGGCGGACGCGCCGGTCGTCGCGACGAATTCGGCGGCGACGACGCACGTGACGAACTCGAAGGTGCCGACGCCCACGCCGAAGTGGACGCCGCCGACGCCCGTCGGGCACAAGACCACGCCGACCGCACCCGCGCCGACGCCGACCGAGACGGCGCCGCCGGCGGCGAGCACGAGCACGCCGCCGACGCCGACGCCGACGAACACGGTGACGGCCGCGCCGACGCCTGCGCCCACGCCGACGGTCGACGTCGCCGCGGAGCATCGCAAGGCGGTCAACCGCACGGTGCGCGCGCACGCCGGCGACGTGCAGGCATGTTACGACCGCGCGAAGATGACGACCCCGACGCTCGGCGGCGTGGTGACCGTCGGCGCGACGCTGACCGCCAGCGGCAGCGTCGCCAGCGCGCGCATCGTGAGCAGCACCGCGCACAGCACGCAGCTCGAGAGCTGCCTCGTCGATCGCTTCCGCTCGTGGGCGTTCCCGCCGGCTCCGCCCGGCGCGTCGAACGACGTGTCGTATACGTTCCGTTTCGAGTGAGGTAGCGGACGGGTAGCGCGGCTGCGAAGCTCTACCATTGCGCTTGGCGAACCGGTTAAGCTCGGCTCGCCATGAAAAAATCCTTCCTCATCTCGATCGTGTGTGTGGGGCCCGCGCTCGCTCTCGGGTGCGAAGAGAAGAAGCCGGCGGAGGAGCACAAGCCCGCGGCGACCGCGAGCGCGTCCGCGACCGTCGCGGCGGTGGATGCCGCTGCGGCGCCCGCCGAGAAGGCGGATCCGAAGCTGGTCGCGCGGGGTGAGTACCTCGTGAACGAGGTCATGAACTGCGGCGCGTGCCACACGCCGATGGGCCCGCAGGGGCCGGACATGTCGAAGAAGTTCGCCGGCGGCCTCGAGATCCCCGAGGTGTTCGGCACCTGGCGCAGCCTCAACATCACCCAGGACAAGAAGACGGGCATCGGCGGCTGGACCGACGAGCAGATCGCGACGGCGATCCGCGAGGGCAAGCGCCCGAACGGCGACCAGCTGTATCCGATCATGCCGTACCCCTTCTACAACTCGCTCTCGGACGCGGACGTGAAGGCCGTCGTCGCGTACCTCCGCACGATCCCGCCGGTCGAGAACGCCGTCGCGGGCGTCACCGATCTGAAGCTGCCGAAGCCGCCGATGCCGAAGCCGAGCGGCAAGGCCCCCGAGGACAAGCCGGAGGCGCGCGGCGCGTATCTCGCGACGCTCATGCACTGCGGACAGTGCCACACGCCGATGGACGAGAAGACGATGCAGCCCATCGCCGACAAGCCGATGGCCGGCGGACAGAAGTTCACGCTGCCGATGTTCGGAACCGGCGACCTCTACGCCCAGAACATCACGCCGGACAAGAAGACCGGCCTCGGCAACTGGACGGACGAGGACTACATGAACTCGCTCACGAAGCTGAAGCACAAGGACGGCACGCCCATCCAGGGGCCGATGGGCCTCCTCGGCATGAACTGGAACAAGATGGAGCAGAGCGATCTCAAGGACGTCATCGCCTGGATGAAGTCGCTCAAGCCGATCGAGAACAAGGTGCCGAAGTCGACCTTCAAGCCGAAGGGACCGCCGCCGCCGCCGGCGAGCAGCGCGACGCCGGCCGGAAGCGCGGGCGCGACGGGCACCGGCAAGAACAAGTAGAGGGCGTAGACTGGGGTCATGGGGTCTCGCGGGCTGCTTTCGCGGGGGGCGACGATCATCGCGATGCTCGGGTGGGCGGCTGCTTGCTCACGCTCGAGCGCCGCGGTCCGGAACGACCCCGATCCGAAGGTGGAGGCAGTCCGCGAGCAAGGCCGCGCGCTCTTCTTCGGGCGCGCGGGCTGCACCATGTGTCATCGGGTCGGCGATCAGGGACAGCAGATCGTCGGCCCGAACCTCGGTGTCGGCGACGACCAGACCGCGCCCGTCGGGCTGCGCGTGCGCCACGACGATCTCCGCGGCGTCGACTACGTCGTCGAGAGCATCGTCGACCCCGACGCGTTCGTCGTCCCCGGCTACGCGCGCAGCGTGATGAAGCGCTACGAGGAGCCGCCGATCGCGCTGAACGACGAGGAGATCGTCGCGCTCGCGGCGTTCCTCGCAGGGCAGGGGCCGGGCGTGTCGCCGCTCCGCGAGATCGATCTCTCGCGCGCGCGCCAGCGCATCGACGTCACGCGGCGGGGTCGCGAGGCGCGCCTCGGCCCGCGGCCCTGACGCCGGTCAGTCGAGCTGCTCGCGCAGCGCTTCGCCCTGCGCGAGCAGGCCGGGGAGGCCGCCGGTGTGGATGAACAGGACCTTCGAGCCGCGCTGGATCTCGCCGCGGGCGACGGCCTGCGCGACGCCGAAGAGCGCCTTGCCCGTGTAGACGGGATCGAGCACGACGCCGCTCGCCCGCGCGACGTCCACGAGGAAGCGCCTCTGGTCGTCGCTCATCACCGCGTACGCCGGGCCCTTCGCCTGGTCGTCGATCACGTAGACGGTGTCCTCGAGCGCCGGCAGCGACGGATCGTGCGTGCGCGCCTCCGCGGCGATGCGCGCGATGGTGCGCTCGAAGTACGCGCGATCGTCGCAGACGGCGAACGACCACGCCTCGCGTGCGACCTCGTGCAGGGCCGCGCCGAGCGCGACGCCCGCCGCGGTCCCGCCGGAGCCGCATGCGTGCGCGACGACGTCGAAGGGCGCGTCGATCTGCGCCTTCGTCTCGCGCATCGCCTCCACGTAGCCGAGCGCGCCGAGGCCGTTCGAGCCGCCCTCGGGGATCACGTAGGCGTCGCCGATCTCCGCCCGGACCTGCTCCATCCGCGCGTCGCGCTCGCGGTACTCGTCGGGCGATACGAAGCGGATCTCCGCGCCCGCGAGGCGATCGAGGAGCACGTTGCCGGCGAGATCGAGCGGCTCGCGCCGCGCCTTCGCCGGATCGGGCACGCGCAGCAAGAGGACGGCCCGCATGCCGAGCTGCGCGGCGACGAGCGCCGTCGCCCGCGCGTGGTTCGACTGGATGCTGCCGCAGGTGATCACCGTCCGCGCGCCCCGCGCCCGCGCGTCGGCGAAGAGGAACTCGAGCTTCCGGAGCTTGTTGCCCGCCTCGGCGCCGCCGGTGGCGTCGTCTCGCTTCACCCAGATCTCGGCGCCCACCAGCGCATCGAGCGCCGCGCGGCGGACGATCGGCGTCGGACCGTGGACGAGCGCGATGCGGTCCATCGCTCACCCCAGCGTGAACAGCTTGCCGTTCGCCTCGACCGTCGCGCCCTCGGTGACGTGGACGCCGACGACCTTGCACGCCGCCTTCGCCTTCACCTCGTTCTCCATCTTCATCGCCTCGATCACGCAGAGCGTCTGCCCCGCGGCGACCTCCGCCTCGACCGCCACGAGGAGGCGCACGACGCGTCCGGGCATCGGCGACTTGACGACCTTCTCGCCGCCGCCGCCGTGCGCCTTCTTCGCCGCGGCCGCCGCGCGCTGGCGCTCGCTCTCGACGCGCACGTACGAGCGGTGGCCGCTCGCGACCGCGCCGAGCTCCGGGGGCTGTCCCTCGGTCGTGAGATCGACCATGCGGCCGCCGACCCGCACGGACAGGGGCGTGCCCGGTCCGCCGAGCGAGACGACGTCGACGTCCACCTTCTTCCCGTCGATCGCGATCTCGAGCTCGCCCGTGGGCAGCTCGTTCACGTCGACGAGGATCGGCGCCGCGCCGGGGGTCGGGTCGAGCGTCACGTAGTAGCGCATGGACGCGGACGTTAGTCCGGTCCGAGCTCGTAGACCACGTCGAAACGCTGCATGGTCTCGTCCTCGCGTCCCTTGAACGCGACGTGGCCCGTACGGCCGACGTCGAGGCCGAAGACGATCGTCTCGCGTGCCGCGCCCGCGTCGAGGCCGAGCTCGAGGAGCGTCCGGCGGTAGCAGTTCGGTCCCCCGGGCACGAGCGCGTCGACCCATCCGATCGCACGGCGCAGGCGCTGTCGGGCGGCGGGCTCTCGCTCCGGCTCGGTCGCGCCGCGCGCCCGCATCGCGCCGACCGCCGCGGCGGGAGGCTCGCGCAGCCGTCGTCGCTCGGCGGCCGGCGCGAGGGCGACGACGCGCGCCAGCTCGACGGCGAACGCGAGCTCCGCGCGCAGGCGCCGGCGGACGCCGATCATTTCTCGAAGAACGGGCAGTCCTCGCGGACGAGGCAGTGATGCGAGCCCGGCGTGCGGAGGAAGACGAGGTCGCGTCCCTGCGTGGCGAGGAACCGGACGAGGAGGTTGTCGTAGTAGAGGACGTCGTCGAACGCCTTGCACGGGTCCGGATTGACGAACACGTGCGTCCCGCCCGGCTGGATCCACGCGTTGAGCGCGCCGAGCAGCGGCGCCGAACCCGTGTATCCTGCATCGTCTCCGGCGAGCGGCTTCGAGCGCAGGCGCGGCTCCCACGCGCGGTTGAGCGAGAAGGCGTCGGTGACGTCGACGTCTGCCGCGCGCGCGAGGCGGAGCGGCACGTTCGGACGCGGCGCGTCCCAGAGGTTCTTGCCCTCCGAGAGCCAGTCGACGTCGTAGAGCGCGGTGGCGCAGTCGCTCGTGCTCGGCGCGCTGGTGCACACCGGGCTCGGGACGTAGTTGGCCTTGCACGCTCCTCCCGCGCGTGTGCGTCCGAGGCGGGCGACGCCCTCCATCGTGCCGCTCTCGATGAGCACGTCGTTCGGCGTCTTGTCCCCGAGCGCGACGTAGAGATCGCGCGGGGTCGCGTACTCGCCCCACTCCGGATGCGTGTACACGAACGGCGTCGGCAGGAACGGCAGCGCGCCCGCCGCGCGCGCGAAGGCGTAGCCCGTCGCCGAGGGCACGAACGGATCGCCCACGGTCCCGAACGACACGACCGCGCGCGGAGGGAGCGGCTTGCCGTCGACGTTCGGCGCGGGCCGGAGCGCGTAGTACGGCGCGAAGCTCACCGGATCGCCCGCGTCGACGCCGGCCTGCGAGAGCATGAAGAGCCGCCGCGCCTCGGGCGACTGCCGGTAGAGGCCGAGGCCCTCCTGCGGTGAGACGAGCGGCGAGCCCACCGGGTAGAAGCGATCGCGGAACTGCTGGCAGCCTCGATCCTCTTCGAGCCCCGACGCCGCGAACGCCGCCTCGCACGAGCGCGACTCGTCGGCGACCGGGATCGGCGCGACGAGCGGCTGCTCGAACGTCTGGATGCGCCGCCCGACGGGCGCGCCGGCGAGCACCTCGCAGCCCTTGTACGAGACGACCGCGTCGGCCTGGTCGTAGATCTGGACGTCGAGCCGGTCACCGACGTCCGCGGGGATCGGTACGCGGAAGCGCCCGGCCTCGCCGGTCCTCGCGCAGCGGCGCTCGCCGTTGCGGACGTTCTGGAGGACGACGGTCTTGCCCGCGTCGAGCTCTGCCGGCGAGAGGCACGCGATCTCGACCTCGCGCGAGCTCGTCAGATCGTTCACCACGAAGCGCACCGAGCGCTGGTCGCCGGTGCAGCGGGTCTGCGGGAGGCCGTTGCGCGTGCCGACCTTGCCGGCCGGGAGGGAGACGACGAGCGGCGTGAACACCTGCTCGAGCACCGAGTCGGGCACGAGCGACGAGCGGACGGCGACGTCCATCAGGCCGCCTCCGCCGGAGATCGGCGCCGAGGCGACGACGTTCGGATCGACCGCGCCGTGGACCATCGCGATGATCCCGCCGAACGAGTTGCCCGAGGTGGTGATCGCCACGGTGGGGCCGCCCACGTCGGGCACGCCGTCGCCGTCGAAGTCGCCGGCCAGGTTCGGCGTGCCGTCGCCGTCGTAGTCCTGCTCCGATCGCGCGACGCCGTCCCAGGCGCGGAGGACGCGCGTGGCCTGCATCGCGTCGACCACCGACTGGCGGATGTTGTCGCGCGAGTGGAAGACGTGCGCGGTCCAGAGGAGGCCGCCCGAGTCGGGCGTGCCGTCGCCGTTCAGGTCCCGGTGGCGGCCGGTGGTGATCGCCTTCACCCACGAGGAGAGGCACTTGCCGCGCAGGAGCGAGGCGGCGAGGGTCTGCAGCCCGGGCTCGAGGTACAGGCCGTGGCCGGGCATGTTGATGCCCATCATCGCGACGCCCTGCTTCGCGAAGTAGCCGGCGCGGACGATGATCTCGTCGGCGTGGAGCGTCGTGCCGTGCGACCAGACGGTGACCGGGAACGGCGGCTTCGCGCTGCCCTTCGTCTTCGGGACGCTGAGCCAGTACTGCACCGTGTCGCGCGAGACCTTGCCCTCGCCGGTCTTGTAGCTCAGCTCGAAGTGGGAGTCGGGGTCCTCGCGGTTCGGATCGCCGAGGAAGTACGGCGACTCGAAGCTGCCGACGACGAAGTGGCTCACGTCGTCGAGGCTCTCCTCGAGCTTGCGGAGCTCCTCGCCGCCGATGCCGAGCGCTTTGGGGAGCAGCTCGTGCAGCGTCTGCTTCACGTCCGCCGGGCGGACGATGAACGGGCGGCCCTTCACCGGCGCGCAGCGCGGATCGGCGTCGACCGCGCCGGGCGGCTCGTCGGCTTCCTCCACTGCGGTGCCCACCGCCCGGAACGCGCGTGCGTTCGGCGGGAACTCGGTGGCGAAGCGCGCGAACGGTCCGCGCCCGTGCATGCCGTCGCGGATGAGCCGCATGTCGTCGAACACCGGCTGCGTGGTGAACGTCCAGGTGAACGCGACGTGCTCGAGGCCCGTGCCGGCGACGTCGCCGTACCAGTTCTTGCGCGCCGGATCGGTGAGGATCTGGCGCACGCGCTCGGCGCCCGCGGTCTGCTGTGCATGATGCACGTACTCGAACGGCGAGCGGACGGGCGCGCCCGAGGCGCTCTTGAGGCGATCGGTGAGCACGACCGCGTACTCGTGCATCTCCTCGAGCGGGAGGACCGGACGGACGATGAGCGTGTCGGTCTCGCGCTCGTACCAGTCGATGACCTCCTCGATGCGCGCGCTCGTTCCGTTCCGGCGGAGCACGTTCGGATGATCGAGCACGCCGTCGAAGTCGGTGTCGAGCGCCGGCCGGTACGCGCTCTGGCCGAGGCCTGCGCCCTCCTCGGCGGTCTCGAGGAGCACGGAGTCGGCGGTGCTGCGCGGATCGTTCGGCCAGTACTTGCCGCGCTCGGCGAGCGCGAGAGGGAAGCTCCCCTTGCCGAGGTCGAGCGGGACGGGGACGCCCGTCGTGAGGTCGATGACGTAGAACGGATCGTCGGCGGGGTCCCAGCCGCGCGTGCGCGTCTGGATGTCCTCGAGGTCGAGCGCCGGCTCGGTCTCCGGCGTCCGCGGGTCACGCTCGAACGCGACGGTGAACGGCGCGAACGTGCCCCAGCCCTCGAGCGTGTCGAAGTCGATGCGCGCCTGCGTCTCGAGGCGCGTCGGCGCGACGATGCTCGAGTTGATCCGGCGCCCCGTGCGGCTCGTCGGATCGGGGAACGTCGCGATGTCGTTCGGCTGCGGGATCTCGGGCAGCGGACGTCGCGCGACGTCGAAGACGACCTTCGGACCGTCTCCGGGAGGGGTACGCCTCGCGCCCTGCGGGATCGTGTCGATGCCGCACGCGGCGACGAGAACGAGCGCGAAGCACGTCGAGATGACGCGGCGGATCATCGATTCTGCCGCGTTGTACCACGCGCGGCGGCGATCAATCGAGCAGCGCGAGGAGCTCTTCTTTCGTGATCCCGCCGGCGTGATCGGCGTCACCGAGCGCGACGTCCGCGAGGTGCCGCTTCTTCTCCTGGAGGGCGAGGATCCGCTCCTCGACGGTGTCCTTCGCCACGAGGCGGTGCACCATCACCGGGCGCTCCTGGCCGATGCGGTGCGCGCGTCCGGCGGCCTGCTCCTCGACCGCGGGGTTCCACCAGGGATCGAGGAGGAACACGTGATCGGCCGCGGTGAGGTTGAGCCCCGTGCCGCCCGCCTTGAGCGAGACGAGCATGACCGGCGGCCCGCCTTCGGCCTGGAACTCCGCGACCACGCCGCCCCGATCGCGCGTCGAGCCGTCGAGCCGGGTCTTGCGGATGCCCGCGGCCTCGAGGTGCGGCTCGATGAGATCGAGCAGCGACGTCCACTGCGAGAAGACGAGGGCCTTGTGCCCGTCCGCGGCGGCCTCCTCGAGCGCCTCGAGCAGGCGCTCGAGCTTCGACGAGCTGTCGGCGCGCTGCCCGGGCACAAGCGCGGCATGACACGCGGCCTGGCGGAGGCGGAGCAGCGCCTCGAGCGCCGCGAGCACGCCGCCGCCCTTCGCGAGCTTGTCCGCGACCTCCTGCTTGGTCGCGACGCGCACCGCGTCGTAGACCGCGCGCTCCGCCTCGTCGAGCGCGACGTGGAGGACGTGGTCCATGCGCGGGGGGAGATCGGTGAGCACGTCGCCCTTGGTCCGGCGGAGGACGAACGGCCGGATCTTCGCGCGGAGCCGCGAGGCCGCGTCGCGATCTCCGCTGCCGATCGGCGACGCGTAGCGCTCGTCGAAGCCGCTGCGTCCGCCGAGCAGGCCGGGGTTCGCGAAGTGCATCACGCTCCAGAGCTCCTCGAGCCGGTTCTCGACCGGCGTGCCGCTCAGGGCGACGCGGAACGAGCCGTTCAGCTCGAACGCCGCGCGCGCGGTCTGGCTCGTCGGGTTCTTGATCGCCTGCGCCTCGTCGAGGACGATCACGTCCCACGTCTCGTCGGCGAGCTTCTCCGCGTCGAGGCGGAGGACGGCATAGGTGGTGAGCGTGACGTCCGCGCGCGGATCGAGCGCGCGGTCGGGTCCGTGATACGTGGCGATGCGGAGCGACGGACGGAAGCGTGCGATCTCCTCCGCCCAGTTGAAGACCACGCTGCGCGGACACACCACCAGCACGCGGCCCTTCATCACCGCGATGGTCTGGAGCGTCTTGCCGAGACCCATGTCGTCGGCGAGCACCGCCCCGAGCGAGGCATCGCGCAAGAACGAGAGCCAGTCGACGCCGACCTGCTGGTACGGGCGCAGCGTCGCCGCGAGATCGGAGGGCAGCGCGGCGCCCGGGATCTTCTCGAACGCGCCGAGGAGCGGCTGGAGCTTGTCGACCCCGAGCGGGACCGGCTGCTCGAGCACCTTCGCGAGCGCGGCGAGATCCGGCAGCGCGGACGCGGCGAGCTTCTTCTCCGCGTCGCGCGCGGCGAGGAGGTCGGCGACGAGGTGGCCGTGCTTCGCGAGCCAGCTCGCGGGCAGCGGCGCCCATCCGCCGCCGTCGAGCGGGACGAGGTCGAGGCCGTCCTGCCACGCGCGGATGACCGTGGCGGCGTCAGCGCGCTTCTCGCCATCGTCGCCCTCTCCGGCGCCGGTCGTGTGGAAGACGATGTCGAGCGTGCCCGCGTCGAACGCGATGCGCGCCGCGAGCGGCTTGCCGGCGAAGACGGCCGCGTGCGAGGTGTCGCCGACCTCCTCCTGCCACGTGCGCAGGCGCGCCGCGAAGCGCGCGGCCTCCGAGCCGTCGAAGTCGACGCGGCGCCCGGGCACGAGGTTGAGCTTGTCGCGGAGGCGCGCCACGAGCGCGCGCTCCTCGTCGCGCTTGCGGATCGGGACGTCGCCCGCGAGCGGCACCACGGCGTCGCCGTCGACGCGCGCGATCGGCGGATCGCCGTAGACGAGGACCGGCAGGACCGAGAGGGTGTGTCCGGCGTGGGTGAGGTCCATGGCGATGCGCGGGCGCGCGTCGCGCTGCTTCTTCGGCAGCTTCGTCGAGCGGACCTCGACCGGCACCTTCTTCTCGAGCTCGGGGATCACCTTGCCCACGAGCTCGGCGACGTCGCGCGACCCGAACGTGCGCGAGAGCGGCAGGCGCTCGAGCCACTCGCCGGTGGTCGGCGTCTCGCCGAGCGGGCGCAGCGTGTCGTCGCAGCGCGCGACGCCCATCGCGACCACCTCGGTCACCGCCGGGTCCTTCTCCATGCGCAGGATGAAGCCGCCGCCCTGCGCATCGACGACGACGGCGCGCGGCAGCACCGGCGCGCCGGAGACCTTGATCGGCTTGCCCTCGAAGGTGACGTCGGAGGCGGTCGCGATCGCGCCGAACAGATCGGCGATGCGCCCGAGCGGGAGGAACTCGCGCGCCGGCGAGCCGAGGATCCGATCGACGAGCAGGTCCTCGTGGGTCGGCGTGAGCCCGCCGGGCAGACGCCCCTTCGCCAGATCCGAGGTCATCGACGCGCCGATGCGGGTCTCCTTGCCGTCGCCCTCGACGATCGCCCGCGCGAGGGTGAGCTTGCGCTCCCTTCGCCCGAGCCGGTAGGCGATGCGCGCGGGCTCCTCGTCGGGACGGGCCGACGCGTCGCTCGCCGCGACGTCGCCCTGCGCGACGGCGATCGCGGCCGCCGCCACGTGCGGGCAGGGATCGACCTTGCCTCCGCAGTCGCACGACCACTCGCCGTCGTCGACGTAGAGCGTGACCGTGGGGGCGATCGCGTGTCCGGGCGCGCGGACGCGCAGCGTGACCTCGCCGTCGCTCGCGCCCGGAACGCGTGCGACCGCCTTCTCGCGTGCGAGCTTGACGCCCTGGGACCAGATCGCGGGTAGCGTGGCCTTGCGTACGGCCGCGAGGAAGCGCTCCATCGACAGGCTCCTTCGTTTATCACGGAGCCGCGAGGAGGAGCCGGTTCTTCGGCGTGATCCCGACCGGGATGAGCTGCGTGTGGACGTGGTAGCCGGCCGACCGCAAGCGGGCGGCCCGGGTCGCGTCGATGGCGAGTGGCGGATCGAGCCAGCCCGCGAGGCCGCCGGCGTCGCACATGCGCTCGTCGTGGCAGCACGGCAGGACGACGACGCGCGCCCGCGCGCCCGTCGCGGCGCGGAGCACGTCGTCGGTGAGCGCGCCGCACGCGTGCGCGGAGACGACCACGTCCGTGGGCTCGAGCGCGACCTGATCGACGGAGGCCTCGCGCGTGCTCACCCGGCCCGCGAGGCGCGGCCAGCGCGCCGTGAGCGCGGCGGCGATCTTCGCCGCGCTGTCGGGGATGCGCCGGTCGACGGCGAGCGCGCTCTCCGAGGTGTCGTCGAGCAGGAGCATGAGCCAGGCGACGAGGCCGTGCCCGCACGCGAGATCGACGACGCGTCCGCCGCGGAAGCGCCGGCGCGTCCGGCGCGCGACCTCCCACGACTCGTAGAGCTCCTTGCGCGGCAGGCACTCGGCCTCGCACACCGCGCGGGCGACCGCGTCGAAGAGCGTGTCGCCGGGGAACAGGTGGAGGTGCGTGCGATTGAGCTTGGCTCGGCTTCCGGGCGCGTGGGCCATCTACGGTCCGAAGAAAGCACACGTGCCGTCGACGAGGCAGCCGTGCGTCTTCGGATGGCTCAGGTAGTAGACGTCCTTGCCCTCGGTGGCGAAGAAGCGGCCGATGAGGGCGTTGCCGTAGGTCGCGAAGTCCCATGCCTTGCACCGGTCGCCCTGCGACCACGTGTGCTGGCCCTTCGGTGACAGATAATGATCGAGCACCGCGACGACGCGCGAGGTCGCGCTCCATCCGCTCTCGTCCGGCGCGAAGGGCACCCCGCGGAGGCGGGGCTCCCACGCGGTGGCGAGCGAGCGCGAGTCGGTCACCCGGACGTTCGCGACGCGCCCGAGGCGATGCGGCGTGTCGGGATGCGGCTGATCGAACGGCAGCCGTCCCTCGCTGAGCCAGTCGGCGTCGTAGAGCGCGTTCTGGCACTCGTAGGGCTCGATCGACACGTCCTTGGTGCAGAGGTCGGCGCTCTTGGCGTAGTTCGGACCGCACGTCGGACCCGCGCTCGTCCGGTTGAACCGCGCGATGCCCTCGACCACGCCGGAGTCGACGAGCGCCTGCATCGGCGTCCGCCGTCCGAGGCGCTCGTAGATCTCCGCCGGCGTGACGTAGTCGGCGTACTCCGGGTAGCGCTCGAGGTACGTGGGCGGCAAGAAGGGCAGCGCGCCCGCCGCGCGCGCGTAGCCGAGCCCGCCCGCCACCTGGACGAAGTTGTCGCCCACGGTGTTGATCGAGAGCAGCGCGTGCGGCGCGACGCGGGTCCCGTTCTCGTCGGTGAGCGGCCGGAGCATGTAGTACGGCGCGTAGTTCACCGGATCGGCCGGATCGACCGCCGCCTGCGCGAGGTCGCGATAGCGGCGGAGCGACGGCGACTGGCGGCGCAGGCCGAGGCCGTCGTTCGGCGACACCAGCGGCGAGCCCACGCCGTAGAAGCGATCGCGGAACTGCTGGCACCCCTCGGCGACCTCGCAGCTCGCGCCGTTCGCCACCGCGCGGAGGTGGGCGGCCGGCTGCTCGAACGTCTGGATGCGCCGCCCGACGAAGCGCTCGGTCTCCTTCTGCAGCTTGCAGCCTTCGTAGGAGTCGACCACGTCGGGCGCGGTGAAGATCTGGACGTCGAGGCGATCGCCCTCGGTCGTGGGGACCGGCACGCGGAAGCGGCCGTCCTTGTCCGTGCGCGCGCACCGCGCCTCGCCGCTCGTCACGTTCGTGACCACGACGGTCATGCGCTCGCCGAGCTCGTTCGGCGGGACGCAGGCGATCTCGATCTCGTTGTCGATCACGCCCTCGTTGACGAGCACGCGCACGCTCCGATCGCTCGGCGCGCACTTGGTGCCGGGCGTCTCGACCGAGTCCTTGTCGCCCTTGTCCGGTCGCTCCGAGGCGGGCACCGAGAACACGAACGGCCCCATCATCTGGCTGGTGACCGACTCGACGACGCCGTACGAGCGGAGCGCGACGTCCATCGCGAGGGTCCCCGCGCCCGACACCGGCGCGGCGGCGATCACGTACGGATCGATGCCGCCCTGGATCTCGCTGAGGATGCCGCCGAGCGATCGCCCGCTCGCGTAGTACGGGACGCTCGGGCCGCCGACGTCGGGCACGCCGTCGGCGTCGAAGTCGCCCGCCACCTCGGGCGCGCCGTCGTCGTTCAGGTCCTGCGCGCCCTTGCGCCCGTCGAACGAGCGGAACACGCGCACGAGCTGCATGCCGTCGAGGATCCCCTGACGGACGTTGTCGCGCGTGTGGAAGATGTGGCTCGTCCACCAGAACCAGCCGCTGTCCGGCGTGCCGTCGCCGTTCATGTCGTGCGCGCGTCCGCCCTGGAGCCCGCCGAAGAAGGGCTGCACGCAGCTCTGGCGGAAGACGTTCTGCGCGATGCGGACCTCGGCGTCGCCGACCACCAGGCCGTGGCCGGGCGCGTTGTACGAGATCGTCGCGATGCCCTGGCGCGCGAAGTCGCCGCCGAACAGGAGCGCCTCGGTCGAGTTGCCGGTGACGCCGTGGCCCCACATCGCGAGGGGGAAGGGCTGCTTGCGCGGGCCCGTCGCCTTCGGCACGACGAGCATGAAGCTCACGTCGTCGGAGCGCACGTCGCCGTCGCCGGTGCGGAAGTCGAGGTGGAAGCGCGCGTCGGGATCGCGGCTGGCCGGATCGCCCATGAGGTAGGGCGCCTTGAACGAGCCGATGACGACGTGATCGATGTAGTCGATCGTCGAGTCGAGCGCGACGAGCTCGCCTTTGCTGATGCCGAACACCTGCTCGATGATGTCGCGCAGCGACTTGCGGATGTCCGGGTCGCTCGTCTTCAGCACGAACGGCGTCTTCGCGCGCAGCCGGCAGGCGTCGCTCGAGCCCTGCCAGCCGGGCGGCTGCTCCTCGTCGGCGGGCGCGATGCCCGCCGCGCGCTTGGCGGTGATCTCGGCCGGGAAGTCCGCGGCGAAGCGCGCGAACGGTCCCTTGCCGTACAGGCCGTCGCGCAAGAGGCGCATGTCCTCGTGCGTCGGCTGCGTGGTGAACGTCCAGGCGAAGGCGACGTGGTCGAGGCCGGTGCCGGCGATGTCGCCGTAGTAGTTGGCGAGCTTCTTGTCGATCAGCCAGTCGGCGAGCCGCGCGACGCCCGCGCGCTGCGTCGGATGGTGGATGGCCTCGAACGGCGAACGCACCGGCTGGCGGTTCGTGCCGCGGAGGCGGTCGGTGATCACCACCGCGTACTCGCGCTTCTCCTCGAGCGGGAGGATGGGGCGGAGGACGAGCGTGTCGGTCTCGCGCTCGTACCAGCTGATCACGTCGTCGACGCCGGCGATGCCGGGCCGCGCGCGCCGGAGCGTGTTCGGGTGATCGAGGACGCCGTCGAAGTCGCGATCGAGCTCGGGGCGGTACGCGGCCTGGGGGAGCCCTGCGCCCTCCTCGACGGTCTCGAAGATCAGGTTCGGCTCGCTCGCCTTCGGATCGTTCGGGAAGTAGCGGAACGGATCGCGCACCGCGATCGGGTAGTAGTTGGTCTCGGCGTCGAGGAAGACCGGCAGTCCGGTCGTGAGGTCGACGAGGTAGACGGGATCGTTCGACAGGTCGTGCCCGTCGCCCATGCGCGAGGCGAAGTCCTCGAGATCGATCGCCGGCTCGCGGGGGTCGACGTCGTCGGGCCGCTCGAACGCGACGCTGACGGGCGAGGAGGTGCCCCAGCCCTCCATCGTCGCGAAGTCTTCACGTGCGCGGCGCTCCATCTCCGTCGGCGCGACGAGGCTCACGTTGATGCGGCGGCCGGTGCGGCTCGTCGGATCGGCGAACGTCGCGACGTCGTTGGGCAGCGGCACCTCGGGCAGCGGACGGTGCGCGGTGTCGAACTTGATGCGCGGTCCGGTGCCGGGCGGCGTGCGCCGGAGGCCTGCGGGGATGGTGTCGACCTCGCACGCCGAGGCGGCCACGAAGAACCCGACCAGCGCGAGGATCTTCCTCATCATCGGGGTATCCGCGTACCGCGATCGAGGCGCTCCGGTCACGTCTCTTCTCGCGTGATACGCTGGAGGGAACGAGGCATGAGGCTCGGCGCGCTGCACCTGATCGGCGTGGGCGTGGGGGTCGTCGCGTGCAACGCGATCACCGGCGCATCCGAGCTCCATGCCACGGACGACGTCGCCATCCTCCCGCCCGATCGGCCGGCGTCGTCCGACGGCGGACCGAGCGACGCCGCGGTCGACGCGCCGGCGCCTCCGCCGGCCGGGTGGGCGTACCGCCGGACGGTGTCGCTCGCGTCGGACGCGCCCGGGCCGCTCGTGGACCGACCGGTGCTCGTCACGCTGCCGGACGCCTTCGACGCGGGGCATGCGCGACCGAACGGCGAGGACCTCCGCTTCCGCGTCCCCGGCGGCGCCGACGATCTCCCGGCGTTCGTCGAGGACTGGCCCGAGGCCGGCGCGAAGACGGTCTGGGTGCGCGTGCCGCTCGTCCCTCCGGGCGCGAGCACCATCGTCCTCTATTACGGCAACCCCACGGCCGTGCCGTCGTTCGACTTCGCCGCGACGTTCCCGCGCGCGATGCGCACCACGGGCGGGGGCGGCGGGAGCTTCGTCGCCCTGGCGGACATCGACGTCGACTGGTTCGAGCTCGCCGCCGGCGACACGCTCACGCTCCCGGCGGGCAAGCCGCTCCGGATCACCGCGTCGCGGATCGTGATCGCCGGCATCGTCGACGGCGTCGGGAGCGGACATCCGGGCGGCGCCGCCGCGGCGACACCGGGGGCGGGGCCCGGCGGAGGACAGCCGCTCGCGTCGTGCGGCGCCGGAGGCGGCGGGTACGGCGGAGCAGGCGGCGCGGGCGGCAACGACACCGCGAACACCGCGGGAGGCGCAGGCGGCAGCGTCAACGGCACGGCGAGCGGTGACGACGTCGAGATGGGCTCGGGCGGAGGCGCGACGCAGAAGCCGGGCGGCGCGGGCGGCGGCGCGATCGTGATCGACGGATGGCGGACGACCATCCGCGGCACGATCCGCATGAACGGGATCGAGGGGACGGGCGGCTCGGCCGGACAGTCGGGCGGCGGCGGCGCAGGCGGAGGCATCTTCGTGAGCGGCCTGCACGTCGATCTCGCGGGCGCCGCGCTCGAGGCGAAGGGCGGCGGCGGCGGGCCGACCAGCGGAAGCGCCGCCGACGGAGGCGGCGGTGGAGGCGGCGGGCGCATCAAGCTGCGGCGGCGCGCGAGCGGATCGTTCGCCGGCGCGGCCGTGATGGCGGTGGACGCGGGAGGCGCGGGCAACGGCGGCGGGACGACGGCGCCGGGGCACGCGGGCGCGGCGGGCACCACGCACGTCGACGAAGCATCGACCGCGGCGAAGGGCGTCGAGGTCGTGCTCGGCCCCGAAGAGCGGCTCTGAATCAGAACGTCAGGCCGAGCCGGCCGATCGCGACCCATTGCACGGGCAGGCGCTCGCCCGAGGCGTTCTCCAGCGCGCCGCCGGGGAAGAGCACGCCGGCCTGCGCGCCGACGTTCGTCTTCAGCCCGTACTCGAGCGGGAAGCGCGCCTCGATGCCGCCGTCGAGCTCGACGCCGAGGTCCTTCTTCTTCGGATCGCCGCCGCGGTAGTTCACGTACGAGCCCTGCGTCGCGACGCGATACGGATCGACGACGTCGCTCGTCGACTGCGCGACGACCATGCCCGCCTTGAGATCGAGCCAGTAGCGCGGGCGGTAGATCATCGTCGGGTTGATGTACTGCGCGCCGAACACGCCGCCGTTCGACGGCAGGAGATCGACGCCCGGCGTCGGACGCTGCGCGTTCGTGAGCAGCGGATCGGTCGCCGCGGTCGCCGAGCGCGCCGTCTGGAAGCGGAGGACCTCGTCGAACAGCAGGAGCCCGACGCGGTGGTTCGGGTCGAAGACGAACCGCTTCTGCTTGCCGTCGTAGGGATCGGCGTCGCCCGACGCGTAGCCCATCTCGACCTGCGCGACGATGTCGCCGTAGGGCACGCCGCGCGCGCTCTTCGCGCCGAGGTAGCTCGCGCTCGCTCCCTCCGCCGAGCTCGTGGTGCCGGCGTCGGACCAGAAGCTCTTGCCCCACGCGCGGTGCACGATGCCGACGGACGCGGCGCCGCCGTACGAGCGCACCTGCGTGCGTCCGTCCTCGCGCGCCTGGTCCTGCGTGCGGATCAAGTTCGTCTGCCCGAGGATGGTCGCGCCCTCGGCCTCCGCGAGGAGGAACGTGTCCTTGTCGCCGGGCACGGGCTGCACGAGGCGCCCGTGGACGTCGAGCGCGATCACGTCGAGCTCGTCGCTGTAGGAGTAGAGCGGCGAGCCCGACGTCTTGTCGTTCGTCTGGTGGCGGGCGACGGCGAAGACGCCGAGCTTGTCCCCGGCGCGCTCCCAGAACGCCGCGAGAACGCCCTGGAACGCCTGCTCGCCGCGGGTGAGCCGCGCGTTGTTGTCCCGGTAGACGAGGTCGCCGGCGATCGCGAGGTAGAAGTCGCTGTCCTTGCCGCCCGGCTTCGTCGCGAACATCACGCGCTCGACCATCTGGCCGTAGCGGTAGTCGCCGAAGATCATCGGCTGGTTGCCGTCGTTGGCGAGGATGCCCATGCCCCAGTGATTGGGCTGCTGGCCGACGCGGACCAGACCGAACGGAAGCCTGTACTGTGCATACAACCAGCGGGGCTGGACGTTGCTGAAGCCGTTGTAGTCGTTGCGCGGCGTCTGATCGGCGCCGCTGTCGATCGCCTTCGGACCGAGCAGCATGCCGGTGACGACGTCGAGCTGTCCGATGACCTCGAGGGTGTCGTGGATCTGCAGGCGCGGCGTGACCCGCAGCCAGTGGTGGACGAACCAGTTCTGCCCGAGCGACTGATCGGTGATGCCGGGCTTCGACGCCATCGCGCTCGCGCTCGCGACGAGCGGGAAGCTGCGCTCCGCCTGGAAGCGGATCTGGTGCTCGCCGTTGATGAAGAACCGATAGGTGTCCGGCTCGGGGAGGGGAGCATCGGGCCGGCCCGGATCGAGGATCAGGCGCGGCAGATCGCGCGGGACCGCCTCCTCCTCTTGATCGGCGGCGTGGGCGGACGCGGCCGTGAGGAGCGAGGTCGTCACGGCGAGCACGCAGGCGAACGGCCTTCGCATCGGGGCGCGCAGCATAGACGCTTTGCCTCAGCTTGGAGCGTCCGGATCGCATACGACCCACATGGGTGATGCATATCCCACTCGATCCGACACCGATCCGCGACAAATCCAGCACTTAGCGCGGGTTCTGATCTCGACCGTGCTGGATCGGATTGTGCTCCAGTGTAGGACAGCTCGGCCAGACGGCCGGCGACGAGAAGACATCGAGCCCGAGGAGCGCTGCCCGATCGAATGATCGCGCACCGATCTCCTCCGCCCGAACGGTCTCGCTCGTCTCCGCGCCCGCCCGTCCGAAACGAAAGGAGCCCGCCACTCCGCGCCGCCCGAACGAAGCCCAACATCGCGAACGACCGGCCGCTGCGCTCCGACCAACGGGGTGCGCGGTCGGTTTCTTTTTGTTACGAGGGGCGGGCCCATGACCGTCCACATCGGCCGCACCCTCGCTCTCACGGATCTCGAAGACGTCGCCGTCCGCAACCGACCCGTCGCGTTCGCGGAGGACGCGCGCGCGAAGGTCGTACGATCGCGGCAGGCGATCGACGCCATCGCCGAAGCGGGCGACGCTGCGCCTCGCGTCTACGGCGTCAACACCGGCTTCGGCGCGCTCAGCGAGACGCGCATCTCGGCCGCCGATGTCCGGGCGCTCCAGCAGAACCTCGTTCGCTCGCACGCCACCGGCGTCGGGCCGGCGCTCTCTTCCGCCGAGGTGCGCGGGATGATGCTGCTCCGCGCGCAGGTCCTCGCGCTCGGTCACTCCGGCGTGCGCCCCGAGCTCGTCGACGTCCTCGTCGCGATGCTCAACGCGAAGGTCCACCCGCGGATCCCGTCGCAGGGCTCGGTCGGCGCATCGGGCGATCTCGCGCCGCTCGCGCATCTCGCGCTCGCGATGATCGGGGAAGGCGAGGCGCAGCTCGGAGACGGCCCGTTCCGTCCGAGCGCCGAGGTGCTGCACGAGGCGGGCGTCGCGCCCGTCGTCCTCCAGGCGAAGGAGGGCCTCGCGCTGATCAACGGCACGCAGTACATGGCCTCGCTCGGCACGCTCGCGCTGCTCGAGGCCGAGCGTCTCTGCGTCGCCGCGGACGTGGCCGGCGCGATGAGCCTCGAAGCGCTCAAGGGATCGAGCCGCCCGTTCGACGAACGCCTCCATGCCGCGCGTCCCCATCCGGGACAGGCGCTGGTGGCGAAGAACCTGTGCGCGCTGCTGGCGAACAGCGAGATCGCCGAGAGCCATCGCGATTGCGGGAAGGTGCAGGATGCCTATTCGCTCCGCTGCATGCCCCAGGTGCACGGCGCGTCGCGCGACGCCCTCGCGTGGGTGCGCGGCGTGCTCGAGCGCGAGGTGAACAGCGTCACCGACAACCCGAGCGTCTTCGTCGATCGCGGCGAGACCGAGATCATCAGCGGCGGCAACTTCCACGGCCAGCCGCTCGCGCTCGCGCTCGACCTCGCGGCGATGGCGACCGCCGAGCTCGCGAACATCAGCGAGCGCCGGGTCGAGCAGCTCGTGAACCCGGCGCTGTCGACGGGCCTCACGCCGTTCCTCGCGCCGGGCGGGCCGCTCAGCGGCCTGCACAGCGGCTTCATGATCGCGCAGGTGACGAGCGCGTCGCTCGTCAGCGAGAACAAGGTGCTCTGCCATCCGGCGAGCGTGGACTCGATCCCGTCGTCGGCGGGCAAGGAGGACCACGTCTCGATGGGCAGCGTGAGCGCGAAGAAGCTCCGCGACGTGGTGGCGAACGTACGCTCGTGCTTGGCGATCGAGATCATGACGGCGGCCGCGGGGCTCGATCAGCGCAAGCCGCTACGGCCGAGCACCGGTGTGGCGGCCGCGCTCGCGACGGTGCGTGAACGCGTGGCTCCGATGACCGGCGATCGCCCGCTCTACGGCGACATCCAGTCGGTCTCCGACCTCGTGCATTCCAAGGCCCTCGTCGCCGCGGTCGAACGCGCCGTCGGCGCGCTCGCCTGACGCGCCGCCCCGCGGCACGCACGATGCAGGATGGCGCCCCGTGCCGGCGTCCGATCGCATTTCCGTGCTCGTGGTCGAGGATCATCCCGAGACACTCGATCTCATGTGCGAGATGCTCGCGGCACATGGCTACGATCCGATGGGCGTCGCGACGGCCGAGGAGGGGCTCCGCGAGCTCCGCTCGGGACGTTACGCCGTGGTGATCTCGGATCACTGGCTCGACCGCGGCGAGACGGGCACGTGGATGCTCGGCACGGCGGCGCACGAAGGACTGCTCGCGCACACGGCGGCGATCATGTGCAGCGCCGAGCGCCGGATCGACGGCGTGCCCGACGGCGTCCCGGTGCTCACCAAGCCGATCGACTTCCCGAAGCTCCTCTCCGCGATCGAGCGGCTCCTCGACGGCGCGCCTCCGCCGGAGGCTCCCGCGCCGGCCGTGGTGGCCAACGATCATGCGCGCGCCTCCGCGACATTATACGTGACCACCACGAGCGCCTCCGCGCGCGCGCGCCGGCGCATGGAGCAGTGGCGCTCGGAGCTGGAGAGGGCGGGGATCGACGTCGACGTCGTCGATCTCGAGCGCGAGCCGGCACGCGCGGACGCCGACGACGACCGCGTGGCGGCGACGCCCGTGCTCGTCGTGCACAAGGAGGGCACGAGCGCGCGCCTCGTCGGTGCGCTCGACGAGACGACCGTCGAGGACGTGCTCGATCTGGTCCGCGACGAGTGACCGTCACTCGCCCGTGCTGCGCGCGGTCGCCCGCTCCGGAGCGTTCGCTCCGCGCATGCGCACGATCGAGGCGTAGTACGTCTGCGCGCCGGCGCGATCGCCCATGTCCCAGAGCGTGTCGGCGAGGCCGAGCACCGCCGGGCCGTAGTTCGGGCTCGCCGCGAGCGCCTTCTGGTAGCTCGCCTTCGCCGTCGCGAGATCGCCCTGCGCCCGCGCGATGTCGCCGAGCCCGCCGTGCGCCTCGACGTTGTTCGGCGCCTCGCGCAGCACGCGCCCGTAGAGCTCGCGCGCGGCCGCGTAGTCGCCCGAGCGCTTCGCCGCGCCCGCCTTGTCGAGCGCATCGGCGAGCGAGACCGCGTCGGGCGCGCGCGACTTCTTCGGCTCGGCCGTCGTGGTCGTCGTCGCCTTCGGCGCCTCGTCCTTCACCGCCGCCGTCGCGGCCTTCTCCGCCGGGGCCGTCGCCGTCGCCGTCGCGGTGGCGGTCGCCGTCGCGGTCGCGGTCGCGGTCGCCGTCGCCACCGGCTCGGGAGGCGCGGTCGTCGTCGTCGCCTCGGTCGCCGTCGGCTGCGCGGTCGCGGTCGCCGTCGCCGTCGCCGTCGGCTGCGCGGTGGTCGTCCCGCCCGCCGGTGCCGACGGCGCGGACGCCATCCACCACACGACGGCCGCGGCCGCGGCCACGCCGATCGCCGGGAGCACCCACCCGCGTCCGCCTTCTTCCTCCGGCGCGGGCTTCGCGCGGGCGACGGCCGACTCGCGATCCTTGTCCTTGTCCTTCTCCTTGGGCGCCGCAGGACGCGTGGTCGGACGCGTGCGCGAGTCGTCCTTGTCCTTCGCCTTCTTCTCCGTGCCCGCGTCCTTCGACGTGGAGGCGGCGGACGCCGGCGTCTTCTCTTCCTTCTTCTTCTCCTTCGTCGCCTTCTTCGTATCGGCCGCCGGCTCGTCCTTCGCCTTCGGGCTCGGCTTCGTCTCGGGCGCCGCTTCCTTCTTCGCTTCGTCCTTCTCCGGCTCGGCCGCCTTCGTCTTCGGCTCCGACTCCTTCGCTTGCGGCGCGAGAGGGGTCGGCTCCTCGATGGTGATGCTGGGCGGGGGCGGCGCATCGATGCGCGCCGGAGGGAGCGTCCGCAGCTGGCCGGCGACCGGCGGCGGCGGCGTCGACGAGTGGCGCGCCTCGGGCATCACCTGGATGTCCCGCATCGAGAGCACCTCGGCCTCGTCGTCGTCCCACGCCTCGGGCTTCTCGTCCTTCGTGATCGTCTTGGGCGGCGCGGGCGCGACATCGGGCATCGAGTCGACGAGGGCCTCGATCGCCGACTCCGACAGCGTCTCGGCCGGGACCGGCGGCTCGGGGGCCTTCGCCTCCGCCGGCGGGTCGGCGGTCGGCGGCAGCACGGGCGCGCTGTCCACGAGCGAGAGCTTCGGGATCGGCGGCGTCGGCGTGATGTCGAGCAGCGCGCTGCCGGACATCGACTTGCGCTCGCCGTCCTCGCTCGTCGCGATCGACGGCGGCGCCGGTTTGTCGCTCGGCAACTTCGCCCGCACCGCGGTGATGCCCGAACCCGAGTCTGCGCGGACGAGGTCTTCCCAGGCGCCGAACGTCTTCACCGCCCCGTTCGGATCGATGAGCGTCCACTTGCCCGTCTTCGCCCCCGAGAGGAGGACGTCGCGCGAGTGACCGCACGACGTGCAGCGGAGCCGCGTCCGCGCGCCGTCGTCGGCGCGCTCCACGTAATAGAAAGCCTGGCAGCTCTCGCACGTGAGGAGGTCTTCGATGGCTGCGCGGGCGGTCTTGGCCATGGTCCCCATGGTACGGGAACGCGGGAGATCAAGCGAAGCGCGCGATCGCGGGCGGCCAATGTATGGAAAGCGGGCGCGGACTGGACTTTCGCGGCGAGGAGCCGGGTTATCCTGGCCGCCGCCATGAGCGACCGCGCCCTGGAGCTGGAACGCCGCATCGCCGAGCTCGAGAACGAGAACCGGCGCCTCCGCGCGGGGATCTTCGAGCCGAGCGGCGGGGTGGTCGTGGCGCCCGAGCCGGTGCAGGCGCAGTTCGAGGCGGCGGTGAAGGCGATTGGCGATCACTTCAAACGCATCGACATCGATCCGTCCCGCGCGATGATCGGCTTCGACGACGAGCGCTACGTGCTCGTGCGCGCCTCGGCGCTCTCGATCGACTTCCTCGACACGCTCGTCCAGCTCTACGCCGACCGAGGCGAGGAGCAGGCGCTCACCATCAGCCGCGGCTTCCTCTTCGACATCGCGCACACCATCGGGACGAACGACGCGCGCACCATCAGCGAGAAGCTCGGGAGCCGCGAGCCGATCGAGAAGCTCTCGGCGGGCCCGGTGCACTTCGCCTTCACCGGCTGGTCGCTCGTCGACATCAAGCCGGCGAGCAATCCGGTCCCGAACGAGGACTTCTGCCTGGTGTACGAGCATCCGTACTCGTTCGAGGCGGCGAGCTTCGTGAAGGCGAAGCGGCGCTCCGAGGTGCCGGTGTGCATCATGAACGCGGGCTACTCGTCGGGCTGGTGCGGCCACAGCTTCGGCCTCGAGCTCACCGCGCTCGAGCTGAAGTGCCGCGCGCGCGGCGACGACGCGTGCCTGTTCGTGATGGCGCCGCCGCACCGCATCCACGATCGGGCCCGCGAGCACTTCGACGTGGACCCGGAGACGCTCGGCAAGAAGGGCTTCGACGTGCCGACCTACTTCGAGCGCAAGCGCGTCGAGGAGGAGCTGCGTGAGTCGCTCCGGCGGCTGCGAGAGGCGCAGGACGAGCTGGTGCGAAAGGAGCGCCTCGCGTCGGTCGGCCTGCTCGTCGCCGGCGTCGCCCACGAGGTCAACACGCCGCTCGGCGTCGCGGTCACCGCGATGGGCGTGGTCCACGACGAGCTCGCGGCGCTGCGCGCGCGCTTCGAGGCGAACAAGCTGACGCGCGCGGACATCAAGCAGTTCTTCGAGCGCGCGGGGCAGGGCGCGAGCATGGTGCGCACGAACCTCGATCGCGCCGCGGAGGAGATCACGAACTTCCGCCGCGTCTCGGTCGATCACGCCACGCAGGAGAAGCGCGCGATCGACTTCGGCAGGTACGTTCGCCAGACGCTCGACAGCCTCCGCCCGGTGATCAAGAAGGGCGCGCTCGACGTCTCGCTCGTGACCCACGGCGATCTCCGCGTCGAGACGTACCCCGGCGCCGTCTCGCAGATCATCACCAACTTCGTCACCAACAGCGCGCTCCACGGGCGCGCCGGCGAGCCGGCGAACGATCCGTTGCCGGTCCGCGTGACCATCGAGCGCCGATCGCCGTCGCTCGTCGCGCTCCGCTACGAGGACGAAGGGAAGGGGATGCCCGACGACGTGCGCGCGCGCGCGTTCCAGCCGTTCTTCACGACCGCGCGCGGGGGAGGAGGCACGGGCCTCGGTCTCCACGTCGTGCACTCGCTGGTGATGGACGTCCTGCGAGGCCGCATCGAGCTCCACACCGGGCCGGGCGCCGGGGTGCGCTTCGAGCTCGAGCTCCCGGTCGGCGAGTGACGATCAGCGCTTCGCCGCCGGAGGGCGCGAGCTGCGTTCGATGCCGAACGATCGCATCTGGTACGAGAGCGTCGACGGCTTGATGCCGAGGAGGTCGGCCGCGCCGCCCTCGCCCGCGATGCGCCAGTCGGCCTTGTCGAGCGCGGCGAGGATGTTCTCGCGTTCGAGCTCGCGCAGCTCCTCGGACGTGAAGAACCCGCGGGACGTCTTGCGGATGACCGCGCCGTCGGGATCGGTCGCGAGCGGCTCCGCGGCCACCACCGATCGCGACGGCGGACCGAGCGCCTCCTCCCCGAGCTCGGGCAGCGCCGCGTCGAGGCGGAGGACGCCGTCGGGCGAGAGGATCACCGCGCGCTCGACGACGTTCTCGAGCTCCCGCACGTTGCCGGGCCACGCGTAGGACTCGAGCGCCTGCGCCTGCGCCGGGGTGAGCGCCATGAACGCGCGCCCGGACGCGCGGCACGCCCGCGCGAGGAAGTGCTCGAACAGGAGGATGATGTCCTCGCGCCGCTGCCGGAGCGGGGGGACCTCCACCGGGAAGACGCTGATCCGGTAGTACAGGTCGGCGCGGAAGCGGTTCTCGGCGATCGCCACCTTGAGATCGCGGTTCGTCGCGGCGATCACGCGCACGTCCACCTTGCGCGTCTTCGTGTCGCCGACGCACTCGAACTCGTGCTCCTGGAGCGCGCGCAGCAGCTTGCTCTGGAGCTCGATCGGGATCTCGCCGATCTCGTCGAGGAAGATCGTCCCGCCGTGCGCGAGCTCGAAGCGGCCCACGCGGTTGCGGATGGCCCCGGTGAACGAGCCCTTGATGTGCCCGAAGAACTCGCTCTCGAACAGCTCGCGCGGGATGCCCGCGCAGTTCACCTTCACGAGCGGGCCCGACGCGCGCGGGCTCCGTTCGTGGATGGCGCGCGCCAGGACCTCCTTGCCGACGCCCGACTCGCCGAGGAGGAGCACGGTCGCGTCCGTCCGCGCGACCGCGTCGACCCGGCCGAGCACGCTGGCGAAGGTCGGGCTGGTCCCGAGGACCGCCGATCCGCCGACCGCCTCCTTCACCTCCTCGCGCAGGTAGTCGCGCTCGCGTTCGAGCGCTCCCTTCAGGCGCGAGATCTCCTCGTAGGCCCTCTTCTGCTCCTCGTAGAGGCGTTCGAGCTCGTGGAGCTGCTCGTACGATCGGAGCGCGGCGATCACGGTGGTGAAGAGGCGCGTCGACGTGAGCTCGGTCTTCGTCCGGTAATCGCTGATGTCGTAGTCGCGGATGACCGTCGCCTCGGGCGCCTGCCCCGGGCAACCCGTGCGGAGGACCACGCGGATGCGCGGGTTGCCGAGCGACTCGCGGATGTACCGGACGAGCGCGAGCCCGGCGTCCTCGGTCTCCATCACCACGTCGAGGAGGACCACGGCGGCGTCGGGATGCTTCTCGAGCAGCACGCGGGCCTCGCTCGCCGAGTGGGCGTTGAGGAAGGCGAGCGTCCGCTCGCGGAACGAGACGTTCCGGAGGGCGAGGGAGGTGACGTCGTGGACCTCCTGCTCGTCGTCGACGATGACGATCTTCCAGGCCGGGCCGCCGGCCGCGGAGGACCTGACCGACGGTGTCGCCGCCAGTTCGTCGTCGCAGAACGGTGATGCCGTGTCGTCCGCCAACAAGACCGCGCCGAGCCCCTCGAGCACTCGTGACCTATCCGGTTTGTTTCACCGCGTCCAGGCGCAGGATTTCGTGACCTCCCCAGGGGGGAAACGGTTTTTCGTGAGCCCGCCGACGCGTCGATACCTGCCAAGTGCGCGATATCTCCCTCGGGATGCTCTGGCACGGCGCCTGCGAGAGGGCCCGGTGCTGTCCAGCCCCTCACCCTCGAAGGTTCGAACAAACATGACATCGAAGACCGTCATCGGCTCCCTCGTTCTGGTCGTCCTCGGCGCGCTCGCTGGCTGCAGCGAGACGACGAGCGGCGATGCCGTCAGCGCCAGCCTCTGCTCCGCCGACGTCTCCACGAAGAGCGTCGCGAGCAACGGCGTCCAGCTCCAAGGCATGCGCCTCAACGGCATCAACTTCAACGGCATGCGCATGAACGGCATCACGCTCAACGGCATCGACCTGAACGGCGTCGAGCTGAACGGCTTCCAGCTCAATGGCATCGACCTGAACGGCCCGCTCCTCCAGGGGACGAAGCTCAATGGGATCGATCTGAACGGCATCGACCTGAACGGCCCGGTCCTCCAGGGCGTCCAGCTGAACGGCCTCCAGTTCAACGGGCTGACGCTGAACGGCTCCGCGCTCCAGGGCTCCTTCTCCGACGGGACGCGGATCTCGACGCAGGCGCTCGTCGGCGCGAAGCTCGTCGGCCGCCTCTCCGACGGGACGACCCTCCCGATCTTCATCGACGCGGTCCACGAGAACCCGGAGGCGAAGAACGCGGACGTCGTCCTCTACCAGATCTCCTACGGCGCCGGGCACGAGCCGCTGTGCGGCCGCGACCAGGGCGGCGCGCCCGTCCTGGCGACGGCGATCGCGAACAGCTGGGACGAGAAGACCGGCGCGCGCGTCGACGCGGCGGACACCTTCACGTTCGCGTGCCAGGGCGCGGCGCTCTACAAGTGCGTCGCCGCCGGTTACAAGCCGTGGAAGACGGTCGACTCGCCGAAGGGCCCGGTCTCGCTCGCCGACTACCACCAGGCGTGCACGCGCATGATCCGCGCCGACTACTGCGGCGACGGCACGTCGTACACGCTCGACGGCACGCTGATCGACATGGCCGACGGGCTCGGCATCCAGTCCGCGGAGACCGGCGATCGCGCGGACTTCGCGTTCGAGGCCGCGTGGGGACCCGACGGCGCGAAGTGCGTGTCGAAGACCCGCTATCGCCTCGCGGCGCTCCCGCAGTGCCTCGTCGATCGGATGGCCGACACGTGCGATGCCCCGGGCGCGGAGCCGGGCTCGGTGAGCCTGATGAACCGCTCGGCCAGCGACCCGCGCTGCCTCGGCCGCTGAGGGGCTGAAGAAGGGAAGAAGAAGGGAAGGAGACGCCGTCGCGCCCGCGGGTGCGGCGGCGTCACTTCGCGGCGCGGAGGACGCTGCCCGTGCCGACGTCGATCCAGTAGACGCTCGTCTCGTCGACGGCGACGCAGGTCGGCATGTTCTGACCGGAGGCCACGGTGACGATCTCGCCGCGGTCGGCGCGCTTCATCACGGCCCCGTTCTCGGTCCGATTGACCCAGTACGTCGCGCTCCGATCGCGCGCCACCATCCAGGGCGAGGCCTGGCCCTCCGCCACCACCCCTGACGATCCGACGATGCGTCCGGCGTCGGGAGCCGCCCAGTAGACCACGCCGTCTCCGGTGGCCAGCCCGCGCGCGCCCGGAGAGCCGCTGAACGCGGTCATCCCGGCCGGCGCGCTCCCGTCTGCCGGTCCGCGGATGATCTCACCGAGCAGCGGATCGCTGACGAAGACGTCGCCCCCGACCACGACGAGCGAGCTCGCGTGACCCTCGCCTCGGCCGTCGAGGACCTTCTGGCGCGACGCTCCATAGGGTCTCCGCGCGCGCATCACGGTCCCGTCGACCTCGGCCCAGTACGCGACGTCCGGCGTCATCGCGATCGCGATCGGATCCTTGCTCCCGAGCGCACCGCCATACTGCTCGGATCCCGGCCACGGATGATGGCTCTGAAGGAGGTGGTTTTCGGTCCAGATGACGCCGTCGGTGCCCGCGTCGGCGATGCTCGGGATCGCGTCCTTCGGCACGATCGCGCGGGTGCGTCCGCCGAATCCGACCGGGAATCGATCCGAGCCGCTCTTCGGCACCGCGAAGACCTTGGGATCGCGGAACGTCGACGGCCCCGCGTCGTCCGTCGTGAAGTACACGACCCCGTTCTTCACCGCGAGGCACGATTCGGGACCGAGCGCGATCTCGCCGGCGGCGACGAGCACCGCGGGCTCCGCGACGCAGGTGCCGGCCCGGCAGGTCGATCCGGTCGCGCACGCTCGCCCGCACCCGCCGCAGTTGCCGTCGTCGTCGGGGCAGATCGTCGGCGCGTCGGGTGCCCCCATGGCCGGGCGCTCGGCGCGGGCATGCGTCGGCAGGACGCGTTCGTCCGGGCTCGGAGGCCCGCCGAGGTCCTCGGTGCGTGTATAGAGCACGCATCCGTCGTCCGAGACCCAGACCGGCCAGTCGTAGAACGCTGTGTTGACCGCCGCGACGTCCGCCACGCGACTCGCCTCCGGAAAGCCGTCGCTCGTGCTCGCGCGCGCGGCGAACGCGACGTCCCACGGCGCGCCGGGCTGCTCGTACGCGCTGAAGAACGCGTGGAGCTCGTCCGACGTGATCGCGCCGAGGAAATGGTGCTGCCGCGTCAGACCGAACGCGGCGTCCTCGAAGCGCCACGTCCCGTCGGCGAGACGCGTCGCGCGCCGGACGTGGTCCTCGGGCTCGATCGAGTACGCGTCGCTGACGTAGAACGCGGACAGATCCGAGCGGGCGGCGACGATGTCGAAGCTCGTGGGTGATCCTTCCGGCGAGAGCTCGTCGAGGTGACGCGGCGCCTCGAACGGCCCGAGCGGGTCCGCGCGCGTCGCGAACCAGAGGGTCGACACGAAGCGAACACCGTCGGGGTACCTGCCGCCGCCGGGCACGACGCGATCGCTGACCTCGCCGTAGAGGATGGACCGACCGTCGTCCGAGATCCGCGCCGCATCCATCCGCGCGGGAAACGGTCCGCCGACGCGTTCGAGCGGGCCCCACGGATCGGCGAGCCGGGCACGACGGGTGACGAACAGCGGCGGCCCGTCCGGGACGGCGCCGGCCTTCCTCGGCTTGCACAGGAGATCCATCCGGAGCTCGTCCTGCGACAGGCTCTCGATCTTGCAGGAGAGCGAGCCGAGCGCGAGATCGACCGGCCGCGGTTGCCCGAACGGCCGGCTCAGATCGCACCGGTCCGCCCGCTTTCCACCGGGCTGCGGCTCGGGCTCCGTCGAGTGGCACGACGCGCACGCCGCCAGCGCCGCGAGCATCCCGAGGAGGTGCCGTGTCGCGGAGCCCGTCATCGTCCGAAGCCTACCGCTGCGGTCGCTCGTCGGGAGACCATCTCATCTAACGATGGTTAGCATCGATTTTTCATCGATTCACAGGATGGGTGGGCGCTCCTAACTTGCTCTTCAGGAGATGACGACCATGACCACCTACACCATCGATTCCTCGCACTCGCAGATTGGCTTTTCCGTTCGCCACATGATGTTCGCGAAGGTCCGCGGCCGCTTCGACGGCTGGACCGCGAAGGTCGACTACGACCCGAGCGACGTCACGAAGTCCGTCGTCGAGGTCGCGATCGACACGGCCAGCATCGACACGCGCGAGCCGAAGCGCGACGCGCACCTCCGCTCGGCCGACTTCTTCGAGGCCGAGAAGTACCCGGCGATGACGTTCCGCAGCCGGCGCATCGAGGCCGTCGGACCGAACGAGCTCCGCCTCGTCGGCGACCTCACCATCCGCGACGTCACCAAGGAGATCGCGCTCTCGGTCGAGAAGACGGGCGAGGGCAAGGATCCCTGGGGCAACGCCCGCCTCGGCTTCGTCGCGAACGGCTCGCTGTCGCGGAGCGCGTTCGGCCTCACCTGGAACCAGGCGCTCGAGGCCGGCGGCGTCCTCGTGGGCGACAAGGTCGAGCTCGAGATCGAGGTGCAGGTCATCGCGTCCCCGGCGGCCGAGGCCGCCGAGTGACGGCGATGGGACGCTTGCGTCGTCGCCCTCAGTTGACGAGGGCGTCTTCGCGGACGAGCGCCCGGACCGCGGCGCCGTGCGCGACGACGAGCTCGGGCGATCGCTGCACGAGCTCGTCGTACCGGCGCTGGAACGGGCCGCCCTCGGCGTCGGGCCGGAGCATCGTGCGCGCGCGCTCCGCCCACGAGGCGTGATCGACCTCGTCGTCGTCGAGCGCGACGATGAGCGCGGTGAGCGGCTTCAGCCAGGCCAGGTCTTCGTGGTTCACGAGCACGTCGAGGAACTGGCCCGCGGTGGTCTTGCCGTGCGTGCGCTCGTACGCGCGGCGCTCCTCTTCGACCAGCACGCGGTGGAGCTCGAGCAGGTTCTCGCGGATGACGTCGACGTTCTTCATCGTCGCGACAACGTAAGTCCGCCGGCGCGCCGCGCCACACCGGGCGCCGCCGTCAGGGGAGCGCGTCGTAGTTCGGCATCGCGTGCACGAACTCCGGCCAGGTCACCTCGAGCGGTCGCAGCATGTTGCGGAACTTCGCGGCGAGCCAGCGGTCCTCCCGCACCCAGCCGCGGAGCTGGTTGCCGTGCTCGGGCATGAACATCACGGCGTAGACCTCGGCGTGATCCTCGCCGACGCTCGCCTGCGCGTAGCGCGAGACGAGCCCGGGGCCGGGATGATCGACGTCGAGGAGACCGGGCGCGTCGAGATCCACGCCGCCGTACGTGAAGTCGGCCGGGTTGAGCAGCGGCCACCACCCCGCGTCCGACACGCGCGCGAGACCGAAGTCGATGGCATGGCCGATCTCGTGGTGGAGCGTCCGCCGGTTCAGCGACGCGAGGCAGTGCCTCGCCTGCGTCGTGCTCACGAAGAGGACCGAGCGATCCTCCCCGTGCGGGATCACCGCCCCGCCGAGCGCGTGGTGCTCGGCGCCGCTCGTCGACAGGTTCCGCCCGAAGACGATGACGTCGAGATGGATCGTGCGGAAGAAGTCGCGCGGGTAGATCTCCAGATCGCCCTCGACCTGATCGAGGAAGGTCGCGACCGACACGTACTCGCGCGCCCGTACGGCCTCGCACGTGACGTGCTCGTCGGGCGGGCACCCGTCGAACGCGATCGTGGTCTCGACGCCGTGCCGGAGCGCGAACTCGCGCGCGCGCGCGGCGAGGCCCTCGCGATCGATCGAGGCGGCGGGACAGCGCGGGCCCGGCTCGGCGCCGTCGGTGAGCTCGCCGACGGTGCTCGCTCCGTCCGCTTCCGCCGCCGGTCCCTCCGTCCCGGGTGTCGCGGTCGCCGGCGCCTCGTCGACGACGCCTTCTGCGCAGCCCGCGAGGACGAGCGCGCCGACGACGATCGCGACGTGCGCCCTCCATCGCCCGGTCCCCACACGACGAGGTTAGAGCCAATCGCCGCCGGCGCGCCACAGTGCGCCGATCGCGCGTCACTTCTTCTCGTGCTCGTGCTCCTCGGTCTCGGAATGCTTCTCGATCAGCTTGCCCGCCGCATCGACGCGGATGCCGAGCATCTCCTTGCCCTTCTTCACGTGACCTTCGTAGAGGGTCTTGCCGTCCTTCTTCTCCTCTTCGACCTTCACGATCGGAGAGCCGGCCGCCTCGCGCAGGAGCGTCTGGCGCGCGGGCGCCGGGATGTCTTCGAGCTTCACCGTCTTCTCGTGCTCGTTCTTCTCGTCCGCCTGCGCCAGCGTACCGGCGAGCGGGACGGAGCCCAGGGCGAGCGCCGTCACGAGCAGGACCTTCGAGAGCTTCATGGGTCACCTCCGCGCCGCCGCGAATGCATTTGCCGCACCACGCGCGGCGTCCAGCTCTCTTCAGCGGGACGGTGCGGGGCGCTGCGCGCGAAGGAGGTACGACGGTGGAGCGACGTTCGGGTCGCCGCCGCGCTTCACCGTCCGCGTGTAGAGCACGCAACCGTCGTCCGAGACCCACAGCGGGGTGTCGTAGAAGTCGGTGTTCACCGCGGCGACGTCGGTGGTCGTGCTCGCCGGTGAGAAATCCTCGCTCGCGCTGGCGCGCGAGGCGAACGCGACGTGCCACTGATCGAATCGATCGCCATAGGCGGTGAAGAAGGCATGCAGCTCGTCCGACGTGATCGCGCCGAGGATCAGTCGGTTCTCCATGTGCACGCGCGGAGGCGGGATCTCGCTCACTCATGATGCGTCCGCCAGACGCCGGGCGCGATAGACCGGGGTCGTGGCCTCGGTGGAGAACGAGACGCTGTAATAGAAGACCGATGCGTCGGAGAGGATCGCCACGACGTCGTAGCTGAGATGAGAATCCGCGGGGGAGATCTCGCTCAGCTGGCGTGCGGCATCGAACGGGCCGAGCGGATCGCTACGGGTGGCGATCCACACCGTCGCGACGGCGTGCGCGCCAGGCGGGTACTTCGCCGTTCCGTAGTCGACGATCTCGTCCCGCACCGCGCCGTACAGGACGGTACGCCCGTCGTCCGACACGCGTGCGTGGTCGACGCGCGAGGGGAACGGGCCGTCGACGCGTTCGAGCGCTCCCCAGGGCTCGCCCACGCTCGCTCGCCGGCTCACGTAGAGCGGCGCGCCGCTCCGCGGCTGCGGCGACGCTCCTGGGTGACAAAGGAGGTCCATCCGCAGCTCGTCCTGCGAGAGACTCTGCGGCACGCAGTCGAGGGATCCGGACGCGATGGTCACGGGCTCCGCCGTCTCGAAGGGCTGGCCGAGGTCGCAGCGGGTCGCGCGCTTCGGCCCGCTCCGTTCCACGTCGGGCGAGCGCGCGCACGCCGTCGGTCCAAGCGCTGCAAGGAGCGCGATGATCCTCGACATCCACCCCGCCCCCATGCGTCCTCGGCTATTTCTTCGGCGTGAGCTGGAGGTCGACCCGACCGCGGTAGCAGCGCTCCTTGTCGCCCTCGGCGCAGCGATCGCCCATCGGCGTACGCACGGCCTCGTAGCCGTCCTTCTTCGCCTCGACCGTGCACTTCGGATCGAGGAAGCCGACCTGCGTCGCTTCGTAGCGTCCCTGCGCATCGGTCTTCACCGGCGTGCCGCCTCGTCCGCAATCCATGGTGACGTCGGCATCGGCGACCGGCGTCTTCGTCGGCGCTTCGACGACGGTGCCCTGCATGCGGCCGACCGGATCGCACGCGACGGCAGACACGGCGAGGGCGAGGAGCGAGGCGGAGCGGAAGTTCGTCATGACCGCGCGCCGACGATATCACGCTCGCGCGGCGCCCAACTTCTCGGGCTGACACGACATCTCGCAGCGGTGGATGCGCGCCCCGATCAACGGTGTCGTCGGCCTCCTTTGTGAAGTGATAGAAGCGGACGGATGAGAAGCTCAGCCGTCGCGTTCGCGCTCTCAGCGCTCGGCCTCGTCTCCTGCAACTACATCGACGAGATGAAGAGCGCCAAGCCGCGCGGGAGCTGCGAGAAGATCGACAAGAACGGGTTCGCCGGCAGCACGCGACGGTGCACCGACGCCTTCACCAGGCACCAGCTGCGGATGTGCGACGGCAAGGACGAGAAGAAGTCGGACAAGCCGTGCGTCACCGACAAGGCCGTCGCCGGCTGCAAGCACGACGACAACACCGAGTGGTTCTTCAACGACGCCGAGGGCTACGCGACGGTCGAGAGCGTCGGCAAGTACTGCGTCGACATCGGAAAGGGCACCACGGTGCTCCCGGGCGGCGGCACGGTCGCGGTGAAGAACCAGGACGCCCGCGACGAAGACGACGCGAAGAAGTACCTCGCCGAGCACGGCGCGAAGGCGAGGACGAACCTCGCGACGATCGCGTCGATCGCCACGAAGCTCCCGGCGCCCACGGGGAAGGTCGATCTCCAGGGCTTGAAGGGCGACGCGCTCGTCGTCCACCGCGAGGACCTCGCCGATCCCGAGCACCCGAAGAAGCTCGACTACCGCCTCGAGAACGGCAATCGGCTCGCGCAGTGCTCGCGCGCGCTGAACAACCGGCGCCAGAAGAGCGATCCGCCGTACGCGCTCTCGTACTGCGCGAAGAGCCCGGTCCTCGTGGTCGTCTCGGTCACGAGCTACTCGCCCGCCGCGGCGACGGGAACGTCCGTGTCGGGCAACACGAAGACGACGTACGTGAAGAAGGGGACGATCTCCGGAGACGTCCTCTTCTTCCGCCTGGACAACGGGAAGTACCTCGGCAGCTTCGGCTTCCTCACCGAGGCGAGCGGCGACTATGCGCCCGAGCGCCTCAACAAGGAGCTGATCGAGCACTTCCCGGGGACGCTCTTCTCCCGGTTCAAGTCCGTCGTGCCGGACGTGAGCACGACCTTCGATCTCGCCAAGTAGTCACGGCGCCCTCGAAGCTCGATTGCGACCGTACGATCACGTCCCTTGCGCTACGCACCGACGTAGTGCAAGCCGCTCCGGCAGATCGAAACACATGCGCGCCGCGCGTTTGCGGGCGCCGGTCACTTGGTCGGCAACGAGCGGAGAACGCGCCAGACGTGCATCGTGCGCGTCGCACGGTCGAGCGTCACGACGCCACGGTACCCGGGTAGAAACAAGGCGTAGACGCGGCGTCCCGAGGGGAGGACGACCATCCGAAGATCGCCGACGCCGTCCTCCGCGTAGCGGCGGACCTCGGCATCGATCCATGCGGCGTCACGCCACGAGTGGTGTTCCGAAGGTCGTCCTCGGCCTCGGGCCACCAAACCGTATCGAGGCTCATCCCTCGCGCGAAGACCGAGACGCGATCTCTGCAGTCACATCCGACGCGCGTCGATACGGCAGATCGGCGCCTCTGCCCGACTCTTCCGCCTTGGCGAGCTGATCGTCGAGCGCATGGGCCTCGTCGGCCGTGAGCGCGTCCGGATCGAGCGGCGCGTTTTCGAACGCTGCGACGACCGGATCCGCTTCGACGGGGAGAGCTCGTTTCGGCGCAGTCATCGAGGATGAGTGTGGCGCAAACTCGAACGTCGCGCGCACCTGGGGCCGAAAGGCGACGTGCTTCGTCGGGCGCGCGCGCACCAGCGTTCGATGAGCGACGAGGACGACGTGTCGCGTCGGGACGATGATACGGCCGCCGGCTTGACCTCGCTTCCCGACGTGGCGCCGTGGGCGCCTCATGTCGAAGCGCCTTCCGACGGGATTCGGCGCGCACGCCGCGAAGGACGCCGCGCCGCGGATCCGCTACGCCCCCGAGTATCGCGTCCGGGCTTCACTCGAGGATTCGGCAGCGGCCATCCGACGCCGCTTGCTTCCACCCGGCGATCTCACGCTGCGTCAGGTGCATCATGTGATGCAGCTGGTCTTCCGGTGGAACGACTCGCATCTCCACGCGTTCGAGGCCGGGCCCGTACATTGGAATGCCGCACGATGAAGAGCCCTTCCGTATCGACGACCGCCTCGTCCGACGCGATGCCGTCGCGAAGCGCGCAGACGCCATCATCGACGTCTACGACTTCGACGACGACGACTGGCGTGTGAAGCTTGATATCGAGGAGCGTCGCGACACGCAGCGTGTCGATGCGCCGCCCGCGCTGCTGCGCTCATGCAGAGCACGACTCGGTGGTCGCGTGGTTGCCGCGAGCGTTCGATCCCGAGCGCTTCGACGCTCGCGTCGCGGACTCGCAGCTCGCGATGCTCGACGAAGAGCCAGAGTTTCGGTCTCTGACTTAGCGCAAGGAAGCCGAGCCGCCGGGCGCGACGCGGACCACGCAACCATGCGCAAGTAGGTCGGTAGCCCCTCTCGGACTCGAACCGAGATGCCCTTCCGGGCCAGAGATTTTAAATCTCCTGCGTATACCGTTCCGCCAAGGGGCCGTGCGCGCGAGGGAGCGCGATCCTCAGCGTAAGCGAAACGGGATGCGCGCGGGCGTCATGGTCGTCACGGTCGTCACGGCTTGCAGCAGATCGTGCTCTGCTGCGCCCAGGCGATCGACCCCGTCATCGCGCTGTTGAACGCCGTGACGGTGCAGCCGTTGTTCGTGTTCGCCGTCTTGTAGCGCGTCGCGGTGAAGTTCTTGCTCGCCGTCCCTACGCATGCGGTGCCGAGCGGGCCGGTCGTGTCGTTGCCTCCGCCGGTCGCGCAATTCGCCGCCTCGAACAGCTCGATCGTGCCGGTGCAGTTCTCGGTCCCGCAGGTGCACGCGTTGCAGTTGCGGTTGTCCGTCGTGGCGTCGCTGCCCGCGGTCCGCTGCTGCGTGAAGACGAGGGGGCAGGCGTTCTGCCCCGGCTTCGTCACGCAGAGGCCGAAGCCGGTCGGCTTCTTGATGCAGATCTGGTTGCCCTGGCACCCCTTGCCCGTGCTCGGTGGCGCCGCGCACGTGCGGCCCTCGGCGATGGTGCCGCCGGCGAGCGTCGTCGAGGGCGCGCAGCTCGTCGGCTTCGCCGGCAGCTTGATCGACCCGAAGGTCTGCCCGGTGGGGACGACGACGTTCGTCGGCAGCGGCGTGCAGTTCGTGTTCGGGGTGACGGTCACCGGAGCGCCGCCGCACGCGTTGTCGTTGCCGACGACCACGCCGACGGGGGCGCA
>JBDHVD010000014.1:0-42495 GCA_039809525.1 Labilithrix sp. | reverse complement strand
GGTTCTATCCGGTGCTGCCCGCGCTCGCGTTCCTCAAGGCGTTCTCCGCGCTGTACGCGGCGTGGATCGGCGCCACGCTCCACGCCCCTGCGTTCCTGGCCGTCGCGCTCCTCGACGGGACCACCACCGTCGCGATGGTGTTCTTCGCCGCGCGGGCGCGCCGCGCGCTGCCGCCACGCTCGCCGATCGACGAGACCCTCGCGCGGATCGACGCCGCGCGGGTCGTGCCCCGGACGCCGACGCGCGCGCAGATCGATCGCGGGATCGTCCGGATGCTGCACCGGCTCGTGTTCCGGCCGGGCACCATCGGCACCTGCAAGACGGCAGCGGTGCGCCGCACGTGGCGCGCGCGGCTCCTCCAGTGGCGCGTCCTGCGGCTGCCGTTCCTCGTCCGCGAGCGCGCGATCGCGCCGTTCGATCTCTCGGGGCTCGCCAGCCCTCCCGACCGGATCATCCGCCACTTGCTCGCGGCGCATCACGACGGCGTGCAGTTCGCGTACGACCTGGAGCTGCTCGCGCTCCATCCCGGGCGGCTGGAGGAGCTCCGCGCGGAGGTGAAGAAGGTGATCGACGGCGACGACGCACGCGCGCGCTGGCTCCGCGACCTCACGGTGTTCGAGGGCTACCACGAGGCGCTGCTCGACGCCGTCGAGCGCACGCTGCGCGGCGAGCGCCTGCTCACGCCCGAGCAGGCCGCGGACCCCGACCTGTCGCTCCACGCCTATCTCTCGTGGTGCGCCTCGGCGTGAGGCGGCGCCTCACGGCGGCGCGTCCCACTCGACGACGAGCCGCCAGGTCGAAGGCGACACGAGCGCGTGCTCGCCGCACGCGGCGCGGTTCGCGACGCGCGTGGGGACGTTGATCGCGTAGGCGCGCGCGTCGTGCGTCGGCGCACGTTCGTGCGACCACAGCCGGCCCGTCCCGCCGATCCCGCCGAGCGTCAGCTTCGCCCAGCGGTCGTCCTCGACCGGGCCGAGCGTCGGCGCCGGCAGGCAGGCGACGGGCGTGTAGAGCGCGGCGACGTCCGTGTCGACGAGCGCGCGGACGCGGAAGCGGACGTTGCGGAGATCGCGCCGCGTGGTGTCGAACGGCAGCTCGAAGACCACCCAGTTCGCGTGGGTGTGCTGCCCGAGGTGACCGAGATCGACGGTCGTCGCCTGCAGCTCCACCGCCGACCGCGTCCAGCCGTCGGGCAGCATCCGCGACGAGGCCGACGCGAGCGGCGGCGGAGGCGAGCTCGCATCGGCCTCGAGCGACGACCGGCCCGACAGGAGCCCGGCGCCGATGGCGGCGATGACGAAGCTGCGGCGCGCCTTCACGGAGATCGCTTCATCATACCGCCGAAAGGACGAACGCACGCCGATCGTACGACCGGCGTGCGCTCGCGATTAAGGGGAAGGAGGACGAGCTACGTCATTCCTTCGCGATGTCGGTCTCGAGCGACGAGAGCTCCTTCTTGTAGTTCGCCTTCGTGATCGCCTTCTCGGCGGTCTCCTCGAAGTCGGCCGGCGTCGACAGGACACCGTCGTCGATCGTCACCGCCGCCGGCGCCGCCGTGGTCGCGGTCGCGGCCGCGGTGGTGGCGCCGGTCGTGGTCGCGTTCTTCGACGCCGGGTCCTCCGGCTTCGTCTCGGTCTTCTTGTCGTCGCACGCGGCGAGCGCGAAGAGCGCCATCGCGATCATCAGAGCGCGCTTCATTGCGCACCTCCCTTCGAGTCGGCCGCAGGCGTGGGCGTGGCCACGTGCTTGGTCATCCACTTGTCGTGACGCTCGTTCTCCTTGGCGACGAGCGAGGTCGCCTTCTCGACGGTGGCGGTGTCCTTCTCCGCCTGCGCCACGTCCTTGATGCGATCGAGGCGCGCGAGCCGCTCGGCGTGACGGCGGAGCTCCTGCTTGAGCGCGTCGTCCGGCGGGCCCTTGAGCATGCCCTTGAGCTTCTCGCGCTGGGCGTCGTGCTCCTTCGCCTTGCGTGCGGCCCGATCGTCGGCCGACTTGCCCTTCTCGCCGGCCTTCTCGCCGGCCTTGTCGGCGGCCTTGTCCGCCTTGTCGCCCGCCTTGTCGGCGGCCTTCTCCGCCTTGTCGCCGGCCTTGTCGCCGGGCTTGGTCGCGGCCTTCTCGGCCTTGTCTGCCGCGTTCGCCTTCGCCTGCGGAGCGGCGTGCGGGTCCTGCGCGTACGCGCCCGTCACGAGCAGCGAAGCCGCCGCGAACAAGAACGCGCCCATCTGGTGTTTGCGGTTCATGGCCCTGATGGTGGCTGGCCCGCTCGCTCCGGGCAATGGGCCGGCCGAGGATTCGACAACGAATTACAAGTCGGTGACGAGCGGGATCTTTTCGCTGCATTCTCCGGTGTTCGCGCGGTGGCACGCGGAGTGCCCACGTGCATCCTACAAGCATCCGCTGCGGCACGATCGTCGCATGACCGCGGCACGACGGCCTCTCGCGCGCGCACGTCAGTCGGCGGTCGGGACGTGCATCCGCGTCCACCGCGGGATGTTCGCGATGCCCTCTTCCGCCATCCACGCGTTCGCGCGCGCGACCATCGCGAGGTCGCCCGTGAGGATGCCGAGCGCGCGCTCCGCGGCGGCCGCGTTCACGAGCATGTCCGCCATCCGGCACTCCGAGACGGCGCGCTCGAGGCACTGCACGGTGTCGTCGCGGTTGCCGCGCAGCACGGCCACGCCGGCGCGCAGCGCCGCCGCCATCGCCTTGCCCCAGCCGAGCGCCTCGCGATCGAGGGCGTCCGCGCGCGCCGCCACGCGCGCGACGAAGCGCCTCCGACGAAGCATCCCCGCGCGCACCGCGCAGGCGAGCTCGATGCGACCACGGAGGTCGTTCGTGAAGACGCGCACCGTCTGCGAGCGGAGCATCATCGAGCGCCGGACGTGGCGCCAGCGTGACTCGAGCAGCGCCAGCGCCGCCTCGGGCTCTCCTTCGTAGAGCAGCGTCTCGGTCTGCGCGAACAGATCGAACACGTGCTGCAAGGTGAAGCCGCGATGCGACCACTCCGCGATCGCCCGTGCCGACTCGTCCCGCGACGAGCGCGGATCGTCGGCCGCGAGGCGGACGAGGTGCGAGGCGCCGGTCCGCACGTTGATCGCCGCGTAGCGATCGCCACGCTCGAGGGCCTCGCGGAGCAGCTCGTCGACGCGCCGGCCGAGCTCGCGGATCGAGCCGAGGTACCCGAGCGCCCAGAACGCGATCGAGCGGGCGCTCGTCTGCTCCCACGAGGCGCCGGTGCACTGCTCGCGGAACATGCGGAGCGCGCGATCGGCGTCCCCGACGGCTGCGCGGAAGCCGCCGCCGTGGAACGCGATCATCGAGCGCGCCAGCGGGATCCACGCGCGCGTGTAGGGATCGTCGCTCCGCTCGGCCAGCTCCGACGCGCGCGCGAGCTGCTCCTTCGCGTACGCGCGCGAGGCCACCTCGCTCGATGCGAAGCACGCGCCGAGCGCGTACGCGCGGGCGATGCGCTCGGGATCGCCCGCCGAGAGCGCGAGCATCATCGCGCGCGCCTGGAAGTCGGCCGCGCGGATCACGTCGACGAGCGAGAGACCGACGGCGACCGACCACGCGGCGTCGAACCGCCGGACGAGCGACCCGTTGGTCCCCGGTCGGAGGCGCGAGCGCACCGCGAGCTTCCCGCGATGCACGAGCACCGACGCGAGCGCGCCGGCCGGCGTGCGCGGCAGCCGCAGGCCGACGTCGCGCAGCACTCCGTCGAGCATCCCGAGGCCGTCGTCGATGTGACCGCTGCGGAGGAGCTCTTCGGCCGAGCGCCGGCGGAGCACGTGGGCCTCCTCGCCGAACGCGCGGTCGGCGGCGTCGCGATAGGCATCGGCCGCCTCTCTCCCCCGCCCCGCGTGCGCGAGCGCGTCGCCGAGGCCGGTGAGCAGCGCCACCGTCGGTCCGCCGAGCTCGATCGCGCGACGGTAGAGGAGCGCCGCGCGATCGAAGGCGAGCGCGGCGGCCGCCTTCTTCGCGGCGTCGGCGGAGAAGCTCCCCGCGCGCCCGCGCTCGCCGGCCGCGTGATAGAGGGCGGCCAGCGCCTCGGGATCGGCGTCGCCGCGCTCCTCGAGCGCCCGTGCGAGCCGGCTCGATCGTGCGCGCCGGGCGTCGTCGTCGAGCGCGGCGGCGACCGCTTCGCGCACCCGATCGTGCACCGCCTCGATCGCGACCTCGCCTCGCGCCGCCGTCGCCCGCACGAGATGCGCGCCGCGGAGGAGCGCGAGACACCGATGGAAGTCGTCCGGATCGTCGAGCGCGGCGGCCGCGGCCACGTCCTCCGCGACCGGCGCGCCGGCGACGCTCACCACCTCGAGCAGCGCGCGCGCCTCCGGCGGCAGCGCGTCGACGCGCGACCGGATCGCGTCGTCGAGCTTGATCGCGCTCGTCGTTCGCCGCGCATGGCGTGCGAGCTCGTCGATGAACATCGGATGCCCGTCGCCCTCGGCCGCCACGCGAGCCGGATCGGCGCGCCCCGCGCCGCGCTCGACGAGCTTCGTGGCGAGGAAGATCGCGTCCTCCGCCGGGAGCCGTCCGATCAGGAGCCGCCTCACGTCGCCGGGCAGGTCGATCGCGGGCTCGCCGCGCGAGGTGGCGACGAGGAGGAGCGGCGGCGAGTCGGGCCCTCGCAGGAGCTCGGCGAGGAGCGCCGCGCCGTCCGTGTCGGCCCACTGGAGGTCGTCGATGGTGACGACGAGCGGCTTCCGGGACGCGAGCCGGACGAGCAGCTCCTTGAGCGCGGCGAACGTCTTGGCGCGGACGACGTGCGGCTCGATCGGCGGAGGCGGCACCGCGCCCTCCGCGAGCGCGCTGATGCGGCGGAGGACGGGGAACACGTACGGGAGAAGGCCCGCGTTGTCGGGGACGAGATCGGCCACCTCGTCGTCGGGCATGCGCGCGAGCACCTGCGAGAGCGAATCGACGACGCCGTCGACCGCCTTGTAGCGAACGGCCTCGCGCTCGTAGCAGCGGCCCGAGAGCAGCGTGACCTCGTCGCCGAGCTCGCGCACGAAGCGCCGGACGAGCGCCGACTTGCCGATCCCCGACTCGCCCAGCACGACGACGCTGACCGTCCGCCCGCTGCGCGCGTCGTCGAACGCCGTGCGGATCGCCTCGAGCTCCTCGCGCCGGCCGACGAACAGCACCTCGGCCGAGGCGGGCGGAGGCAAGAGCGACATCAGGTTCGCCGAACGCTCCAGCCGGCGGAGGACGTCGCCGCCGGTCGGGCGCTTCTTCGGGCTCGGATCGAGCAGATCGAGGCAGAGGCGCTCGAGGTCCTCCGAGATCTCCGGCGCGATCGACCGGGGCGGCGGAGGCGCCTCGCGCTGCTTGCGGAGCAGCACGTCCGACGGGCGACCCTCGAACGGCAGCCGGCCGGTCAGCACCTCGTAGAGGAGGACGCCGACGGCGTACCAGTCCGCCTCCGGGCCGACCGCGGCCGAGAGCGACTCCGGCGCCATGTACGGGATCGTCCCGGCGAGGCGCGCGTCGAAGGCCGGGTCGCGCACCACGTCGAGCACGAGACCGAAGTCGAGCAGCACCACGCGCCCGCTCGCGGTGACGAGGATGTTCGACGGCTTGATGTCGCGATGCACCTTGCCCGCCGCGTGGAGCGAGACGAGCGCCTGCGCGAGCTGCGCGAGCGTCGCGCGCACGCGCGTCTCGTCGACCAGCGCGGGGACGCCGGAGAAGGAGATGCGCGGGTCGAACGTCGCGGAGAGCGTGCGCACCGACGGCGGCGACGGCACCGTCGGATCGTCGGGCGTGATGAAGGAGGACGGACGCGCGACCGACGGGTCGCCCGAGACCACGTCCGGCCGGAGGTACGCGATGATCTCCGCGCCGCGCACGAGCTCCATGGTGAAGAACCAGCGCCCGCGATCCTCGTACAGCTCCCCGAGCGAGATCAGGTTCGGGTGCTGCACCTCCTGGAGCGCACGGAACTCGCGCTTGAAGAGGAGGAGGTCGTGGCCGCCGAGCCCGCGCAGCGTCTTGAGCGCCAGGCGCACGTTGCGCTCGCGATCGAGCGCCTCGTAGACGACGCCCATCCCGCCCGCGCCGAGGCGGCGGACGACCTCGAACCGGTCGGTCCCTGCGAATTCTTCGTGGAGCAAGGAGCCCGCGCCCAATCTAGCCCGCCCCTCCTCTCGTCCTTCTCATGCAGCATCGACCGGACGGGGGGCCCCCGCGACCGGTGTGGTCAGGAAATCGCCGAACGTCCGCTCGAGGAAATGATTTCGCAAGACCAGCTGCGGGTCCAGCTCCCGCTTGAGCGCGAAGAAGTCGACCGCGTTCGCCCCGTACATCGCCCGCAGCGTCGCCTGCTCCGCGCAGACGTTCTTCACCAGGTAGACGCGACCGGAGAAGGTCTTCCACAGCTCGTCGGCCATCTCGGAGAACGTCGCCTTGATCCGCTCGATCTTGTCGTCGTCGTTCGTCTCGAACGCGTAGCTCACCGCGAAGCCCGCGAGGTCCGCGGTCGCCGACATGAGGAAGCGACCGTCGGCCGGCAGGTAGAGCACGTCGTGCAGCGTCGGGTGGAGGCCGCGTTCGCGGAACAGCTTCGCGGCGTAGTCGAGCCACTCGACGAGGTCGTCCTCGGTCTCGTCCCATCCGCCCGCGGCGCCCGGCGCGCTCGGCACGATGAACGTCTGCTGCACGGTCCGGAGGTGGACGCCGAAGCGCGTCGCGAGCGTCTTCGAGCGCGCGTTGCCGTCCATGAAGAACGTGAAGCCCTCGAGGTCGTCGATGTACTGCTCGCCGTCGCGGTAGACGAGATCGAAGAACAGCGGCCAGGCGCGCTGCGCGATGCCGTCGACGCGCATCGCCCACTCGACGATCGGCCGGGCCGCCAGCTCCGGCTGGTGCAGCGCCATGCGGCGCCGGTTCGGGTCCTTGGTGAAGTGCGACTTGAAGAGGAGCGCGTAGGGCTCGCCCTTCGGCCCGACGTAGAGCGCGGAGTAGATCGCGTCGAGCTTCGCCTCGTCCTCCGGGGTCGAGTGCTCGGCCTCGGTCTTCTTCGCCGTCGGGACCAGGTCCTTCGCCAGCTCGCGGAACGTGCGGAACTTCCGGACGGAGGTGGCGACGCCGATCTGTGCGTTGGTCTGCCCGACGCGCAGCAGCTCGTAGGTGATCGACACCACCGCGCCGAGGTAGCCGAGCCCGCCGATGACGCCGCAGAACGCGCGCTGCTCGAGGGGCAGCGCGGCGAAGGGCACGCCCTTCGGGGGCGGGACGCAGCGGAGCAGCCTGCCGTCGACCGTCAGGAGGTCGAACGACGCGATCCACGTCCCCTCCTTGCCGTAGGCGGGCGAGAAGCGCGAGAGGCAGTCGCCGGAGAGGGTCCCGCCCGCGGTCGCCTTCGCCGTCGTCACCGTGATGGCGGGCACCAGGCCGAGGGGCTCGACCGCCGCGAGGATGTCTCCCCAGGTGGCGCCCGGGCCGACGCGGACCAACGGTGTGTCGCCCGAGGTCAGGACCTCGATGGTCCTCATCGCCGCGAGCGAGACGACCACGTCGTCGCCGAGCGCCTGGCCGTCGAACGAGTGCCCGCCGGCGCGGAACGTCACGCGCTTCTTGCACGCCTGCGCGTAGGCGAGGACGCGGCGCAGCTCGTCGACGTTCGCCGGGGCGAAGACATGGGCTTCGGATGCGTAGAGGCCCGAGTAGCAGGTGAGCGTCTCGCGCGCGTTCGAGATGTCGTACGGACCCTTCATCGCGACCCCCGACGGTTGTACCAGGAACGCGTAGCGCTTGTGTCCGCGGCGGAGCTCCGCTACGCGATGCAGCGCGATTTTCGTCGTGGAGGGTGCATCATGTCGATCGTTTCCGACCTTCGGACCTTGCCGTTGTTCCAGGGGATCTCCGAGGCGCGTCTCGAGCAGCTCGTCGCCACGTTCCGGCCGGTGACGCAGAAAGCGGGAACGGTCCTGTTCCGCCCGGGCGACACCGCCAGCCGCCTCGAGCTCCTCACCCTGGGCGAGGTCCTCGTCGAGGAGGACGGCGCGGCGAAGTTCACCCTCCGTCCGCTCGCCCCGCTCGGCGAGCTCGGCGCGATCACCGGCATCCCCCGCAGCACGACGGCCACCGCGGTCACCGACGTCGAGCTCCTCACCATCCCGGTGGGCGATCTCCTCGGCTTCTTCGACGAGAACGCGGACATCGGGCTCGCGTTCCACAAGAACCTCCTCGCGCTCGTCGGCGACAAGGTCCGTCGCGATCGCCGCCGCATGGACGAGATGCGCGCGAACATCATCCGCACGCAGAAGGCGATGAAGCAGATGCGCGACGTCGTCCTCGACGCGCAGGAGACGCCGATCTCGAAGCCGATCTTCGAGACCCTCGACGGCCTCATCCAGAACAACCGCCGCGCGAACTACCGGGTCACGCCGACGGCGGTCTACCCGGCGCAGGTCCGCCTCGACGACGGCCGCACGGTGAACCTCCTCGAGATCAGCGAGGGCTACGTGAAGGTCGAGGGCACGGCCAAGGACGTCGCCAAGGATCCGAGCTTCTGGACCGGCGTGGTCATCACGCCGCGCGAGGAGATCCTCGTCAGCGGCACGGTCGTCCGCGAGGGCGAGGGCGGCGTCGTGGTGAAGCTCGACACGCTGATCGACGAGTACAAGGCCTCGCTCGACGACTACGTCACGCGGGTCCAGCTGCTCGACTTCGTGGTCTGAACCCCGATCGGCCGCTGGCCCGGGCCAGGCCCGCGCTGGCCCGGCCATAGGGTCACGATCCGCAAGCTCGCGGGATCGTTCGATCGCACGATCGGCACGGCGTGTGCTCATGCCCCGAACGGTGAAGCTGGAACCGATCAGGCACGAACCGCCCGTCTGCGCGTCGTTCGCGGACGAGGGCGTGGTCCTGCGCTTCGAGCGCGAAGTCCGGGTGCATCGCGCGCACGTCGAGCCGTTCGCGATCACCCCCGTCGCGGACGACACGTTCGTCGTGCAGGGCCCGAGCGCGAGCGAGTACGTCGTCGATCTCGTCGACGGCGTGCTCTTCGACACGTGCACCTGCCCCGACTTCCTCGGCAACCGCCTCGGCACGTGCAAGCACCTCGAGGCGGTGCGCCGGATCGCGCCGAAGAAGAGGCGGCGGAGCGATCGACAGGACGTGGTCACCGTGCGCGCCGACGGCCGGCTGCGCATCGTCCGGCTCGGCGAGGAGCGCGAGGACGCGCGCGTCACGCACGCCGTCCCGATCGCGCAGCGGATCCTCGACGAGCGCGCCGCGTTCGAGCGACGGCGGCGGGCGATCGATCGCGCGCTCCGCGACGGATCGCTCGGCCTCGACGTCCTCTCCGCGCCGCTGTTCCCCTACCAGCGCGAGGGCGTGGCCCACCTGGTCCGCGCGGGGCGCGCGGTGCTCGCCGACGACATGGGGCTCGGCAAGACGGTCCAGACCATCGCCGCGTGCGAGCTGCTCCGCCGCCGCGGCGAGGCGCGGCGGGTGCTCGTGGTGTGCCCCGCGTCGCTCAAGGCGCAGTGGGCGAGCGAGATCGCCAGGTACGCCGGCGCGCGCGCGGTGGTGGTGACCGGCGGCGTGAAGGAGCGGCGCGCCGCGTTCGCGTCCGATGCGCCGTACGTCGTCCTCAACTACGAGCTCACGTGGCGGGACCTGTCGATCCTCGAGGGGCTCGAGACCGACGTGCTCGTGCTCGACGAGGCGCAGCGCGCCCGGAACTTCCGCACGAAGACCGCGGCGACGCTGAAGCGGATCCCGTCGAAGTTCCTCTTCGTCCTCACCGGCACGCCGGTCGAGAACCGCCTCGACGACCTCTACTCGATCATGCAGCTGGTCGATCCCGAGGTGCTCGGCCCGCTCTGGAAGTTCAACGTCGACTTCCACCGCCAGGACCCGGGCGGAAAGATCACCGGCTACAAGAACCTCGGCGAGCTCCGCCGGCGGATCGGGCCCCACGTGCTGCGGCGCCGCAAGGAGGAGGTGCTCTCGCAGCTGCCCGCGCTCACCGAGCAGGTGCGGTACGTGCCGCTCTCGCGCGAGCAGGCCGATCTCGAGGCGAGCTTCCGCCGCGTCGCCGCGCAGCTCGTCGCGCAGGCGAAGAAGCGCCCGCTGAGCCCGCAGGAGCAGAAGCGCCTGCAGGCGGCGATGCTCAAGGCGCGCCAGGCCTGCAACGCGGCGCGCCTCTGCGATCCCGCGAGCCCGGACCGCGGATCGGCCAAGCTCGACGAGCTCGCCGCGCTCGTCACCGAGGTCGCCGCGCAGGGGACGAGCAAGATGCTCGTGTTCTCCGAGTGGACCGAGATGCTGAAGCTCGCCTCCGAGCGCCTCGACGAGCTCGGCATCGGCCATCTCTTCCTCCACGGCGGCGTCCGCTCGAACGAGCGCCCTGCCCTGCTCGACGAGCTCCGCCACGATCCGGCGAAGAAGGTGCTCCTCTCCACCGACGCGGGGGGCGTCGGGCTGAACCTCCAGGTCGCGAGCTACGTCGTGCACCTCGATCTGCCGTGGAATCCGGCGCGGATCGACCAGCGGGTCTCGCGCGCGCATCGCCTCGGGCAGACGCGCGGCGTCTCGGTGACGTACCTCTGCGCCGAGTCGGGCATCGAGCGCGACATCGCGACGACGCTCGCGGGAAAGCGCGCGGTGCGGAGCGCGGCGCTCGACGCGGACAGCGACGTCGAGGAGCTGGACGTCGCGGGCGCGTCGCTCGCCATCGCCGGGCTCGTCGGCGAGCCGCCGGCGGAGGAGCCCGCGCCGATCGCGCCGCTCGAGGAGGCGCCGCTCGAGAAGATGGACCACGCGCGCCAGCGGCTGCGCCTCGCGCGCATCGTGCTCGACGCGGGCTATCCCGGAGACGCCGCGAGGGCGGCGTACGAGGCGCTGGGCGCGTCGCTCCGCTGGCTGCTGCCGCCGGGCGCGGGCTCCGGCTACGGCGATCTCCTCGATGCAGTCTGCATGCACCTCGTCCCGAGCGGCACCGTGCCCGCGTCGATGTCCGCGACGCTCGCGCGCGTGCACGATCTCGCGGAGGCCGCCGAGCGCGGCGAGGCCATCGACCACGGCCTCGTCGGGCGCGCGGTCGACGAGACGGCGGAGTGGATCGATCGCGCCGATCGGATCGCGCTCGAGCGGGGCCGGCGCCGCGCCGCCCGGCGATGACCGCGCCGTCAGGCGCGCGCGCCGAGCAGGACGCCGCGATCGCCGAGGTCCGCGAGCAGGCGGGCCGCGCCCGCGAGCACGCCCTCGTCGAGGGCGAAGCCGCCGGCCTGACACGCGGAGACCATCGCGCCGCCGAGGGGCGCGCCGGCGAAGAGGTGCTCGAGGATCCGCCCGGCGAGATCGGTGAGCTCGAGGAAGCGCGTGCGGTGCTCGGAGTCGCGGTACACGAGCAGCGTCACGTCGCGCTCCTCGATCGTGTCCTCGTGCACCGACCACGCGAGCCGGACGAGCTTGTACGGATCGGCGAACACGAGCGGCCGATCGGCCGAGACGTCCGCGACGGGAGGCGGAGGCGCAGGGCGAGGCGCGACGCCGATCACGAAGTCGACGAGCTCGAGCTCCGCGTAGTCGGCGGTCCAGCGCGGGAGGCGGTCGTCCTTCCTCCACCGCGGCGCGGCGAACGCGAGCAGCTCGCCCGGCACGTCGCGCAGGTGGGCGGTGCGCGGGCCCTCGTGCTCGAGGAACGCGGCGATGGTCGCGTCGAACGCGCCGGGCACGGCCGCGTCGATCTTCTCGCGCGTCCGCGGCAGCATCGCGTCGATCACGCCGACGACGTTGTGACGGATCAACTTGCGGTACAGGCCGAGCCGGCGCGGAGCCGCGAGCAGCGCCTCGACGTCCTCCTTCGCCACGCCCTGGGCCGCGAGGAAGGCGCGGAGGTCCGCGTCGAACCCGGGCTCGCGCGCGAAGCACGCCTTCGCGAACGCGGCCTGGAGGCGATCGACGCTCATGCCGCGTCCTCGCCGCGCTTGCTCGTCGCGCGCTGCCAGACCGCCTTGATCGCCGCGACCTCCGCGAGGAGCACGTCGAGCGGCGGGATCGCCTGATCGCGCTCGAGCAGCACCGGCACGGGGCCGGTCTTCTCCAGCGTGCGCTCGAGGAGCGCGAGGACGTCGCCGCAGACGTCGCTGCCGTGGGTGTCGACGATGAGCGCGTCCTTCGCGCCCGGCTCGGCGTCGCTCCAGTCGCCCTCGGAGTACCAGTCGTGCCCGGCGACGTGCATCTGCACGACGCGGTCGAGGGGCACGGTCCGCATCCACGCGTCGACGTCGAAGCCGAAGTTCGTCGCGTTCACGTAGGCGTTGTTCACGTCGAGCATGAGCCCGCAGTCGGCGGCCTCGCAGACCTGCGCGATGAACTCCGCCTCGGTCATCTCCCGCTTGCCCGGGTGCAGGTAGAACGAGACGTTCTCGAACGCCATCGGCCGGCCGATCGCGTCCTGCGCCCGCTTGATCCGCTCGGCGATGCGCGCGACCTCGCTCTTCTTGAACGCGACCGGGAGCAGGTCGTGGAGCACGACGCCGCCGAACGTCGAGAAGCAGAGGTGGTCGGAGTGCCAGGGCGTCGCGACGCGATCGCAGAACGCGCGGAGGTCCTTCAGGTAGCCCTCACGCAGCGGATCGACGCCGCCGAGGCTCATCGTGAGGCCATGCGTGACGATCGGCCAGATCGCCGCGGCCCGATCGAGCGCCTCGTCGTAGTAGCCGCCGCGCCCGATGTAGTTCTCCGGCGAGACCTCGATGAAGTCGAGCGGCGGCTCCTGCTCGAGGATCTCGTCGATGAACTCCCAGCGGAGGCCGAGGCCGACGCCGTTCACCTTCCGCGAAGTCATTCTCGTCCCTCGTTCCTCCCGTAGCACTAGCACCGCCGGCGAAAACGAAAGAGCCGGACGCGCCATCACGCGCGCCCGGCCCGTTCGCGCTGAGCTTCAGCTCACTTCTTCGCGCTGCACGTGCCCGCGCCACACGACGCCGCGCCCGACTTCTTGCCCGAGGGCGTGCCCGCGCCGGGCTTCGCCGGGGCCTTGTCGCCCGGCTTGGCCGTCGACGTCGAGGCCGGAGCCGGCGTCGAAGGCGCGCTCGTGCTCGCCGGGGTCGCGGTCGCGTCGGCGGGCTTCGCGTCCGCCGCGTGCGTGTCGCCGCCCGCCTTGCCCGCGCCGCACGAGGCCGCGCCGCCCTTGCCCGCACCGCAGGAGGCCGCGCCGCCCTTGTTCGCGCCGCACGAGCCCTCGCCCTTCTTCTCGGCGCCGCAGCTCGCCTGTCCCGCGCCCGAGGCCTTCTCGCCCGAGGGCGTGACCTCGTTCGAGTTCACCGGCGTGTTGGCGGGCTTGTCGCCACCGCCGCATCCCATGAGCACCGTCGTCCCGAGAACGGCGAGCGCTCCGGCGATCTTCTCGACAGACAAATTCGGTCGCATCCACTCACTCCTTTTGTTTGCACGACGCGGGGTCTACGCCCCGCGCCTCACTGCGGATCGATCAAAAAAGAGAGCTCTCGTTCGGCCGCCCCCAGCGAAGGGTGGACGCTATCACGACTGAGGCTTTGCCCGTAAATCCAGCGTCACGTCGGCGTTGTCGGCAACCTTCGTACCCAGGAGGTGGAAGGCGCCCTTCGCGATCTTCCCGAAGCTGTCGCGCGGCTTGATGTCGTGCTCCGCGATCACCACCCGGAACGGCTTCTTCGTCTTCACGGTCAGGGACTTGGGCTTGTCCGGCGGCGCACCCGGGTCGTACCGGAGCTGCATCTCGACGTCCGCGTCGCGCGCGACCTTGTGGCCGTGCACGAGCAGCTCCCCCTTCGTCGTCAACGTCACCGTCCGTACGTCGTCCCCACCGTCCTTCACCGGCGCGATCTTCGTCAGATCGGCCTCGCTCGGGTTCTCGATCGCGCGGATCGCGTAGACCGCGTAGCGGTTCTGCTCCTTCGTCTTCGGATCGAGCTTGCCGTCGGCGCCGTCGGCGACCTCGAGCCAGGTGCGCGCATCCGTCGTCTGCGTCTCGTCCTTCGACTTGTCGCCGAACGTCGAGGTGGTGAACGTCGTGAGATCGATCTTCACCTCGCCGCGCGAGGCGGTGACGTCCTTCAGATCGACGTCCAGCGTCCCGGCCGCCCCCTCGGTGCGCGCCTTGATCTTCTCGAGCGGGCCCTCCATCAGGAGCGCGGTCGTCGACGTCGGATCGACGACGAACTTCACGGTCATCGACTTCGGCGCCGGCGTCGAGGGCGCGAGCGAGCTCGCCGCCGGAGCGACGTTCGCGCTGCTCTTCTTCTCTTCGCACCCCGCGGCGGCGAGCGCGACGAGCGCCACGACCGCCATCCCGAACCTTCCCGTCATACCGGCTCCTCCCTCTCGGTTTCGCTCGACGAGGAGTCTACGCGAGCACCCCCCCGGCGGTTTCGCATTCGGATGCGTCTCGCGAGCAGGGGCGGAGCGACGACGGTCGTCGCGAAGACGGCGGTGACCAGGGCGGCGTAGATCCCACGCGAGAACAGCGGCTTGCCGCCGACCTCGAGCTTCGCGCCCGCGGCGGCGAAGATCAGGCCGACCTCCCCCCGCGGCACCATCCCGAGACCGATCGTCAGCCGATCGCCGGATCGAACGCCGAGCCCGGCGCCGATCTTCCCCACCACCCCGACGAGCGCGAGGAGCCCCGCGAGCGCGAGGACGCTCCCGTCGAGGCCGGCCAGCTTCACGTCCATGCCCGTCTTGACGAAGAACACCGGCGCGAAGACCGCGGCGATCGGAGAGACGAAGTCCTCGACGTGCTTCAACCCGCGCTCGCCGAACGGGCGCACCGAGACCTCGTCGAGGAGCAGGCCCGCCGCGTACGCTCCGACGATCGGCGCGAGCCCCGCGGTGGCGCTCGCGCTGGCGAGCAGCACGCAGAACGCGATCGAGAGCGCGCCGAGCACGTGCTCGCCGCGCAGCGTCGCCGCCACCCGGTACACGCCGCGCGTCAGCCACAGGCCGATCGCGAGCGCGCCGACGACGAACGCCACGGCGGTCCCCGCGATGCGCGCGATGTCGAGCGCGCTCGGAGCCCCCGTCGTGGCGACCGCCGAGACGATCGCGAGCACGACGAGGCCGAGCACGTCGTCGATCACCGCCGCGCCGAGGATCACCCTCGCCTCCTGGGTCCCGAGGACGTCGAGGTCCTTCAACACCGACGCGGTGATCCCGACGCTCGTCGCGCAGAGCGTCGACCCGATGAACAGGTGCTCGGCGACCGACGCCTCGGGCAGGAGCAGCCGGCTCACGCCCACGCCGAGCACGCTCGGAAACACGACGCCGAGCACCGCGACCGCGCCGGCGCGCGGCGCGACCCGCGCCATGTCGCCGAGGCTCGAGCCGAGGCCCACCTGGAAGAGGAGGAGCATCACGCCGAGCTCGGCCGCGAACGCGAGGCCCGGGCCGCGCGACGCCTCGTCGAGCAAGGCGAACGGCAAGTTGCCGAGCACGACGCCCGCCAGGAGCTCGCCGAGCACCGCCGGCTGGCGGAGCCGCGTCGCGAGCTCCCCGCCGGCCTTCGCCGCGAGGATGATGAGCGCGAGCGCAGCCCACGTGCTCGCGCCGATTCCGTGCTCCATGGCCGCGCAGGATACAATCACCGGCGTGAAGAACGTCGTCGATGCGATCACGACCGCACGCGTCTGCCCGTGCGACTGCCACCGGAACCTGCCGCTCGCGGAGCGGATCAAGGGGATCGGCGCGCTCTATCACCTCGACGACGCGCTCCGGGGCTGGGGCTACGCGCCGATCTACGAGGTCCACGGCGATCGCATCTGGCGCGAGACGCAGAAGAAGAACCCCGACGCGTACCGCGGCGTCGCCGTCCGCTTCGGCGAATGCATCCACCGCCGCCTGCTCGGGAGCATGATCCACGAGTGCCTCCACGCGATCTGCGGAGACGTGACGAAGCCGAACTACGGCATCCTCTTCGGCCTCCCCTACGGCGTTCCCGAGGACGTGCCCCCGGGCGAAGAGGAGGCGTTCCTCGAGCCGTTCAACTTCGGCGAAGCGCGAGCGTGGGTCGGCGTCTGGATCGTCGGCCGCGCGAAGTTCGGGCTCGACTGGGACCTCCGCACCGCGCGCGACATCGGCACGTACTGCTTCCCCGGCGGCAACGCGCTCGTCGCGGTGCCCAGGGGCTTCCGCCAGGTCGCGCACGTCGACCGGCAGCATCATCCCGAGCGGTATTACACGAAGGGCCGCGCGCTCGAGGCGCGGGCGCGCGCCTGGTTCGACGCGCCCGAGAACCTGGCGACGGTGTTCGCCCGGATCGACGAGGCGGCGGCGATCGGCCGGAAGAAGCGTCCGCGCGCCTATCCCGATCCGGAGGTCGTCGCGCGCGCGGCGCCGAAGAAGATCGGACGCAACGAGCCCTGCGTGTGCGGGAGCGCGGCGAAGTTCAAGGACTGCTGCGCCGAGAGCGGGACGCTCGCGCAGTACGTCCCGGCGCTCGCGCGCTGATCCCGAGACGGGGAAACCGTCGCGCTCACCGCAGGCGCGATAGCGGCGATGTGGGACGTCGTTCTCTCGTCGTCACGCCGCCGTAACTCGCATGAGAACGCCGTTGGCTTCGGATACGATCCGATCGATGACCGAGGCGGAGAATCTCCTCAGCGAGTGGGCGGCCCTTCTGATGTCGAGCCTCGCGGACGCCGGCGTCCGCGACATCGTCACCAGCCCGGGCTCGCGTTCGACCCCTTTCGTGGCTGCGGCGCTGCGCGAGTCGCGCCTCCGCATGCACGCGATCATCGACGAGCGTGCGGCGTCGTTCTTCGCGCTGGGACAGGCGCGCGCGACCGGCCAGCCGTCGGTGCTGCTCTGCACGTCGGGCACCGCCGGCGCGCACTACTTCCCGGCGGTGATCGAGGCGAATGCGAGCGGCCTCCCGCTCGTCGTGCTCACCGCCGATCGACCGATCGAGCTGATGGACTGCGGCGCTCCGCAGACGATCGACCAGACGAAGCTGTTCGGCGATCACGCGCGCAAGTTCATCGACCTCGGCGCGGCGGATCCCGCGCCGCTCGCGATGCGCGCCATGCGGCGCATGGCGGCGCAGGCGGTGATCACCGCGAAGTACCCGGTGCCCGGCGCGGTCCACGTGAACGCGCGCGCGCGCAAGCCGCTCGAGCCGGCCGGAGCGCCGGTGAGCGAAGCGGGCAAGGCGATGACCGCGAACGCCGCCCGCATCCGCAACCTGCGCATCCCGCGCGTGTCGATCCCGCACGAGCTGCCCGACGAGGCGGTGCTCGACGAGGTCGCCGAGCTCTGCGCGCACACCGAGCGCGGCATCATCGTGTGCGGTCCGTCGCCGGCCGGCTTCGCGTCGTCGCGCAAGGCGGTGTTCGAGCTCGCCCGGCGCACCGGGTTCCCGGTCCTCACCGAGCTGCCGAGCCAGCTCCGCCTCGGCGAGGTCGAACCGGGCGTCGTCGTGTGCGACGGGTTCGATGCGTTCTTCCGCTCGCCGACCTTCCGCAAGGAGGCCGCGCCGGAGCTGATCCTCCAGATCGGCTCGACGCCGACCTCGACCGGCTTCGAGCAGTACACCTACGCGTATCCGGAGGCGACGCGGCTCATCGTCACCGAGCGCGCGTGGATGGATCCCGCGAGCTCGCCCTCGCACTTCCTCTTCGGCGACGTGGGCCGCGTGCTCGACGCGCTCGTCCCGCGGATCCAGGCGCGTCCCGCAGGCGCGTCGCCCTGGGCGAAGAAGTTCGAAGCCGCGAGCGCCGTCGTCGCGAGCGTGATCGAGGAGGTCTCCGCGGCTTCGTCCGAGCCGCTCACCGAGGGACGCGCCGCGCGCGCGGTGATGGACGTGATCCCCGACGGCTCGGGCCTGATGCTCGCGAACAGCCTGCCTCTCCGCACGTCGGAGCTGTTCGCGCGCCGTCGCGACATCGGGCTGAGCGTGTTCTGCCAGCGCGGCGCGAACGGCATCGACGGCCTCGTCGCGGGCAGCTGCGGCACGGCGAAGGCGATGAAGAAGCCGTTCACGCTCTTCATCGGCGACGTGAGCCTGCTGCACGACCTCACGTCGCTCCAGCTCGCGCGCGACGTCGAGCACCCGTTCGTGGTGGTGGTGGTGCAGAACGGCGGCGGCCGCATCTTCGAGCAGCTCCCGCTCGGAGCCGGACCCGCGGGGAACGATCCGCCGCTCGCCGATCTCTACAAGGCGACGCTCGCGCACGTGTCCACCGAGCACGGCATCGAGTTCTCCCACGCGGCGGCGCTCTTCGGATACGCCTACGCGCGCGTGAACACCGACGCCGATCTGCGGAGCGCGCTCGAGAAGGCGTACGCCACGCCACGCCCGTCGCTCGTCGAGATCGTCGTGCCGCCGAACGGCGCGGTCGACGAGTACCGGCACGTCTGGCGCGAGGTCGACAAGCGGCTCCCTCGATGACGCCGCTCTTCCTCCTGCACGGCTTCACCGGCTCGGCGGACGCGTGGGACGACGTCGTCGGGCGCCTGCCGAAGGACGTACGCGCGGTGCGCGCGACCATCGGCGGACACGACGGGACGCCGGCGCCGTCGTCCTTCGAGCAGGAGGTCGATCGCCTCGCGGAGGCGATCCGCGCGGCCGGCGCCGTGGGGGCGCACGTCTGCGGCTACTCGCTCGGCGGGCGGCTCGCGACCGGGCTCGTCGCGCGGCATGCCGCGCTGCTCTCGGGCGCGACGATCGTCAGCGCGAACCCCGGCCTCGCGTCCGACGCCGAGCGGGCGCCGCGCGCGGAGGCGGACGAGAAGTGGGCGCAGCTCATCGAGCGCGACGTCTCCGCGTTCGTCGACAAGTGGGAGGCGCAGCCGCTGTTCGCCACGCAGCTCGCGCTGTCGCCGGAGGAGCAGGCCGCGCAGCGCGCACGCAGGCTCCGTCACGATCCGAAGGGCCTCGCCGGCGCGATGCGCGCGCTGAGCCTCGCGCGGATGCCGTACTACGCGCCCGAGCTCGCCGGCGTCGATCTGCCGATCACCGTCGTCACCGGCGGCTCCGACGCGAAGTTCACCGACATCGCGGCGCGCCTCGTGCCGACGCTCCGGAGGGGCACGCACCTCGTGGTCGCCGGCGCGGGGCACAACGTGATGCTCGAGCGTCCGGACGCGATCGCCGAGGTCCTCGCGCGCGCGCTCGTCCGATGACGTCGCCCGCGCCGATCGACGGCGTCGATCTCGAGCCGCTCCACTTCGCGCTGAAGCGCGTCGCGGCGAACGCGAAGATGCGCTGGGCCGATCGCAAAGGGATCGTCGTGAGCGTCCGCGCGGGCGGCGCGGTCGGCCGAGGCGAGGCCTCGCCCCTCCCCGGCTTCTCGCCGGACTCGCTCGCCGATGCGCGGCGCGATCTCGAGCGGGTGAGCGATCGGCTCGCCGCGTCGGCGCGCCTCGCGCTCGACGGCGCGCCGCTCGATGCGCTCGGCGCCCTCCTCGCGCCGCTCGAGCCGCTCGTCCCCTCGGCGCGCTTCGCGATCGAGACGGCGCTGCTCGATCTGCGGGGCCAGCTCCGCGGCGTCCCCGTCTGGCGCGATCTCGGCGGCGACCCCGCCGCCGCGCCGGTCCCCCTCTCGGCGCTCCTGTCGGGCGAGACCGACGCCGAGGTGGCGAAGGCGGCGGAGGAGGCGCTCGCGCGCGGGCTGACCACCGGCAAGCTGAAGGTCGGACGGCCCGCCGCGCTCGACCGCGAGCTCGCGCTCGCCGCCGCGGCGCGTCATGCGAGCGGAGGACGGATGCGCCTGCGCCTCGATGCCAACGGCGCATGGACCGTCGGCGAGGCGCGTGCGGCCCTCGCGGCGTTCGCGGCGTTCGATCCCGAGCTCGTCGAGGAGCCGGTCGCGGGCGAGCGGTGGCTCGAGCTCGGCCCGGCGCCCGTCCCGCTCGCCGTCGACGAGAGCGCCGCGGCGCCGGGGGGCGACGCGCTCCTCGACGCGCTGCTCACGCGCGGGCTGTGCGCCGCCGTGGTGGTGAAGCTCTCGACAATCGGGGGTTTTTCGGCGGCGGAGCGGGTCGTGGCCCGGGCGGCGAGGGCCGGCCGGAGCGTCGTCGTCACCCACATGTTCGAGGGAGTCGTCGGCACCGCGGCGGCCGCGGCCTTCGCGACGGCGCGCTGCACGAGGACGCATGCGGCGGGCCTCGACGTCCGGCCATACGTGGACCTACCCGACGGCCACCCGATCCGCGTCCATGACATCGCCGTCATCGACGGCGCGGGCCTCGGCCCCTTCGCGCGTTGACGCGCACGTGCGGAGCGCGTGTCGGTGACATTCCGGACACACGCACGAGGGCCCCGAGGCGCTCGTGAAACACCCGCCCGAACACCGCCCGAACACCGAGCAGAATACCTGCCGGAACACCTCCGGCGGATCGAGTTCGCTCCCGATTTCCCGCGTGATCGTGATAGCGTGATGACGTGTCCTTTCTCCCTCGTCTCGATAGCGACGACGACGAGCTGGTCTCGCTCGACGGAGTGAGCTTCGTCGAGCGAGCGCTCGAAGAGCCGCTCCCGCCGGGCAAGGACATCCTCGTCATCGCCGTCCCCGCCGCGATCGAAGCGCCGGAGAAGTTCCTCCGCATCGCCGCGAACGGCGAGAGCGGCTTCCTCTGGCGCTCGGGCGGCATCTCCATCGCGGGCGTCGGCTCGGCCGCGACGATCTCCGCGTCGGGCGAGGACCGGTTCAAGGAGCTCCGCGAGAAGGCGGCGAAGCTCTGGCCGCGCATCACCGTGCGCGTGCACGGCGGCGCGCGCATCACGCCGATGCTCGTCGGCGGCCTCGCCTTCGTGCCGGGCGTCCCCACCGTCGAGCCGTGGACGGCGTTCGAGCAGGACGGCTTCGCGCTGGCGAAGTGGTCGTACCGCCGCGAGGGCAAGACCGCGTACCTGATGATGGCCGCGACGCGCGAGGAGCTCTCGCGTCCGGATCAGCGCAGCGCGCTCGAGCGCGAGGCGCGCCGCCTGCTCGTCGCGATCGCGCGCGAGACGGCGACGTCGATGATCGAGCGCCCCGAGATCGCTCCGTCGGCGGTGCACCACAGCTCGCTCGGCGAGTGGACGACGTACATCGACGAGATCAAGCGCGCGATCGCCTCGGGCGCGTTCGACAAGATCGTCGCCTCGCGGCGCTGCGTCATCGACCTGCCCAAGCGGCTCGACGACACCGCGTTCATGGCGCGTCTGTTCGCGTCGTACCCCGATTGCACGCACTTCGCGATCAACCGCGGCGACGCGACGTTCCTCGGCGCCACGCCGGAGACGCTGTTCCGCAAGACGGGGCCGATCCTCCACACGCACGCGCTCGCGGGCACCATCCGCGTGACCGACGATCTGTGGGCCGACACCTCGCAGGACGCCATCGAGCTGTCGAAGAGCTGGAAGACGCAGGTCGAGCACAGCCTCGTCGCGCAGAAGATCTGCCAGGACCTCTGGCCGCTCTCGAAGAAGCTGCGCTACGCGAGCACGCCGAAGACCCGCCGCGTCCGCCACCTGCTCCACCTCCAGACGCCGATCAACTGCGAGCTCCACGACGACGTCGACGTGTTCGATCTCGTGAGCACGCTCCATCCGACGCCCGCCGTCGGCGGCTTCCCCACGAAGGAGGCCGCGTTCTGGATCCGGGACAACGAGCCGATGGAGCGCGGCTGGTTCACGGGCGTGGTCGGCTGGTTCGACGCCGCCGGCGACGGCCACTTCGCGGTCGCCATTCGTTGCGGCATCCTCACGCGGAAGCGCGCGTACATCTACGCGGGCGCCGGCATCGTCAAGGACTCGGTCGCGGAGGCCGAGTACCAGGAGACCGCGGGCAAGATGGGCCCGATCCTCCGCGCGCTCGGCGTCACCATCTGACGGACGCGCGCCGCCGACGCCGAAGCGCCGGCGCGCGTGCGCCGCGGATCAGCGTGACGGCGGAGGGAGCGACGACGGACGCGGAACCGTGTCGAGCTTGTCGCTGAGGAGGAACGCCATCTGGAGCGCCTGGCGGTAGTTGAGGCGCGGATCGCAGACGGAGGCGTAGCGCTCGGTGAGGTCGCTCTCGGTGAGCCCGCCGCCGATGCACTCGGTGACGTCGTCGCCGGTCAGCTCGAAGTGGACGCCGCCGAGATAGCTCCCGAGCTCGCGATGCACCGCGATGGACGTCTCGACCTCCTTGAGGATGTCCTCGAAGTCTCGCGTCTTGATGCCGTCGCGCGTGGTGATCGCGTTGCCGTGCATCGGGTCGGAGACCCAGAGCACGCGGCAGCCGGCGCGGCGGACCGCGTTGACGAGCGGCGGGAGCTTGTCCTCGACCTTCGAGGCGCCCATGCGCGCGACGAGCACCAGCTTGCCGGCCTCGTTGCGCGGGTTGAGCGCGCGACACAGCTCGACGATCTCCTCGCGCGTGCACGACGGACCGACCTTCACGCCGACCGGATTGGCGATGCCGCGGAAGAACTCGATGTGCGCGCCGTCGAGCTGACGCGTGCGCTCGCCGATCCACGGCATGTGCGTGGTGAGGTCGTAATAGACGTCGCGGCGCGGCGGCTGCCGCGTCTGGGCCTCCTCGTAGTGCAGGTTGAGGCCCTCGTGGCTCGCATAGAAGTGGACGCGCATCAGCTCGTCGGCGCCGCGATCGCCGAACGAGCGCATGAAGCTCATGCCGTCGCTGATCTCGCGGCACATCTTCGCGTAGTCGCCGCGGAGGGTCGTCGGCAGCTCGACGTTCGAGAACGAGAGGTCGAAGAACTCGGGCCGCCGGAGATCGGCGAAGCCGCCGGAGCTCATCGATCGGATGAAGTTGAGCGTGACCGCCGCGTGGAAGTAGCTGTCGAGGAGGAGCTGCGGATCGGGCTTGCGCGCCTCGGGGGTGAACGCCGGGCGGTTGACGAGGTCGCCGAAGTAGCTCGGGAGCTCGACGCCGTTCTTCGTCTCGGTCGGCTTCGATCGCGGCTTCGCGTACTGCCCGGCGAAGCGGCCCACGCGCACCACCGGCCGGCGCAGGCCGCGGATGAGCACGAGCGACATCTGGATCACGATCTTCAGCTTGTTCGTGATCTGGGTCGACTCGCAGTCGTCGTGCGTCTCGGCGCAGTCGCCGCCCTGGAGGAGGAAGCGCCGTCCCTGCTGGCACTCGGCGATGAGCTTCTTCAGGTCCTCGATCTCCCACGACGTCGCGAGCGGCGGGAGCTTGCGGAGCTTCGTGAGGACGCGATCGAGCTGCGCCGGATCGTCGTACGCGATGTCCTGCGCGACCGGCTTGGTGCGCCACGACGTCGGCGACCACGGCGCGACGGGGCGCGTCGCGCTGATCGGCGCGAGATCCGTCTTCGTCACCGCGTGGTGGAGATACGTGTGGTACCGCTCCTCGATCTCGTCGAAGAAGCTCAGCTTGAGGATCGTGTCCGAGCCGATCTGCACCTTGTCGCCGTCGTTCACCGGCGTGACGCCTTCGATCTTGTGGCCGTTCACGCGCGTGCCGTTCGAGCTGCCGAGGTCTTCGATGATGAAGCCGTTGCCCGATCGCGTGAGCCGCGCGTGCGTGCGTGACACGCCGGTCTCGTCGAGCTGGAGATCGCTGGTCGGGAGGCGACCGATGACGATCGTCGGCTTGTCGACGAGGTGCGCGAGCCCGACGTCCTTGCCGGTGAGCCGGACGAGGAACGGTCTTCGTGCGCCGAGCGCCGATGCTGCGCCTCGCATCTCCGTCTTCTCCACGTCGGCATCGTCGAATGCAACGGAAGGCAGGTCGGTCGGGCAGTCCTTCGGCATCGTTCGATCGTACCCAAGGGCTTCGGCAATTCCACGTCCGTTAGGGATAACGGAGGGGGAGCGACCCGAGGCGGACCGGCCAGACGCGCGCGCGAGCGCCGCCGCGCACCCCCACCTACCGGGGCCACGCGCGCGCCGACGGGCCAGCCGCGCCACGCTCGCGTCAACCCCCCGAGGCCGGAGGCGCTCATTTTTTTGACCGCACCAGCTACGCCACTCGGCTACCATCAGAGACGACACGCACGAGAGGGACCGAGGGTCGTTCGGGGTCAAGGTCCGCGGGCGCCGTCCGTTGAAGGAAGTGATGGTCGACGAGAGCGACAAGGGTGATTCGATTCACAAGGTCGACACCGTCCCGCCGCCCGAGGGAGACGGCGATGCCTACAACGCCGCCACGAAGGTGGGGCCCGTGTCGCAAGACGCGTGGGCAGAGCTCATCCGCAAGGCGAACGAGGAAGGCGAGCGGAACGCCGCCGCGTCCGGTCCTTCGTCGCGCCCGTTCGGTCCGCCGTCGTCGACCAAGCCGGCGCCGGTCTCGACCAAGCCGACGTCCGCCTCGCAGCCGGCGATCGGCCCGAACGAGCCGCTGCCGCGCGTCTACGACGAGGCGGACGAGGACGATGCCGCGACGAAGCTGAACGACTCGGCGCGCGACCGGCATGGGCTCGCGGTGCCGCCGTCGATGCAGCCGGCGCCGCCGCCTCCCGTCCCTGCCCGCGCGCCGGTGATCGAGCACGTCGCCGGACCGAGCGTCGCCCCCGCCGCGGTCGCGTCGGTGCCACCGACGTCGCAGCGCATCGTGCGTCCCCTCGCGTTCCAGCCCGGCGATCCGGCGATGCCTCCGCCCGTCGCGGAGCCGTCGCTCCTCGACGGCCGCACGCTGGTGATCACCGCGGTGATCTGCGTGATCGTCTTCCTCGCCGGCGTCGGCGTCTTCGTCTTCGCCCGCTGAGCGGCGGAGACGGCGACCGCTACAGGTCGTGCTTCCGGATGAGCCGGTAGATGTACGTCCGGTCGATGCCGGCTTCCTTCGCGGCGGCGGCCACGTTGCGGTCGTGGCGCAGGAGCAGACGCCGGACGTACTCCTTGTCGCCGGCGTCCTTCCACATCTCGCGGAACTCCTTGTACGCGTGCTCGAAGAGCGCGGGGTCCGACGCGTCGACGTTGGCGCTCGCCGGCGTCTCGACGAGCGCGGGCGACGCCTCGGTCTGCGCCGCGTTCGACGCGCCGTTCAGGAGGCGCAGCGCCTCGTCCGGGCCGAGCGCGAGCGCGCGCTCGACGAAGTTGCGCAGCTCGCGGACGTTGCCGCGCCACGGCCGCTCGCCGAGCGCACGCAGGAGCTCGGCGCGGAGCTTCACGTCGCCGCCGATGGCCTTGCAGAAGTGCGCGACGAGGATCTCGATGTCGTCCTTGCGCTCGCGCAGTGGAGGCACGGTGACGGGGAGGACCGAGAGCCGGAAGTAGAGGTCCTCGCGGAACGCCCCCGAGCTCACCATCGTGAGGAGATCGCGGTGCGTCGCCGAGATGAAGCGGACGTCGACCGGGCGGTACGACGTCTCGCCGATGCGCCGGACCACGCGCGACTCGAGCACGCGGAGCAGCTTCGGCTGCATCGACATCGGCAGCTCGCCGATCTCGTCGAGGAACACCGTGCCGCCGTCGGCCGCCTCGATCGATCCCTCGCGCGAGGCGACCGCGCCGGTGAACGAGCCCTTGGCGTGACCGAAGAGCTCGGCGTCGAGGAGGTTGTCCGGCAGCGCCGCGCAATCGACGACGACGAACGGTTTGTCCGCGCGGCGCGACGCATCGTGGATCGCGCGGGCGACGAGCTCCTTGCCCGTGCCGGTCTCGCCCTGGATGAGGACCGAGGCGTCCATCGGCGAGACGCGGGCGAGGACCGCGAAGAGCTCGCGCATCGCGCGGCTCCGCCCGATCAGCCGGCCGAACGACGTGTCGCGCCAGATCTCGATCGGCTTCTTCGGCGCGCCGCCGAAGTCGGTGGTCGCCTCGATCGCACCGAACCGGATCTTCGCTCCGTCCGGCACGCGCGCGCCGGTGACCTGCAGCTCGTTGACGAACGTGCCGTTCTTGCTGCCGAGATCGCGCACCCACAGTCCGTCGGCGCGGGTCTCGAGCTCCGCGTGGAGCCGCGAGACGGTGGGATCGTCGATCCGGATCGCCGATCCGTCCGCCGATCCGAGCACCATCCGTCCCTCGACGAGCACCGAGTGCGCGCCGCTCGCGTCCGTCCACGCGAGGCGCGGGACCGAACGGAACTGAGGAGGGAGCGCCGCCGTATGGAGTTCGGTGACTTCGGGCGGCGGCTCGGAATACGACATGCGCCGCGGAGTATACCGAAGCTCGCCGCGCGTTTCCCCCGTGATGCAGCGGGGTCCACAAAAGTGGCGACGCCCTCCACACGGAGCGCGACGTAACGCGTAAATTTACCGTGGTTTCCGCGGGAACGAGCGTTGCACCCGGTCCCGCTCGTGGCCGACGCGTCGCACATCGGGGGCTACCGCCTCGTGGCCCGTCTGGGTCAGGGCGGTACCGCCGACGTGTTCCTCGCGTTCGCCGAGGGACCGAAGGGCTCGGGCTTCGCGAAGCTCGCGGTCGTCAAGCGCCTGCGGCAGAACCTCGCGGAGGATCCCGAGTTCGTCGCGATGCTGATGGACGAGGGTCGCGTCACCGCGCGCCTCTCGCATCCGAACGTCGTGCAGCTCTTCGAGGTCGGCAACGACGGCGACGGCTACTTCCTCGCGATGGAGCACCTCGACGGCCAGCCGCTCCACCACATCGAGCGGCGCGCCGCGCGCACGCAGACCGACGTCGCGAACGAGCTCTACTACGCGGTCGTCGCGGACGTCCTCGGAGGTCTCCACCACGCGCACGAGCTGAAGGACTTCGACGGGACGCCGCTCGGCATCGTCCACCGCGACGTGACCCCGCACAACATCTTCGTGACCTACGACGGCGTCGTGAAGGTCGTCGACTTCGGCATCGCGAAGGCCGTCGGGCGCCTGACGGAGACGCGTCAGGGGATCGTCAAGGGCAAGGTCCGTTACATGTCGCCGGAGCAAGCGGCGGGCTGGCCGCTCGATCGGCGAACGGACATCTTCGCCGCCGGCGTCCTGCTCTACAAGGCGGCCACCGGACAGAAGCTGTGGTCGAACCGCGACGAGTTCGAGATCCCGCGCGCGCTCGTCGACGGCGACTACGATCCGTCCCCGCGCTCCGTGCGTCCCGACGTGCCCGACGCGATCGACGCCATCTGCCGCAAGGCGCTCGCGTTCCGCAAGGAGGATCGCTACGAGACCGCCGCCGAGATGCAGGCGGACATCGAGCGCGTGCTCGGCGCGCGGAGCGCGTCGGCGCGGCGTGAGCTCGGCGGGATCCTCCGCGAGATCTTCAAGAAGGAGCGGGCGAACCTGCGCGCGGTCCTCGACAGCTCCGCCGGCGATCTCGCGCCCTCGCTGAAGGCGCTCGGCGTGCCCGCCAGCCCGCAGGCGTCCACGGTGATGATGACCGTCGTGATGCCGAGCGCGCCGTCGTCGCGGCGCAGCGCGACCACGTCCGACGCTCCGCTCGCGGTGCCGGTGGCCCCTCGCTCGTCCCGCAGCAAGAGCGCGAGCAAGAGCGCGAGCACGAAGAAGCCGAAGAAGCGCGCCGCCCCGCCGCCGCCGAAGGGCCCGTTCGCGGGATGGGGGCTCTGGACGCGCGTCTCGCTCGCGCTCCTCGCGGCGACGCTGCTGGCGCTGCTCGCGTTCGGCGCGGCGCGCTTCGGCGGCAGCGCCGTCGAGTCGTACCCCCGGCGCGCGAAGAGCCGCGTCGTCGTCGAGCGACGGCCGCTCGTCCTCGACGCACGCACGCTCGGACGGCATCCCGAGGCAGCACGTCGATGAAGCACGGTGGTATCCGCTGGTGTCCCCACTGCTCGCAGCCCCATGCGCTGTCGGCGCGCGTCTGCCCGAACACGGCGAAGGCGCTCGACGCCGCGATCCATCGCGCCGAGCCGGACAGGCATCCGCTCCTGGGGACGGTGCTCGACGGGAAGTACCGCGTCGAGCGGGTGATCGGGCGCGGCGGCATCGGCGTGGTGTTCGAGGGCGAGAACGTGCATCTCCGGCGTCAGGTGGCGATCAAGATCGTCGCCGACGCGAGCCGCGACGAGGCGTTCGTCCGCCTGCGCCGCGAGGCGGAGATCATCGCGGAGCTCCAGCACCCGAACGTCTGCGACATCTACGATCTCGGCTGGCTCGACGGCGTCGGTCCCTACCTCGTCACCGAGCGCCTGCGCGGCGAGACGATCGCCGAGCACTTCCGCTGGAGCCCGCGCTTCGGCGTCGCCGCGACGGTGCAGATCGTCACCCAGGTCCTGTCGGCGCTCCAGGCCGCGCACGCCATCTCCATCGTGCATCGGGACATCAAGCCCCAGAACGTCTTCCTCGTGGAGCGCCTCGGGTGTGCGCCGGTCGCGAAGATCCTCGACTTCGGTCTCGCGAAGAACCTGTCGGCGCACGGCCGGACGCTCACGCGGCCGGGGAAGATGGTGGGCACGCCGCATTACATGGCGCCGGAGCAGCTGCTCGGCGAGCAGGTGACCCATCTGGCGGACCTCTTCGCCGTCGGGGTGCTCACCTACGAGATGCTCACGGGCAAACATCCCTTCGCCGCCGAGTCCCGCGTCGAGGTCCAGACGCGGATCCTCCGCGACCGGCCGGAGTCGATCACCGCCCAGCGGCCGCGCGTGCCGCGATCGATCGAAGACGTGGTCTTCCGCGCACTCGCCAAGGAGCCCCTGAGACGTTACGCGAACGCCTACGCGATGCAGTCGGAGCTCCGCCGTGCCGCCCTGCCCGGTGCGGCCGACGAGCCCGAGCCGACGTCGTCCGACACACGGCCGACATGACCGTGATAGCTTCGACGTCGCGATGAGCGAGTGGTTCTGGCCCGCGATTACGGCAGTGGCTGTCCTGTTGGCCGCAGTGGCGTGGATCCGGCGCCCGAGCAACGCGGCATCCGGCGACGCGCCCAAGGCGACGAAGCCCAAGGCGAAGGCGAAGACCGACGAGGCGTCGCCGGCTCCCGCCAAGGCCAAGCCGAAGCCCGCTGCGAAGGACGACGAACCGGAGAAGCCGTCGGGCAAGGCGCTGCCGAAGCTCGAGTACGAGGACGACGACGAGGTCGATCCCACGCGGATCGGCGCCGCGGCGCAGGGCAAGCGTCCGAAGCTCCAGCCGCCGGCCAAGCGCATCGTCTACGACGAGGACGCGTCGCTCGAGGAGCCGACGCAGTCGTCCGCGCTCATCCTCGTGACCGCGCAGGCGCAGACCGATCGCGGCCTCCGCCGCAAGCGCAACGAGGACAGCATCCTCGCGCTGCCCGAGTACGGCGTGTTCGTGGTGGCCGACGGGATGGGCGGTTACAGCGGCGGCGAGATCGCGAGCGCGCTCGCGGTCAAGACGATCGAGGATGCGTTCCGCAAGGGCGCGTTCGACGCCGATCCGCACGAGAACCTCCCCGCGCGCGCCTCCGAGCTCGCGCGCTCCATCCAGATGGCCAACGAGGCGATCCTCGAGCGCGCGAGCGAGGACGCGTCGCTCAAGGGGATGGGCACGACGATCTGCGCGGTCCGCTTCGCGCCGACGAAGCAGCGCCTCTACGTCGGGCACGTCGGCGACAGCCGCCTCTACCGCATCCGCGACGGAGAGCTTCGTCGCATGACCAGCGATCACACGATGAGCGACTTCGGCGTGACCGGCCCGCAGGGCGCGCACCTGAGCCGCGCGGTCGGCATCTGGCCGACGGTCGCCATCGATCTCGTGCTCGGCAAGCCGCGACCGGGCGACCTCTACATCCTCTGCTCCGACGGCCTGACCAAGATGGTGAAGGACGAGGAGATCGGCCGCCTCGCGGGCGCCGACAAGGCGCCGAGCACGATCGTCGAGGAGCTCGTCTCCACCGCGAACGCGAACGGCGGCAAGGACAACATCTCGGTCATCGTCATCCGCGTGCTCGCCCCGACCGACGTCAAGCCGTCCTGACGAGCGCGGCGGAGACGCCCGGACCTCCTCGCTTGACGGCCGTCGCGCCGGCCACATAGCCTCGTTCGCTGCGGCGCTCGTGCGCGGCGCAAAGGAGAAATCCGTGGTCTCGAGCATCTTCGACGCGAAGCGGTGGAAAGAGGTCGAGGGATTCGCATTCAAGGACGTCACGTTTCACCGCGCCGTCGATCAGGGCACGGTGCGCATCGCGTTCAACCGGCCGGAGTGCCGGAACGCGTTCCGTCCTCAGACGGTCGACGAGCTCTCGCAGGCGCTCGAGCACACGCGGTTCATGACCGACGTCGGCTGCGTGCTCATCACCGGCAACGGTCCGTCGCCGAAGGACGGTGGGTGGGCGTTCTGCTCCGGCGGTGACCAGCGCGTCCGCGGCAAGGACGGCTACCAGTACTCCGAAGGCGCACGCGGCGCGGATCCGGCCGGCCTCGGCCGCCTGCATATCCTCGAGGTGCAGCGCCAGATCCGCTTCTTGCCGAAGGTGGTGATCGCGGTGGTGCCGGGCTGGGCCGTCGGCGGCGGTCACTCGCTGCACGTCATCTGCGACCTCACGATCGCGAGCAAGGAGCACGCGAAGTTCCTCCAGACCGATCCCGACGTCGCGAGCTTCGACAGCGGCTACGGCTCGGCCCTGCTCGCCCGCCAGTGCGGGCAGAAGCGCGCGCGAGAGATCTTCTTCTGCGGGCGCACCTACTCGGGCGACGAGGCCGTCGCGATGGGCATGGCGAACGCGTCCGTCCCGCACGCCGAGCTCGAGGACTTCGCGCTGAAGTGGGGCGCGGAGATCAACTCGAAGAGCCCGACGGCGATCAAGATGCTGAAGTACGGCTTCAACCTGCCCGACGACGGCATGGTCGGCCAGCAGATCTTCGCCGGCGAAGCGACGCGCCTCGCCTACGGGACCGAGGAGGCGCAGGAGGGACGCGAGGCGTTCGTCCAGAAGCGCAAACGCAACTTCCGTAAGTTCCCCTGGTCGTATTGATCGCCGTCACGGCGACGTCGTTCGATTGACAGCGTCGACCGGCGCCGCGCACGATCCCCGTCCGGGGAGAGGGTCAGGATGAAGAAGGTTCTCGTTCGGGTCGGTGCCGCCATCGGCGCGCTCGTGGTGCTCGCGGTCCTCGCGATCGTGGTGAAGTTCTTCGTGCTCTCTCCGAAGTACCGCCCGGCGCCCGACGTGAAGGCGCCTTCGACTCCGGAGGCGATCGCGCGCGGCAAGTACCTCGTCGAGCACGTGACGGGCTGCGTGCCGTGTCACTCCGAGCTCGACGAGTCGAAGCCGGGTGACGTCTTCATGCCCGGGCGGAAGTTCTCGGGGCGCGACTTCGGCGACCTGCCGGGGCCCGCGCGCTTCCGCGCGCCGAACCTGACGCCGGACAAGGAGACCGGCCTCGGCAACTGGACCGACGGCGAGATCCTCCGCGCGATGCGCGAGGGCGTGAGCAAGGACAACCGTCCGCTCTTCCCCCAGATGCCGTACCTGACGTTCCGCGAGGTCCTGTCGGACGACGACGCGCTCGCGATCATCGCGTACCTCCGCACGGTCGAGCCGATCAAGAACGACCCCGGCCGTACCGAGGTGCACTTCCCGGTGTCGATCTTCTTCCGCGCGGCGCCCGCGCCCCTCGAGCACTCGCCGCCGCCGGCGCCGGCGCCGTCCGACAAGATGGCGCGTGGCAAGTGGCTGCTCAAGGCGGCGCTCTGCCAGGAGTGCCACGACTCGTTCAACGAGCGTCATGAGCCGGTGCCCGGCAAGTCGTTCGCGGGCGGGTTCAAGTTCCCGCTGCCCGGCGGCAAGTACGCGGTCGCGCCGAACATCACGAGCGACAAGGCGACGGGCATCGGCGCGTACAGCGACGACGACCTGAAGCGCGTGTTCGACGAGGGCAAGGGCAAGGACGGACGCGACCTCTACGTCATGCCGTGGTCGTACTTCCAGGGCCTGACCCCCGAGGACAAGGACGCGCTCTTCACCGCGATCCGCGCGATCCCGCCGGTGGCGAACGCGGTGCCCCCGTCGAAGACGAAGTGAGCGCCCGCTCAGCCGGGTAGCGCGACGGCAGCGGTCGCGGTGTGGGAGAACGTCCCGACCGCGACCGGTTCGCCGGCCGGTGTCGCGATCCGGAAGCCGATCGTCGCGACGCCGTCTTCCAGTGCGCTCGAGACGACGAGCACGTCGGCCTCGTCGCCGGCACGGAGCGGCTTCAGGAAGTCGGCCTCGGTCGACACCACGCGCGAGGTCGCCTTCGGCCCGTACTCGACGATCGGCTGCGACGCCTGCCGGCGGAGCTCGCAGTACGCGCGGTGGAAGAACGCGGTCGTGCGCGCGAAGAAGACGAAGCCCGCCGCGTCCACGTCCTCGAACCCGACGCGGACGCGATGCGTGAAGCGTGCGGGCGCGGCGAGGAGGTCGTCGCGGCGCGCCGAGGGCCCGTCGCCGCCGGCGTGCTCGGGGAAGCGCGCGACGATCGCGCGGACCGCGTCCGGGAGCTCGATCTTCTGGAACGTCGCCAGATCGATGAAGGCGTGCACGGTGCGTCCGATCGCGACCGCCTCGCCGCTCGCGCGGTCGCGGACGCAGTAGCCGAACGTCACGCGGTTCTTGCGGACCTCCGCGGCGGTGACGCCGACGGCGAGCGCCGCGCCGAACCGAGGATCGCCGAGCAGCTCGACGTCCGCGTGCGCGAGCGGCGCTCCCCAGGCGCGCTCGCGGAGGACGCGGTCGAGCGGCGCGCCGCCGTCGGCGAGCAGCGCCTCGTAGGCGTCGTGCAGGAGCTCGAGCATCTTCGGGTGGAAGAGCCGCCCGCCGCCGACCGAGTCCGCGAAGCGGACGTGCGTGGGATGGGTGAAGACCGGCGGGGCCTGGAGGATGTCGTCGCGGGAGAGCACGCTCCGGCGAGCGTACCGTCGATCAGGTCAGGCGCACCAGGGCCGGCCCGACCTTCGCGGCCGTCGCCTTGCGATCGAGCTTGCCCGTCCCGTTGAGGACCAGGTCCTTGCAGAATGCAACGAGCCGCGGGCGCTTGTGCGCGGCGAGCTCGCGCTTCACGTAGGCGGCGAGCGCGTCGAGCGCCGGCGGAGACGCCTCGTCGACCACCAGCGCGGCGCCGACGATCTCGCCCCACCGATCGTCGCGCACGCCGAACACGCACGCCGCGCGGACGCCCGCGCAGCGGAGGAGGACGCCCTCGACCTCGCGCGGATCGACGTTCTCTCCGCCGGTGATGATGAGGTCCGACTTCCGACCGGTGACGTGGAGCCGTCCCTCGGCGTCGAGGTGCCCGAGGTCGCGCGTCGGGAACCACCCGCCCTCGAGGAACGGAGACGGCCACTTCGCGACGGGGAGATACCGCGTGAGCAGCGTGCGCGAGCGCACCTGGATCTCGCCGTCGACGATCCGGACCTCGGTGCCGGGGAGCGGCCGGCCGACGCCGCTCTCCGTGGAGGCCCGCTCGCTCGGCGAGAGCGTCGCGACCTGCGAGCACGCCTCGGTCATCCCGTAGGTGGTGACCACCGGGACCGATCGCGCGGCGGCGGCCTCGAGGAGCGGCGCGCTCGCGGCGTCGCCGCCGAGGAGCACCGCGCGGACGTGATCGGGGAACGGCCGCGGCGGTCCCTCCTCGAGGACGCGCGCGAGCATCGTCGGCACGACCGACAGGAGCGTCACGCGGTGCCGCGCGACGTCGGCGAGGAACTCGGGGATCGATCCCGTCCACGGCGACAGCACCACGGTCGCGCGCGCCGCGAGGCACCGGAGCACGACCGACAGGCCCCCGACGTGCGCGATGGGCATGCAGAGCAGCCATCGATCGTCCGGCATCCAGCCGAGGTTCTCCGCGCTCGCCGCCGCCGCCGCCGCGAACGCCCGCCGGCTCAGCTCGACCCCCTTGGGCGATCCGCTGGAGCCCGACGTGAAGAGGATGGCGAGCGGGTCCTCGTCGCCCGGCGACGACGGAGGACGTCCGGCGCCCTCCGCCATCCCGACCGATGGGGTCCACGTCGCGTCGAACACCGTCGAGGCCCCGGCGTCCGCGACGAGCGGAGCCCGCTCCCGCTCGGTGAGCCGCGGATGGAGCAGAACGATCGGTCGGCCGATCTCGGCGAGCGCATAGATGAGGAGGAGCGTCTCGAGCCTCAGGGCGGCGACGATCGCGACCGGTGACCCATCCCCGCCGGCGGAGAGCATGCGCGCGATCGGCTCGGTCCGCCGCCACAGCTCGCCGAAGCTCAGGGTCTCCGCGGGCGTGATCACCGCGACCTCATCCGGGCTCTCCTCGGCGGCCACGCGGAGCGAGAACGAGCGGATCATCCAGGCCATCGTGCGCCATCCTCCGCGCGCGAACAACTGCTCGCGACGAGTGGCGAGCCCGTCCACTTTGGACCTGCCTGTGGACGTGCCGTCCACACAAGATGACGCTTCTCGATCGAGCGGCTGCAGATACACTTGGCAGACCGATGCTCGAGTGGATCGAGGCCGCGATCGCCACCGTCGTAGTCTTCTTGCTCCTCTACGTCGTCATGCGCGGCGAGCTCGAACGCGCGAGAACGGCGACCGAGAAGTCTCCGCTCGCCGGCGCGGTCCCCGCCACGCCGTCGGGAGCTTCGCTCGAAGATGGTGAAGCGATCGACGACGGCGCGAAGGTCACCGTCAACACGCGTCCGTCGAGCGACCGGCTGAAGGCTGCTCCCGCCGCCGCGCCGGAGGGCAAGGCGGAGGGCAAGGCATCGGCCAAGGTCCTCCCGAAGCTCGAATACGAAGAAGACGAAGACGTCGAGCCGACGAAGATGGGCGAGCGGAAGGCGGGCAAGGCCGCCGGTCCGGTGCCCGTGATGAAGATCGTCTACGACAGCGACGCGGCGACGGAGGAGCCGACGCAGCCGGGCGCGCTCATCCTGGTGAGCGCGACGGCGCAGACCGATCGCGGCGCGCGTCGCAAGCGCAACGAGGACAGCCTGCTCGTCATGCAGGACGAAGGCGTCTACGTCGTCGCCGACGGCATGGGCGGCTATCGCGGCGGCGAGATCGCGAGCCAGACCGCGGTCCAGACGATCGAGAAGGCGTTCAAGACCGGCCCCCTCGAGGGCGAGCCGCACGACAACATCCCGAAGCGCGCCTCCGATCTCGTCCGCGCGGTGCAGATGGCGAACGAGGCGATCATGGCGCGCGCCGAGGAGCAGAAGGAGCTCGCCGGCATGGGCACCACCGTCTGCGCCGCCCGCTTCTCGCTGAACAAGCAGCGCCTGTACGTCGCGCACGTCGGCGACAGCCGCATGTACCGCGCGCGGGGCGGCAAGCTCGCGCAGATGACCTCTGATCACACGATGGAGGCGAGCTTCGGCATCACCGGCGAGGGCGCCGCGCATCTCAGCCGCGCGGTCGGCGTATGGCCGGTCGTCCCCGTCGACATCATCCTCGGCAAGCCGCTGCCCGGCGACGTCTACCTGATCTGTTCCGACGGGCTCACGAAGATGATCGACGACGACAAGATCGCGGAGGTCGTCCTCGACAAGGCCCCGCCTGCCGAGCTCGTCGAGCGCCTCATCGCACGTGCGAACGAGAGCGGCGGCAAGGACAACATCACGGTGATCCTCATCCGCGTCCATCCGTCGACCGGCGAAGACGCGAGTGCGTGATATGCTCTAGCGCGTGCACGACGGGATCATCTGGTGCCCACACTGCAAGGCACCGCACGCGCTCGGCACGAAAGTCTGCCCGACGACGGCGAAATCGCTCGAAAGGACGATCACCAAGACCGCCGAGCATCCGCTCGTCGGCACGATGATCGGCGGCAAGTATCTCGTCACCAAGCACCTCGGGACCGGTGGGGCGGGCTCGGTCTTCGAGGCGGAGAATCGGATCCTCCGTCGCATGGTGGCGATCAAGCTGGTCGACGCGACGGCGACGCCGCAGGCAGTGAAACGCCTCGAGAGCGAGGCGCTTCTCGTGTCCGCAGTCCAACATCCGAACATCTGCGACGTCTACGACGTGGGCGTGCTGCGCGACGGCAGCCCGTACATCGTCCTCGAACGTCTGTACGGAGAGACGCTCGCGAGCCTGCTCCGGCGCAAGAAGCAGCTCGACGCGGAGACCGCGTTCGACGTCTTCGCGCAGCTCCTCTCCGGGCTGCAGGCCGCGCACGGCGCACACATCGTGCATCGCGACCTGAAGCCGGAGAACGTCTTCTTGGTCGATCGCCTCGGCTGCGCACCGCTCGTCAAGATCCTCGACTTCGGCCTCGCGAAGGACATCTCGGGTCTCCGCGTGCGCTCGAACACGCATCCGGGCTCGCTCCTCGGGACGATCAAGTACATGTCCCCCGAGATGCTCGACCGAAAGCCCATCGACGAGCGCACCGACATCTTCGGCGCCGGGCTCATGCTGTTCGAAGCGCTCGTCGGTCACTCGCCCTACGAGGACCCGCTGCGCAAGGCCGAGGTCCCCCCCGAGCACATCGCCGAGGTCTTCCGCGTGGCTCGTCCGGATCTGCCGTCCAAGGTCGGTGACGTCGTCGCCCGCGCGATCGCCCGCTCCCCCAACGATCGCTTCTCTTCCGCGATCGAGCTCCAGCGTGCGCTCGGGGTCGCGTTCGGCGTCGATGCGCATCGGGATGATCCCCCGTCGAGCCGGGCGCCGGACAGTATCTGACACATCGACGGACGCGCTCGTGTGAGGGCGTGACGGCACCGGCGCCTTCGTGCAGGATCGCTTCTGGAGAAGAAGGGAGAGGGAGCCGTCATGTCGATCCTCGTCGTCCATCCTCAGACCACGCCGCTCACGGGGTCGGTCCCGGTTCCGTCGGACAAGAGCATCGGGCATCGCGCGCTCCTGTTCGCGTCGCTCTGCGAGGGCACCTCGCAGATCCGTGGGTTCTCGTACGGCGAGGACAACGTCTCGACCGCGAACGCGATGCGCGCGATGGGCGTCGTCGTCGAGGACCTGTCGAACGGCCAGCTGCGCGTCACCGGCTCGGGTCTGTTCGGCTTGAAGGCGCCGCGCGAGGCGCTCGACTGCGGCAACTCGGGCACCACCATGCGCCTGCTCACCGGCATCCTCGCCGCGCAGCACTTCCAGGCGAAGATGTTCGGCGACGCGTCGCTGACCCGGCGGCCGATGATGCGCGTCATCGGCCCCCTCCGCGAGCGCGGCGCGATCATCGAGGGCACTCCGCACCCGAAGAAGGAGGGCGAGGTCACGCCGCCGCTCACCGTCGGTCCGCTCCCCGAAGGACGCGAGCTCGGACCGATCGACTTCCGGAGCAAGGTCTCGAGCGCGCAGGTGAAGAGCGCCATCCTGCTCTCGGGCCTGTACGCGCACGGCGTCACCCGCTTCGCCGAGCCGACGCTCTCGCGCGATCACACCGAGCGGATGATGCGCGCGCTCGGCGTCCCGCTCGCCGTCGACGGCGCGTCGATGGTGCTCGATCCGGCGGGCTGGAACCGCAAGATGCCCGCGTTCGAGATGGAGATCCCGGGCGACGCGTCGGCGGCGGCCTTCATGATCGTCGCCGGCGGCGTCGTCCCCGGCTCGCGCGTCACCGTCACCGGCGTCGGGACCAACCCGACCCGCACCGGGCTGTTCGAGATCGCGCGGCAGATGGGCGTGGGCGTCGAGCTCACGAGCCGCGGTGAGCAGGGCGGCGAGCCGATCGCGGAGATCACCGCGTGGCACGCGCCGCTGACGGGCTCGGTGATCGAGGGCGAGGTCGTGCCGCGCGCGATCGACGAGATCCCGATCGCCTGCGCCCTCGCGGCGCGCGCGTCGGGCACGACGACCATCCGCAACGCCGAGGAGCTGCGCGTCAAGGAGAGCGATCGCATCGCGACGATGGCGCACGTGCTCCGGTCGTTCGGCGTGACGTGCGAGGAGCTTCCCGACGGCCTGGTGATCGAGGGCAAGGACGGCCCGCTCGAGCCGGCGGAGGTCGAGAGCCGCGGCGATCACCGGATCGCGATGACCGCCGCGATCCTCGGGCTCCTCGCGAAGGGCCCGACGAAGATCACCGACTGCGAGTGCATCGCGACGAGCTTCCCGCGCTTCGTAGACACGTTGCGCACGCTCGGCGCGCGCATCGACACGTCGGGCTGAGCGCGTCGCTCAACGACGCAGGGCCGCGCTCATCCGTCGGACCGCCTCGCGCACCTCGCGCTCGTCGTGCTGTGCGAAGCCGAGGCGGAGGAACGGACGCGGCCGCCCGTCGAACGCGAACTGCCGCGCGGCCTGGAGGGTCAGGCCGCGCTCGGCCGCGCTCGCGGCCCACGCGTCGGCGGAGACGTCCTTGTCCACGATGCGCGCCCAGATCGCCGTCCCCCCGCTGGGCAAGCGGAAGGCGAGCACGCCGCGGAACGACGACTCGAGCAGCGCCGCGAGCCTCGCGCGGCGCTCGGCGTAGATCCGCTTGGCGCGGCGGATGTGGCGCTGGATGGCGCCGTCCTCGAGCAGCTCGGCGACGGCGTGCTCGAGGAGGTGATCGCCCTGCCGATCGACGATGCGCCGGACGGACGAGAGCCGTTCGATGAGCGAGGCGGGCGCGACCACGAAGCCGATGCGCATCCCCGGCGCGAGCACCTTCGAGAGCGTCCCGACGTAGATCACCGAACCGTGCACGTCCGCGCTGGCGAGCGGCAGGATCGGTCGCCCCTCGTAGTGGAACTCGTGGTCGTAGTCGTCCTCGAGCACGAACAGCCGCTGCTCGCGCGCGAGCTCGAGGAGCCGCAGGCGGCGCGCCGGCGCGAGCGTCACCGTCGTCGGGAACTGGTGGTGCGGCGTGACGTACACGCCGCGGACGCGCTCGGTCGCGCACAGCGCGGCGAGCGCCTCGACGTCGAGCCCGTGCGCATCGACCGGCACCGGGACGAGCCGCGCCCCCGCCGCGCGAAGCGCCTCCCACGCGGGGCGATACCCGAGCGCCTCGACCGCGATCACGTCTCCGGGCGACACGAGCGTCCGACCCACGAGGTCGATGCCCATCTGGCTGCCACGCGTGACGAGCACGTTCTCCTCGCTCGCGGCGAGCCCGCGCGTGGCGGCCGCCATGCGCGCCAGCGCGCGGCGGAGCACGAGCGGGCCCTCGGGATCGCCGTACGAGAGCACCTCCACGCGCGCGCGCCGGAGCACGCGGCGCATCGCGCGGGCGAGCTCGGCCTCGGGGACGAGGCGCACGTCGGGCACGCCGCCGCCGAGCGTCATCGAGGGCACCGCCGTCACGCGATGCGCGGTCGCCCGCGGCTCGGGCACGTCGAACGCGGGACGCGCGGCGATCGCGCGGGGCGCGCTCCCCTGCCCCGAGAACCGTCGTGGCGCGATGTCCGGGATGGTCTTCGACACGAACGTGCCGCGCGCCTCCTCCGAGTCGATCCAGCCCTCGGCGGCGAGCTCGCGGTAGGCGGCGAGGACGGTGTTGCGATGCACGCCGAGCGATCCGGCGAGCGTGCGCGACCCCGGGAGCGGCTCGCCCGCGCGCAGGCGCCCGCGCTTGATGTCCTCCGCAACGGCGCGGGCGATGCGGAGGAAGGCCGGCGACGCGGCCGCCTCGTCGACGTCGAGCGCGAGGTTCCAGTCACGCATGCCACTGGTCTAGCAGATTTGTAGAAACTGGCACTTTCTGGCGTACCAGCAGCGGAGCATCCTCGGCCCCATGACATCGCGCATGCGCAAGGCGATCTACCGGGGCTCGGACGAGGAGGCCCGCGCGCTCTTCGCGCGCGCCGCCGAGGTGCACGTCGCGACGACGGGCGAGGACGGACAGCCGATCCTCCGCACGGTGAACGCCGTGCTCGACGAGGACGGCGGCGCGATCGCGTTCCACGGGGCACCTGCCGGCGAGAAGGTCGAGGCCGTCGGACGAGCGGCCGTCGTCTCGGCCAGCGAGACCGTCGCATCCATCCCGAGCTGGTTCGTGGATCCCGAGCGGGCGTGTCCCGCGACCACGTACTACCTGAGCGCGCAGGCGCACGGCGTGATCGAGGAGGTCGACGACCTCGACGACAAGGCGCGCGTGCTCTCCGCGCTGATGGCGAAGTACCAGCCCGAAGGACGTCACGCGCCGATCCGCGCGAGCGATCCGCTCTACCGCAAGGCGGTCGCCGGCGTGCTCGTCGCGCGGGTGCGCTTCGACCGCGTCGCCTCCAAGGTGAAGCTCGGTCAGAACCGGCCGCCCGGGCAGCGCGTGCGCATCCTCGAGCGGCTGTGGGAGCGCGGCCGGCCCGAGGACGTGCGCGCGATCGCGCTCATCCTCGAGCGCTTCCCCGATCTGCCGGTGCCGGCGTTCCTGCGCGCGGGAGAGGACCGGGGCCTCCGCCTCGCGTGCTCCGCGTCGGCGGCCGACCTCGACGAGGCGGCGGCGCTCCTCGAGGGCGCCTACTGGCTGGGCGGCTTCGACCGCGCGCAGATCCGCGCGGTGCTCGCGCGCTCGACCGCGCTGGTCTCCGCCCGCGACCGGCAGGGCGCGCTCGCCGGCTTCGCGCGCGCGATGTCCGACGGGCGCGTCGCGTGGATCTACGACGTGGTGATCGCCGAGCCCTGGCGCCGGTCGGGCGTGGGCACGAGGCTCCTCGAGCTCCTGCTCGATCACCCCGCGGTGCGCGGCGTCCGGCACGTGCGCCTCGGCACGCGCGACGCGATGGGCTTCTACCGGCGCCTCGGCTTCCGCGACCTCGCGGAGGCGCCGCGGCCCCCCTGGCCGACGACGGAGATGATCCTCTCACGCACGCGGGACGAGCCCCGCGAACGGATCAGAACGTGAAGTTGAACGCGCCGCCGGCGTAGCCCGGGGCGACCGCCGGCACGAAGCGCGCCTTGCCCGTCGACTTCGATCCGCTCGGCGCGGTGAAGAAGAGCACCGCGCCCACGCCGAGCAGCACGACGCCGCCCGCGCCGGTGATGATCGCGATGAGCTGGTTGTTCACCGCCGCGTCGTGCCGCGTGGTCGACGCCTTCGTGAACTGATCGCGGTCGGCCTGGTTCGTCGCCTTGTCCGCCTGCGCCTTGAAGTCCTCGGACTTGCTCTGCTCGTTGTTCGCGAGGATCTGCACGCCGCCCGCGGCGAGGAGCGCGAGGAGGCCGGCGCCGCCGACGACGACGCCGACGGTGCGCTGTCCGCTGCCGTCGCTGCTCACGATGACCGGCGGCGTGTAGCCGGGCTCGCCCGGCGCGGCGCCCGTGCCGCCCGAGGTGTCGGCGGGCGCGTCCTCCATCGGCGGGAACTCGAGCGTCGACTTCCCGGCCGTCTCGGGGATGGTCACCTCCTTGGTGACCGATTTCTTCCCCCTCGCCGAGAGCTCGAACGTGTACTTGCCCGGATCGAGCGGCGTCTCGCGTCCGAGGAGCGCCGCGGCCGGGAGCTTCTCGCCGTTGCGCGTGATCGTCGCGCCGTCCACGGGCGTCTTCGCCGTGATGACGAGCTTGTGCACCTTCGGCTCGACGCGCGCATGCTCGCTCCGCGCGAGCTTCGCGCGGTCCTCGCGGCCCTGATCCTCGGCGAGCCGCGCGGCCGCGTCGAACCACGTGAGCGCCGTCGCGTACTTCTTCTGCTTCTCGTTGCAGACGCCGAGGTTGATCTGCGTGCCCGGGGACGGATCGGCCTGGTTGCTGCCCGCGAACGCCTCGCAGGCGGCCTGCCAGCGTTCGGCCTTCATCGCGGCGAGCCCGTCGGAGAAGAGCTGCTCCGCGAGCGCGGCGTCACCCGCGAAGGCGACCGAAGGAACGGCCAGCGTGAGCGCACCGGCGACGAACGCCGCGCGCATGAAGCTCATGCCTCGCATCGGCCGAGATATACACCAACTGCGTCAGCGCGTGTTCACGCCCGTACCGCCGGTCGGCTTGGGCGTGGGCGTCGCCGTCGGCTTCGGCGCCGGCGGAGGGTCGACCGGCTTCGGCGGCGGCGGATCGACCTTCGTCGCGACCGTCGCGTGCCCCGTCGGCCTGGTCGTCGGCGCGGTGGTCGTGTGGACCGCCGCGGTCTGCACGGCCGCCGTCGCGCTCGGCGCCGACGCGGTCGCCGTCGCGGTCGCGACCGCGGTCGTCACGGTCGTCGCGGCCGTCTCCGTCGGGACAGGCGGCGGCACCGGCGCGGAGCTCGCGACCGGCGGCGGGTTCGCCGTGGTCGGATCGACGGTCGTGGACTTGGCGCGGGAGAGCGCGATGCCTCCGCCGATCAGACCGATCACGGCGAGCGCGCCGAGCACCCCGAGGATGACCGGCATGTTCGACTTCGGGACCGCCGGCTCCGACTGCCACGCGCTGTTCGTCTGCGCGCCGATCATGCCGGCGCCATGCGGGCCCGGCTGCGGACCGGGCTGCGGGGTGACCGCGCCGAGCGCGACGGTCCCCTGCGCCGGAGCGGGCATCGCGCGCGGCGCGCTCCCGTTGCCGGTGATCGCGCCCGGACGGGGCGGCTGCGGCGGGCCGTTCGGCGTGTTCTGGAAGCTCGGCGTGATCGCCGCGCCCGGGAACGGCGGGTTCGCCGTCGACGGCGCGTACGCGCTCATCGCGTACGGCGAGGTCCCCGCGCCCGGCTGCGCGAACGGCGCCAGCGCCTGGATCAGCTCCTGCGCCGACTGGAAGCGCTCCTCCGGCCGGCGGCGCAGGCAGCGCGCGACGACCGCGTCGAGCCCCTGCGGGATGCCGGAGACGCGCTGGCTGAGGAGCGGCGCGTCGTTCTCGAGGATCGCGGCGAAGAGCTCGCCCAGGTTCTCGCCCATGAACGGCAGCGAGTTCGTGATCAGCTCGAA
>JBDHVD010000013.1:0-44149 GCA_039809525.1 Labilithrix sp. | reverse complement strand
CGCCGGTGGCGTTCGTCGCCCTCGGCGCGTCGCTCCTCGCCGACGCGCATGCGCGCGCGTACGACCGCGAGGCGCGTGCGGCCGATGCCGTCGACATCGCGCGGGCGGCGATCGAGCCGCTCGCGACGGACACCTCGCGCTTCAAGGAGCTCGACGAGACGCGCGGTCGGGCCGACGCGATCGAGGCGGCCGCGGCGCTCGGCTTTCGCGTGCAGATCGATCCGCGCCGCGACGCCACCGACGGCGAGGAGGTCACCGTGCGTCACGGCGACGACGGCGAGACGCAGGTGGCGGTGCCGCTCCCCGCGGGCGCCGCGTTCGTGCGCTTCGGCACCACGCGCCTGTCGACGGTCGCCGCGGTGTACTTCGTCCTCGCGGTCGCCGCCGTCACGCTCGCGGGGCTCCTCGGCACGCGCATCGGCGTCGCCTTCGATCGCGACATCGCGCTCGCCACGCGGGAGGTCCGCCGCGCCGGCGTCGCGGAGGTCATGCGGGGCACGATCATCCTCCACGAGGCGCGCTTCGCCCGGGTCGGCGATCTCCTCCAGGCCGTCGATCAGCTCGGCGGCATCTTCCGCGAGTTCGCCTCCGCGCAGCAGCGCGCGATCGACGCGCGCGAGGCCACCGAGCGCATGCGCGGCCTCCTCCTCGCGTCGATGAGCCACGACCTGAAGGCGCCGCTCAACGCGGTCCTCGGGTTCGCCGAGCTCGTCGGTCGCAATCCGCTCGCCGACGCGCAGCGCGAGAGCCTCGCGATCATCGAGCAGCGCGGACGCGAGCTGCTCATGCTCATCGACACCATCCTCGACAGCGCGCGCGTCGAGGCGGGCGAGCTCGAGGTCACCCCCGAGCTCACGCACGTCGGCGACGTGGTCATGTCCTCCGTCCTCGAGGCGCGCGATCTCGCGGTCGGCACCGAGGTCCAGATCAAGGGCGAGATCCAGCCGGGCATACCGACGCTCCTCGTCGACGGCACGCGCGTGGTGCAGGCGCTCACCGCCGTGGTCATGACCGCGGTGCGCTTCAGCGACAAGGGCATCGTCCCGGTGCGCGCGACGCTCCCCGATGCGGGCGACCGGCTCCGCATCGAGGTGGAGACGAGCGGCGAAGGCCTCCCGGTCGCGGAGCGCGAGAAGATCTTCGACGCGTTCAAGAGCGCCGAGAGCGCGCGCCGGCAGGGCGGTCTCGGCCTCGGCCTCCAGCTCGCGCGCTCGATCGTCGAGATCCACGGCGGCACCATCGAGGTGGACGCCACCGATCGCGGAGGCATGGTGTTCCGCATCTGGCTGCCGGTCGACAACGACCGCGGATCGATCCGCGCGCGCGCGAGCCGACCCCAGCTACAGTCGTGATCGATGGAGCTACGAATCGCAGGCGCCACGATCCGTCCGTTCCGGCGCGGTGACGAGGAGGCGCTCGTCGCGAACGCGAACGATCGCGGCGTCTGGCGGAACCTCCGCGACCGCTTCCCCCATCCCTACACGCTGGGCGATGCCGCCTGGTGGATCGCGAACGCGGGCCCGGCCCACTTCGCCATCGCGATCGACGGGCGCGTCGCCGGCGGCATCGGCTTCGACCGCGACGAGGACGTGTTCCGCAGGAGCGCGGAGATCGGCTACTGGCTGGGCTCGGCGCACCGCGGCCAGGGCATCGCCACGGCCGCGGTCGTCGCGCTCGGCGAGCACGTCTTCTCCACCACCGACATCGTGCGGCTCTACGCGGGCGTCTTCGCGTGGAACCCGGCCTCGGCGCGCGTCCTCGAGAAGGCGGGTTACGTTCTCGAAGGGCGCCTCCGCAGCGCCGTGTGGAAGGACGGCGAGCTCGTCGACGAGCTCCTCTACGCTAGAGTTCGAGGACCCGGATGAGCCTCTTCAAGAAGATGCGCGACGAGCTCGCCCGCCGCGCGGCGCAGAAGACGGTGGAGAGCGCCAAGCAGTCGGCGAAGGACGCCGCGAAGAAGATCGAGCTCGCCCTCTTCGGCGAAGGCCCGGAGGAAGAGGCCGCGAAGGCCGCCGAGGCGGAGAAGGCGCGGAAGAAGAAGGACCGCGACGAGGGCGGCGAGCTCGGACGCTACGCCGCGCGAAAGCGGAAGGAAGAGGAGGAGGCGCGCGCCGCCGCGCAGGCGAGGCGAGAGCGGCAGGAGAAGACCGACCGAGAGGTCGAAGACGAGCTCGCGGCGATGAAGAAGAGGATGAAGAAGGACGGCTGACCCGCCCCTATCAAACGGCGTGCCGCACGTGCTTCCGCGAACTTGCGCCGCGCCGAGAACGATCCGTCGCCTGATGCGTAGTGACGCTGGCACCCTTCGCGGGGAATGATCACAATCCTTCGGCCGTAACGAGAGACCAAGAGGAGAACGAGATGACCGCGCGCCAGAAGATCGAGCAGCTCACCCACGCCTGGTACGGATACGTCACGTTCTCCGCGATCGCATCGCTCTTCAAGGACGGCATCCCCGGCCTCTTCTCGATCATCTGGGCGGCGATGGGGCTCTGCTTCAGCCTCTTCGTCACCTGGTTCATCGGTCGCCGCCTCCTCGCGAAGTCGTCGCTCACGCGCTTCATCCTCCTGATCGTCACCGGCATCGGCTCGATCTTCGGGACCATCGGGGCCGGCAAGATGGCGATGACGTTCGTGCGCACCTGGGAGCTCGGCGTGCTCGGCGCGGCCGTCTTCCTCGGCGTGGCCGTCTACATGCACGTCCGCTCGTTCCGCACGCTCGTCGACTCGTCGGTGCGCGCGTACTTCAACTGATCTCCGAACCTCCGATCGCGCCGGTCGCGATCGTCCTGGTGAGCCCGGTCGCGTCGCGGTCGGGCTCTTCGTCTTCCATGCGTCCTCCGCGGCCGTGATAGGGAACGGCTCCTTCGTGACCACGGACGCTCTCATCACCTTCGTCATCCTCGGCGCGAGCGTCGTGCTCTTCGTGAGCGACCGCCTGCGCCTCGACGTCGTGGCGCTCCTCACGGTGCTCGCACTGACGTTGACCGGCGTGGCGCCGCTCGACGTCGCGCTCTCCGGGTTCTCCAACCCCGCGGTGCTCATGATCGCGGGCCTGTTCGTGATCGGCGGCGCGATCACGGAGACCGGCGTGGCCGACTGGCTCGGTCACCGCCTCGATCGCGTCGCGGGCCAGGGGAAGAGCGAGGCGAGGACCATCGCCGTCGTCATGGGCGCGACCGCGCTGGTCTCGGCGTTCATGAGCTCGACGGGAACGGTGGCGATCTTCCTGCCCGTCGTCGGAACGATGGCGCTGCGGAGGGGCATCGCTCCAGGGCGGCTCTTCATGCCGCTCGCGTTCGCCGCGCACCTGGGCAGCAACCTCACGCTCATCAGCACGGCGCCGAACCTCGTGGTGAGCGACGCGCTCCGCGAGGCCGGCCACGAGCCGTTCCGCTTCTTCAGCTTCTTCGTCCCGGGGGTCGCCGTCTTCGCCGTGGGCGTCGGCTACCTCGTGACCATCGGGCGGCGCCTCCTGCCCGCGCGCGACAAGCCGGAGCCGGCGCACCGCGCGCTGTCGCAAGCGGAGCTCGCGTCCGAGTACGGCCTCGGTGACGCCCTCTCGAACGTGCGCGTCGGCGCGCGCTCGCCGCTCGTCGGGCAGACGCTGGCGGCGGCCGACCTCCGCGCGGCTCACGCGATCACCGTGGCCGCCATCCGCCGCGCGGGCGAGTCGGTGCGCGTGGTGCCGACCGTGCGGTTCGAGCCCGGCGACGAGCTGGGCATCCTCGGCACGTCCGCGGCCGTCCAGGCGCTCGTCGAGGCGTTCGATCTCGAGCTCGTGTCGGGGCCGAAGGGGTTCGCGCTCCCGCCCGAGGAGTCGCTCGCGGAGGTCGTTCTCCCGAGGCGATCGCGGCTGGTCGGGCGCACGCTCCGCGAGGCGAAGTTCCGGGATCGCTACCGCGCCAACGTCTTCGCCGTCCGCCGCCTCGAGGGCGACAGGCCCGTGGTCCACACGACGAGCCCTTCGCTCCGCGATCTGAAGCTTCGCTCCGGCGACACGCTGCTCGTGAAGGGGCGGCGCAAGTACCTCGGGAACCTCCGCGACGACCGCGCGAACCTCGTCCTGGTGGCGGAGCCGGACGCGGTGCCCGGCGTGCTCGTCGATCCTCCGCGTGCGATCGGGACGCTGGCGATCACGCTCGCGATGCTGGTTGTCATGGCGTTCGGCTGGCTGCCGAACGTCGTGGCCGTGCTGCTCGCGGCCGTGATCCTGGTGATCGCGCGGTGCGTGCGTCCCGGTGACGTCTACCGGACGGTGAACTGGGAGAGCGTCATGTTGATCGCGGGGATGATCCCGCTCGCCGCGACGCTGGAGCGGACCGGGGGCACGAAGCTCGTCGTGTCGGCGGTGGAGCAGCAGATGCACGCCGCGCGCCCGATCCTCCTGCTCGCGGTGATCGTCGTGGTCACGTCGGCGATCGGGATGGTGCTCTCGAACACGGCGACGGCCGTCCTCGTCGCCCCGATCGCCGTCAGGCTCGCGAGCGCCTTCGGCATCGCCCCCGAGCCGCTCCTGATGGGCGTCGCGTTCGCCTCGAGCGCCGCCTTCGCGACGCCGATCGCGTCGCCGGTGAACGTCCTCGTCATGACCCCCGGCAACTACCGCTTCGGCGACTACGCGAAGGTCGGACTGCCGTTGCAGCTGCTCGTCCTGACCACGGCCGTCGTCGTCATCCCGCTCGTCTGGCCGTTCTGATCGGCGCCGTCATCGCGCGACTCCGCCATGCGCGAGCGCGCGCGCGAACCGCTCCTCCCAGGCGCGCTCGTTCTTCTCGCCGTCGGTCACGTAGGGGCTCGCGGCGACCGCGGCCACGAGCGCGCGGTTGAGGAGCTGGATCGGCGCGGGCAGCGGACGGAAGAAGTCGAGGAGGAGCACCACGCGGTCCTCGCCACCGTCGTTCCAGACCTCGTGCTCGTAGGTGTCGTCGAAGACGAAGGCCTCGCCCTCGCGCCAGCGGACGGTCCGGCCGTCGATCACCATGCGGCACGCGTCGGGACGCGGGACCTTCAGGCCGAGGTGCGCGCGCAGCAGTCCCTTGTAGACGCCGCGGTGACGCGGGACGTGCTTGCCCGGCGCGAGGATGGAGAAGAACGCGGTGACGAGGCCCGGGACACGCGAGAGCGCGGCGGCGGTGATCGGGCAGCGCATGCAGTTGGCGGCGGAGCGCTTGCCGAAGCCGTAGAGGAAGAACGTCTTCCAGCGATCGTCGCTCGTGATCGAGCGCTGGTCGGGCGAGATCGCGTGGAGGTCGGGGAGCAGATCGCGGTGGACGAGCAGGGCATCGAGCTCGCGCTGGATCGCGGGCGTGGCGCGCTCGAGCGCGTCGAGCCAGGGGAACGAGCGGCGATCGGGGAGCGGAGCGTCGGGCACCCGCGAGTGGCGCGCGATCGTGCGTTCGAACGACCAGAGGGCCCGCGAGCCGGTGTCCTTGATGAAGCGGCGCTTGTGCTCGGCGAAGGAAGACGACATGCCGGGCGCGACTGCACGGCGCGCACCAGCACGCGGGCCCGCGCGTTTGGGCGGGGTCCGCCGCGGGACGCGTGCAGGGCGCTGCACACGTGTGGCGGCGCGAAGACGGCGGCCGCTTCACGCCGAAGGGAGATCGCGCACCGACGGAGGCGCCACGCCCTTCGGCGCCGCCTCGATCGCGCACAGCACGCCGCGCGCCTTGTTGCGGGTCTCGTCGGCCTCCGCTTGCGGGCTGCTCGCCTCGACGACGCCCGCGCCCGCGGTGACCTCGAACGTGTCGCCCTTGCAGACCATCGTGCGGATGGCGATGCCGAAGTCGAGGTCGCCCGTGCGGGCGACGTAGCCGACGGCGCCGCCGTAGATGCCGCGCGGGCGCGCCTCGAGCTCGCGGATGATCTGCATCGCGCGGATCTTCGGCGCGCCCGAGAGCGTGCCCGCGGGGAAGGCGGAGTGAACGACCTCGAGCGGCGGGACGGAGGGCGGGACCCGGCCGCGCACCTCGCTGACGATGTGCATGACGTGCGAGTAGCGCTCGATCTCCATCTTGCGGGCGAGCGCGACGGAGCCGATCTCCGCCACGCGCCCGACGTCGTTGCGTCCGAGATCGATGAGCATGACGTGCTCGGCGAGCTCCTTCGGATCGGCGAGGAGGTCCTGCTCGAGCGCGAGGTCCTCCGCCTCGGTCTTGCCGCGGGGCCGCGTGCCCGCGATCGGGCGCACGGTCATCGTGCCGTCCTCGAGGCGCACCATCGTCTCGGGGCTCGCGCCCGCGATGCGCACGCGCGCGACCTCGCCGGGGCCGGGCGGCAGATCGAGGAAGTACATGTACGGCGACGGGTTGATCAGCCGCATCGCGCGATAGACGTCGAACGGATCGCGACCGGCGCGCGGGACGGAGAACGTGCGCGCGAGCACGATCTGGAAGGCGTCGCCCGCGGCGATGTACTCCTTCGCGCGCTCGACCCGCTCGATGTACGCGGCGTCGTCGAGGTCGACGGACACGTCGGAGGGGATGCGCGATCGATCGGGGATGGCGATGTCCGAGAGGTGGACGTCGCGCGAGAGGTCGTCGAGCGCGCGATCGACGTCGGCCTGGTGCTCGGAGGCGACGGTCACGGTCTGCGCGAGCGCGTCGAACACGACGACGGTGCAGCCGCCGAGGAAGCGCGCGAGCGCGAGGTAGTGCTTCTTCCACGTCTCGTCGCTGCCCGGGGGGACCTTGTCGATGAGGTGGACGATGTCCCATGCCATGTAGCCGACGTGCGCGCGCGCGAAGCGCGTGGCGACGTCGCGGTCGTGCGTGCCGGGCGTGGGCGCCGGACGGAAGAGCGGATCGATCGCGCCGATCGGATCCTTCGCCGAGGGATCGGGGGTGAACGAGGGGAGGGGACCGCGGCCGCGCAGCGACCAGCCGCTCCGATCGAGCACCGCCTCGTACTTCGGTCGATAGCCGAGGATCGAGAAGCGGCCCCAGCGCTCGCCGCCGACGACGCTCTCGAGGAGGAACGACGCGCCGTCGGGATCGGCGGCGCGGAGCGCGGCGTACGCCCGGACCGGCGTGAGCGCGTCGCCGACGATCGTGCGCGTCGAGACCTTCATGCTGGACGCGAGAGGAGCATCGCGCGGGCGCGCGCGGGGTCGACCGGGATGCGGCCGATCGAGCGCGCGTACGCGGCGGCGCGTGCGACGAGCGGCGCGCTGCCCTCCGAGAGGACGCCCTTCGAGAGGTAGATGTTGTCCTCGAGCCCGACGCGCGCGTGGCCGCCGAGGCGCATCGCGAGCTCGGTGAGCGGCTGCTGGAAGCGACCGACGGCGGCCACCGCCCAGGAGGCGTCCTTCGGGACGAGCGCGATCATGTGGCGGAGGTTCTCCTCGCGCGCGCCGATCCCGCCGGGCACCCCCATGACGAACTGGAAGTGGAGGGGCCGGTCGACGATGCCTTTCTCGGCGAGCGCGAGCGCCTCCTCGACGTGGCCGACTTCGTAGCACTCGAGCTCGGCGACGGCGCCGGCCTTGCGGAGGCGCGCGGCGAGGTCGCGGATCTGCGGGCGCGTGTTGACGAACACGTCGTCGCCGAAGTTGAGCGAGCCGCAATTGAGCGTCGCCATCTCCGGCTTGCAGTCGAGCGGCTGCGCGCGCTCGTCGATCGACATGCCGAGCGCGCCGCCGGTCGAGACCTGGATGATGCAGTCGGTCTTCTTGCGGATGCGCTCGATGGTCTCCATGAAGCGGTCGCGCGACTGGGTCGGCGAGCCGTCGTCGTTGCGGACGTGGAGGTGGATGACGGCGACGCCCGCCTCGCGGCAGCGCGCGGCCTCGTCGGCGATCTCGTCGGGGGTGATCGGGAGATGAGGCGTGTGCTCGCGCGTGACCTCCGCGCCGACGATCGCCGCGGTGAGGACGAGCTCCGGCGAGTGCGCCTCGAGCGAGCCGAGCGTGCTCGGTCCGCGATCGGACGAGGGCGTGACCACCGGCTGGGGCGACGGCGCCTCTCCGACCGGGAGCTGCGGCACGTAGAGCTCCTTCGGCTTGCGCTGCATCTCCTTCGGTGTGACGCAGGTGCCGACCGCGCGGCAGACGACGACCGGCTCGCGGAGCACGTCGGCCGCGCTCGGCACCACGCCCGGCTGGCGCACGTTCGCGATGACCTTCCGCGCCTCGAACGTCATGGTGCGGCTCGTGTTGCCGACCTTCACGAGCTCTGCGGTCGCCTCGATGTAATCGCCGGCGAAGACCGGGGCGAGGAACTCGACCTGCTCGTAGGCCCGGAACAGGCCCTCGTCGCCGTCCAGGCGGATGAGCAGCTCGGTCGCCAGATCGCCGAAGAGCCCGAGCATCCGCGCGCCGTCCACGAGCTCGCCCGCGTAGTGCGCGTCGTGCGTGCTCATCCGGAGGCGGAGCGTCACCTTGGTGCCGATCATGGCGGGGAAACTACCATGTCGGTCGCGCGTGGGCGCGCGCATGAGAGAGCCGCGCCCGGGCGCGCACCGCGCGCATGGCCGAACGGCCGCGGCCCGGGGGCGAACGGTCGAACAAATGCGAGCTCCAGGGCGTCATTGCCGCAAGAGGCCGCAAGTGGTAGCCATCCCGGAACATCGGTCCATGGTCTTCGTCGAAGCACGCAATCTTCCTTCTCACGTCGGCATCATCATGGACGGCAACGGTCGCTGGGCGCAGCTCCGCGGCCAGCCGCGCGTCGACGGCCACCGCGAGGGATCGAGGGCCGTCCGCCGGATCGTCCGCGCGTCCCGCCGGCTCGGGCTCAAGGCCCTGACGCTCTACGCCTTCAGCGAGCAGAACTGGGCGCGCCCCGACGAAGAGGTCGACGCGCTGATGCAGCTGCTCCGCGAGTTCCTGCTCTCCGAGCGCGAGGAGATCCTCGACAACGGCATCCGCCTCAACGCGGTCGGGAACCTCGGGCGCCTGCCGTCCGTGGTCCGCGCGGTGCTCGATCCGCTCCGCAACGACAGCTCGGAGAACCCGGAGATGACGCTCACCCTCGCGCTGTCGTACGGCGGCCGCGAGGAGATCGCGACCGCCGCGCGCGAGCTCGCGACCGCGGTGGCCGACGGACGCCTGCGTCCCGAGGACGTCACCGAGCACGCGCTCCACGCGCGGATGCCGAGCCTCACCGTGGGCGACCCCGATCTGGTCATCCGCACGGGCGGCGAGCGGCGCATCTCGAACTTCCTCCTCTACGGCCTCGCGTACGCGGAGCTGCACTTCGCCGACGTGCTCTGGCCGGACTTCATGGAGAGCGATCTGTACGAGGCGATCGCGAGCTACCAGCAGCGCGAGCGCCGCTTCGGCCTCGTCGGCAAGCCCGCGCTGCCGATCGAGAACCCGGCGGAGAAGCCGGCGCTCCGCCTCGTCGGCTGAAGACGCTATCATCGCGGGCGGTGGCTCCCCGCGCGCGCAGCTTCGTCGCGGCGTCGTTCGCAGGCGCGATCGGCGCGTGCTCGCTCGGCGACTTCAGCGGCTACAGCAGCGGCGGGCCTCCGGTGCCGGACGCGTCCGATGCCGCCGAGGCGGGCCCTTCGCCCGCCGACGCGAGCGGCGCCGGCGCGGGCGCGGACGCGCGCGACGCGGTGGACGCTGCGAGCGGGTTCTGCGCGACGATGGGCGGGAGCTCCTCGTTCTGCGAGGACTTCGACGGCGACGCGGGGCTCTCGCGGTTCACGTTCGTGCAGACGTCGGGCGGGACGGCCGTCGTCGACGACGCGTCGTCCACCTCCGCGCCGCGCTCGATGCTCGTGACCTCGCCCGCGGCCGCCACGCCCCAGTCGGTGTTCGCGATCGTCCGGCCGAGCGCGAACGCGCGGGCGCGCGTGCAGCTCTCCGCGGCGATCCGGCTCGAGGCGATCGATGCGACGAGCGCGGGCAGGGCGCAGCTGCTCAAGGTCTGGTTCTTCGAGGGCGACGACGGCTACGAGGTCACGCTCGCGGCGCATGCCCAGACCGGCAAGCTCCTCCTGTTCGAGTACCGGGAGAAGACCGGCTACTACCAGACGCTCGCCGACCTCGACGATCCGGCGCCCACCGCGTGGACGCGCATCGACCTGGACGTGCGGATCGGAGGAGCCGGCGGCCCCGCCGTCTCGCTCGATCGCGACGGCAAGCGCCTCGTCGACGGCGCGGTGCTGTCGCCGCCCTTCGCGAGCGGGGTCGTCGAATCCGCGCTCGGGCTGCCGTACATCGACGGCGCGCACGGCGCGTGGACCGTCCGGATCGACGACGTCCTCCTCCGGTGACGGGCCGGTCGTCGAAGAAGCTCGCGCTTCGTGAGTGATCGCTGGCAAGCTGCGTGCTACGGCCCGGGTGACGCGAATGAGCCAGGCAGAGGCGCCCTCCTTGAAGGACCAGAAGCGCAACGACGACAAGCGCGAGGAGACGAAGAAGGCGAACTCCAACCTCGCCGTCCGCGTCGCGACCGCGGCCGTGGGCGCGCCGCTCATCGTGGCCCTCCTCTACAAGGGGCCGCCGTGGGGGTTCTTCCTCCTCGTGTTCGTCGCCACGCTGATCGGGTCGTGGGAGCTCTTCAACATGACCCACCCGGGCGACCGCGTGTCGCAGTCGCTCGGGGTGCTCATGACCGCGCTCGCCTCGGTCGCCACGTACGTGGCGGACGGGGACGCGCGGATCCTCGTGACGATCCTGGTGGCCGTCCCGCTGCTCGGCCCGCTGCTCACGCTCGTACGCCTCGGCGACATGCAGACCGCCGCCCTGCGCGCGAGCGCGATGGGCTTCGGTCCGCTCTACGTGGGCGTGCCGCTCACGCTCCTCGCGCTCCTCCGTCGCGATCTCGGCGACGGCGTCGGACCAGGCTACGTCGTCGTCACGATCATGTTCGCGTGGTTCGCGGACACCGGCGGCTACTTCGCCGGTCGCTTCCTCGGGAAGCGGAAGCTGTACGAGGCGGTCTCGCCGAAGAAGACGGTCGAAGGCGCCATCGGCGGCCTGGCGGGCAGCGTGCTCGGCGCCGTGCTCGCGCACTTCTGGTTCCTCCCCTCGCTGTCGCTCGCCCACGGCATCCCGCTCGCCCTCGTCGCGAGCGTCTTCGGACAGGCCGGCGATCTCGGCGAGTCGGCCCTCAAGCGATCGACCGGCGTGAAGGACTCGGGCGCGATCGTCCCCGGCCACGGGGGGATCCTGGATCGCGTCGATGCGCTGATGCTGACATCCGCCGTCACGTATCTGTACACGCTCTGGATCGTGCCGAAGGGGTCTCCGTAACTCAGCCCTGAGTGACGAATGTTTTCCGACGCAATGCGGCGTCAAGCGGGCGAAAAGTTTACCGTTTGCCCTCCTGTCAAACGCGGCTAAGACAAGCCGCGATGAGCCCCAACGACATCCCTTCCGAGACGTTGCTGAAGCCCGTGCAGCCGAGCGTCATTCCGACACCGCCGGGCTCCTCTCGCACGATCGTGAAGGAGTACGACTTCTTCAAGGTGGTCCAGGACTACCTCGATCGCGCGTCGCGCACGATCAACCTCGAAGGTTACGTCCGCACGATCCTCAGCCAGCCGAAGAACGAGCTGATCATCAACTTCCCCGTGAAGATGGACAGCGGCGAGGTTCGGCTCTTCAAGGGCTACCGCGTCCAGCACAACAACCTGCTCGGGCCGTTCAAGGGCGGCGTGCGCTTCCATCCGTCGGTCACCCTCGACGACGTGAAGGCGCTCGCGGCGATGATGACCTGGAAGTGCGCGCTCATGCGCGTCCCGTTCGGCGGCGGCAAGGGCGGCATCAAGTTCGATCCGCACGCGGTCTCGAAGGCGGAGCTCCAGCGCATCACGCGTCGCTTCACCCACGCGCTCGGCGAGAACATCGGACCCGAGTACGACATCCCCGCGCCCGACGTCGGCACGAACAGCCAGACGATGGCGTGGATGATGGACACGTACTCGAACATGGTCGGCGCGGCGAACAAGCAGAGCGTCAAGGGCGTCGTCACCGGCAAGCCGGTCGCGTCCGGCGGAACGCTCGGCCGCGCGAAGGCGACCGGCCAGGGCATCGTCTACTGCGTGATCGAGTGGTCGAAGGAGAAGGGCTTCGAGCTCGAGGGCGCGACGATGTCCGTGCAGGGCTTCGGCAACGTCGGCTCGCACCTCGCGGTCATCCTCTCGCGCCTCGGCGTCTCGACCGTCGCGGTGGGCGACCACTCGGGCTACATGATCAACCCCGAGGGCTTCAACGCGCACAAGCTCCAGGACTGGGTCCAGGGGCACGGCTCGATCGCGGGCTACCCCGGAGGCAAGGCGATCACGCGCGAGGAGTTCTTCAAGACGAAGGCGGACATCTTCGCGCCGTGCGCGCTCGAGAACCAGATCGGCGAGAACGAGGCGCGCTGGCTCGACGTGAAGATGATCGCGGAGGGCGCCAACGGCCCGACGAACCCGGCCGGGGAGAAGATCCTCCTCGACAAGGGGACCGACATCCTCCCCGACGTCCTCGCCAACTCCGGCGGCGTCACCGTCAGCTACTACGAGTGGGTGCAGAACAAGCGCTCGGAGAGCTGGACGGAGGAAGAGGTCGACGCGAAGCTCGAGAAGGCGATGACCCGCGCGTACCGCGAGGTCGCCGACTTCGCGCGCCAGCACAAGGTCGATCGCCGCATCGCCGCGTACGCCCTCGCGCTCCAGCGCATCGAGGCGGTGTACAAGGAGCGCGAGATCTTCCCGTGACCTGAGCGCGAGAGCGCTTCGGTCCCCGAGCGGCCGCGCGAGCATCGAGCTCCGCGGCCGCTTCGCTTTCCATCGCCTGCCGCTCGCGTCGACGGAGGAAGCGAGCCGCCGCCGCGGGCGATGTCTTGCTCGCCGGGCGCTCCTGAACCATCCTCTCGACCCATGGCTTACGTTCGCACGCGGCTCGGTCGCCTGTTCTACGAGGAGCGCGGCGAGCCGAAGACGAAGGCCGATCCCGCGATCGTCCTCCTCCACGGCCTCTTGTTCGACGGCGGGATGTGGCGCGGACAGCTCGAGCCGCTGTCCGAGCTCGGCCGCGTCGTGGTGATCGACGGGCCCGGCCACGGCCGGAGCGAGCGTCCGCCGCGCTTCAGCCTCGAGGAGCATGCGGACGCGCTCGTCGACGTGTTCGGCGATCTCGGCCTCGATCGCGCGGTCCTCGTGGGGCTCTCCTGGGGCGGCATGACCGGGATGCGCTTCGCGCTCCAGCACCCGTCGCGCGTCGCCGGCCTCGCGCTGCTCGACACGAGCGCGGAGGCGCACTCGCTCGCCGAACGCGTGAAGTACCGCGCGTTCCTCGCGCTGCACCGCCGCGCCGGCTTCCCGTACTCGCTCTTCGTCAAGGAGGTCGCGCCGGAGATGTTCGCGCCGCGCACGATCGCGACGCGCCCCGACCTGCTCGAGGCCGCGTACCGCCGCGCGATGGGCTTCGATCGCGACGGGCTCGCGAAGGGCGGCCTCGCGGTGATGGTGCACCGCAAGAGCATCCTCGACCGGATCGGCGCCATCCGCACGCCGACGCTCGTGGTGGTCGGTCGCGAGGACAAGGCGACGCCGCTCGAGAAGGCGAGGAACATCGCGCAGGCGATCCCGGGCGCCGAGCTCGCCGTGCTCGACGGCCTCGGGCACATGTCGCCGCTCGAGGACTCCGGCGCGGTGAACGCGCACGTCGTGCCGTTCGTCCGGCGGCTCGTGGGCGCACGCTAGATCGCCTTCGCGGCGCCGGCGATCACGCGGCGGAACCAGGCGTGCGCCGGATCGGCGCGGTGGCGCTCGTGCCAGATGAGCGAGACGGTGAAGCCCTCGAGATCGAGCTCGCGCGGCGGCTCGAGCACGCGCAGGCCGAGCGGCTCCGCCATGACCGCCGCCACGCGCTTGCCGAGCAAGAGGACGAGATCGCTCCTCCGCACGAGGTGAGGCGCGACGAGGAAGTGCGGGATCTCGACGGCCACGCGGCGCGAGCGCCGGAGCTTCGCGAGCGCGTTGTCGACGACGCTCCCGACCTGCCCGCGCGGCGAGATCAGCGCGTGAGGCAGCGCGAGGTACTCGTCGAGCGAGAGCTTCTTCTTCACGTGTGGATGATCGGCGCGCACGACCGCGACGAAGTCCTCGTGGAACAGCTTCTGGACGTAGATCCCACGCGGGGCCGGACCGCTGCGCGCCGGCACGATCGAGAAGTCCGCGCGGCCCTCGACGATGTCCGACAGCCCGTGCGACGGAGCCCCGACCTGGACGTCGATGCCCGGGCCGGCCTCCCACACGCGCTCGAGGACGTGCGGGAGGAGGACGAGCTCGGTGTAGTCGTCGGCGATGAGCCGAAAGCGACGCGTCGAACGCCGCGGCTCGAACGCGCCCGGCGGCGCGATCACGCGCGCGAGATCGTCGAGCGCCGCCGATAGCGCAGGCGCGAGCGCCTCGGCGCGCGGCGTCGGTTGCATGCCCGACGCGGTGCGCACGAGGAGCGGATCGTCGAAGAGCTCGCGCAGGCGGGCGAGGGCATGGCTCATCGCCGGTTGCGAGAGACCGATGCTCCGCGCGGCGCGCGTGACGTGGCGCTCGGACAGGAGCGCGCGGAGCGCGACGAGGAGGTTCAGGTCGACGGAGCCGATATTCACCTCATGCATGACGAGTATCGATTCTATCGATTGGGCGAATCATCGCCACGGGCGCACGTTGTCTGGCGAACCGGAGGTCATCGAATGTTCGTCATCGCTGGAGTCACGGGGAACACGGGCGGAGTCGTCGCGGACACGCTGCTCTCGCAGGGCAAGCCGGTCCGGGTCATCGTGCGCGACGCGCAGAAAGGAGAGCCATGGAAGAAGCGCGGGGCCGAGGTCGCGGTCGCGGAGCTCGAGGACGCGGCGGCCCTCGGCAGGGCGCTCGCCGGCGCCTCGGGGGCGTACTTCCTCTTGCCGCCGACGAAGGCGAGCGCGACGCACGTGCGCGAGGAGCAGCGGCGGAAGGCCGACGCGATCGCCTCTGCGGTCGCCGCGAGCGGCGTGGGGCACGTCGTCCTCCTGTCGTCGATCGGCGCGCAGCACGAGGACGGTACGGGGCCGATCGCGCTGCTCCACTACGCAGAGAAGAAGCTCGCCGAGGACACCACGGCGAAGCTCACGTTCGTGCGCGCGGCGTACTTCCTCGAGAACTGGGGGAGCGTCGCCGCCGCGGCGAAGGGCGGGAAGCTCCCCACGTTCGTCCGACCGGATCACGTGATGCCGATGGTCGCGACGCGTGACATCGGTCGCGTCGCCGCGCGGGCGCTCGCCGAAGGCCCGCCTGCGTCGCGCATCGACGTCATCGAGCTGTCGGGGCCGCGCGACTGGTCGCCGAACGACGTCGCCGCGGCGTTCGGAAAGGTGCTCGGGCGCGCGGTCGAGGCCGAGGCGGCGCCGCTCGAGGCGGTCGTGCCTGCGTTGACGAGCTTCGGGTTCTCGACCGAAGGCGCGACGATCTACCAGGAGATGTACGCCGGCATCGCGAACGGCAAGGTCGCCTGGGAGGGCAAGGGCGCGCGCGCGGTGCGCGGCTCGGTCGACGTCGAGACGGTCGCGGCCGCGCTCACGACGTAGCGTCGCGACGGCGACGCGCGGCGACGATCACGGCGGCGGTCGCGAGGGCGATCGCCGCCGCGTCGCCGTGTCCGCTCGAGCCGGTCGTCGAGCAGCCGCCCGTCGACTTCGGCTTGCCCGCGAGCTCCTCCTCCGTCGCCTCGGGGAGCTCCTCGGGGCCGCGGCGGCCGGGCGAGCTCGACTTCGGCGGCGCGCTGTTCGACGCAGGAGGAGCGTTGCCCTCGCCGAGGATCTCGCCGTCGTCGGAGCCGTCGCTCGGGGGCGCTTCTTCGTCCTTCGGCGCGGCGTCGCCGCGCGTGCCGGCGTCGCTCGCCGGAGGCGCCGACGCGTCCGCGGTCTCTTCCTCGCCCTCGCCGGGATCGCCCGGTGCGGCCGCGTCGGTGTCCGACGAAGGCGCGCCGGCGTCCGTCTCGCTCGTGCGCGGCGTCTCCGTCGGAGTCGCCCACGCGCCGTAGCCGACCGCGGTGGCGAAGCGATCCCACACCGAGAAGTGAAGGCTCGCGCCGCCGACGCCCTCGCGACCTCCGCCGGCCTCGCCGACCCACGGCGTATACGTGTAGAGTGCAGCCGTCGCGGCGTTCTTCGGCGTGACCGTCACGCCGTCCTCCGTCTGCTTCGCGCGGCTGCGCGCCCAGCCGCTCACGGTGCCGGTCGACGTGACCGCGCGATCCATCGAGCGCGAGAGCGTGCCCGCGGCGCACTCCGCCTGGTTCTCGAAGCCCATGTACTTGTCGGAGCACACCGGGCTGTGCGGACACCCGCAGCCGAACGCGACGTCGATCGTCGCGTCGGTCGCCGTCGTCTTGCGAATGAGCCCCTGCTCCATCTGGAGGCGCACGAGGAGCTCGAGCGGGTTGATGCCGTGCTTCACCGCCGTCGCGTGGATGATCTGCGCCGCGGTCTTGCCCTCCACCTCGTAGGTCGCCAGCGCCGAGCGCGTCCCCCACGGCGTCTCGTCGAGGAACGCCTGCACGTCTTCCGAGGTCATCGCGTCGACGTCGCGCAGCGACACGTCGTCGAGCACCGCGTTCTTGTCGAACGCGCCCTGGGTGACCTTCGCGCTCGCGCCGCGCGCGCCGTCGTCGGGCGCGGGGGACGAGCAGGCGACGCCGACGGCGGCAGCGAGTCCGAGGAAGAGCAGGCCGATCGAGGACTTGGCGTGCATGGCAGACAGCCGAGCTGCACCGTGTGTGCCAGTGTGGGCGGCAGTGCGTCCCCCGGAAAAATGCGCGGATCTGCGCAAGCGGGCGGGTGCGGTGGTCGCCGAGACGGTGCCCGGTCGATCCAGCCTCTCGCGGTGGATCACCCCCCTGGACCGCGCGTGCGCCGCCCGCTCGCCTCGTCCGCTCCATTCTCTTCTCGCGGCGTGCGCCCCGTCGCGCGGATCGCGCAAGCTCCTGCGCGACTCGCTTCGATCGGCGGTCGGCAAGGTAGGTGCACATGCCACGGGTCATGGGACCGACTGGGTATGCTGTAATGAACGGAATGTCTTCCCAGGATCGCGAGAGCACCGATCGCCTCGACGGACGCACCGAGCTGACCGCCGACGTACGGTCCGGCGCCAACGAGCCGCGGCTGACGGCGTTCTGGGACGGCGGCTCGCTCTCGCGGCCGCTGCCCCCGTCGGGCACGCTGACCATCGGCCGCTCGTCGGGCTGCGACGTCCGCATCGATCACACGAGCGTGTCGCGCAAGCACGCGGTGCTGCACCTCGGCGCGGTGACGAAGATCGAGGACGCCGGCAGCGCCAACGGGACGAAGGTCGCGGGCAAGGTCGTCACGTCCGGCGTCCCCGTCGCGATCGTCCCCGGCGAGGTCATCGAGCTCGGAACCGTCGTCCTCGTCATCCAGGGCGGCGATGCCTCCGCGGCCGCACGCGCGACGGCGACGCGCGCCGCCCCGAAGATCACGACGAAGCCGCTGGTCCCGCAGGGGGCCACCATCGCGCCGCCGGGCGCGCGCGCGAACGAGACGCCGATGCAGCGCGTCGAGCGCCTCGTCCGCCTCGTCGCGGCGGGGAACATCCACGTGCTCGTCACCGGCGAGACCGGCGTCGGCAAGGAGCTCGTCGCCGAGCGCGTCCACAAGGCGTCGCGCCGCGCGTCGGGCCCGTTCGTCCGCGTCGAAGCGGCGATGCTCTCCGAGGACATCCTCGAGGTCGAGCTCTTCGGACAGGGCGACAAGGCCGGCCTGTTCGAGCAGGCGAACGGCGGCACGTTCTTCCTCGACGAGGTGGCCGAGCTCCCGCTCGCGACGCAAGCGAAGCTGCTCCGCGTGCTCGAGCGCGGCGAGGTCGTCCGCATCGGCAGCGCCGAGCCGCGCAAGATCGATCTCCGCTTCATCGCCGCGACCAACCGCGATCTGCGCGCGCTCGTGGGCGAGGGCGCTTTCCGCGAGGACCTCTACTTCCGCCTGAACGGCATCACCATCGAGGTGCCGCCGCTCCGCGAGCGCCGCGAGCAGATCGCCGAGCTCGCGCGCGACCTCCTCGCGAAGGCCGCGGCCGAGGCCGGACGCCCCGCGCTCGCCCTCACGCCCGAGGCGATCTCGCGGCTCGAGAGCTACGACTGGCCTGGCAACGTGCGCGAGCTCAAGAACGCGATCGATCGCGCGGTGCTCCTGTCGAGCGGCGACGCCATCGATCCGATGGTGCTGCCGGCGGGCGAGCACGTCGGCGACGCCGCCGCCGGCGCGCGCCTGCGCAACGACCTCGCCGCGTTCGAGCGCCAGCGCATCGTCGAGGCGCTCGAGAAGTGCGCGGGCAACCAGACGAAGGCCGCCCAGCTCCTCGGGATCTCTCGCCGCACCCTCGTCTCGCGTCTCGGCGAGTACAACCTTCCGCGTCCGCGCGGAGGCGGCGGCAAGGCCTGAGAATCGGCATCGGGACCGTGTGATACGATCGCCGGTGGGGCCGCATGCGCGAGGAGCCCACCAAGAGCAATGGCCGCCTCGTCGGTCGTTACGTCGTGCACGACCGCATCGCGGCCGGCGGGATGGCCACCGTCCATCTCGGCCGGCTGCTCGGCGCGGCGGGCTTCTCGCGCACCGTCGCGATCAAGCGCCTGCACGACGGCTACGCCAAGGACCCCGAGTTCGTGGCGATGCTCCTCGACGAGGCGCGGCTCGCGGCGACGATCCGTCATCCCAACGTCGTCCCCACGCTCGACGTCGTCGCGGAGGGCGGCGAGCTCCTGGTCGTCATGGAGTACGTGGAGGGCGACTCGCTCGCCCACCTCGCGAAGGTGGTCCTCCATCGCGGCCAGCGGATCCCGCCCGCGTTCGCGGCGGCGATCGTCGCGCAGGCGCTCCACGGTCTCCACGCGGCGCACGAAGCGCGCGATCGCAACGGCGAGCCGCTCGGCATCGTGCATCGCGACGTCTCCCCGCAGAACATCCTCGTCGGGGCCGACGGCGTCGCCCGCGTGCTCGACTTCGGGATCGCGAAGGCCGCCTCGCGCGCGACCTCCACGGAGGACGGTCAGCTCAAGGGCAAGACGGCGTACATGGCGCCCGAGCAGCTGCAGCACGGATCGGTCGATCGCCGGACCGACATTTTCGCGGCCGCGGTCTGCCTCTGGGAGCTCCTCGCGAGCCGCCGCCTCTTCGCCGCCGACTCGCCGCAAGAGACGATGGCGCGCGTGCTCACCGCCGACATCGATCGGCCGAGCAAGCACGGCGTGGACGTATCGCCCGCGCTCGACGCCGCCGTCATGCGTGGCCTCGCGCGCGATCCGGAGCGCCGCTTCGCCACCGCCGAGGAGATGGCGCACGCGCTCGAGGATGCGGTGCGGATCCCGCGGCCGAAGGAGATCGGCGGATGGGTCTCGGAGGTCGGCGCCGCGACGCTCACCGCGCGCGCGGAGCTCGTGCAGGTCGTCGAGCGATCGTCGCATCGGCTCGAGGCGGCGCAGACCACCGATCCCGAGCTACGCCGCGCGATCGAGGAGGCCGAGCGCCGCCGCGTGGTGGCGGACATGCCGACCGACGTCGGCGCCCGCGCGCCTGCGGCTCCGCCGCCTCCGGCCCCTCCGGCGATCGCGGGGCAGGAGCACACCCAGCTCTCGACGGTGAACACGTCGCAGAGCGTGATGCCGCCGCCGGCGCCGCGGACGTCGCGTGGCTCGCTCGTGCTCGCGCTGTCGGGGGCGATCGCGCTGCTCGTCGCGCTCGGGGTCGCGTTCATCGCGACGCGGCCGGCGGCGAGCGCGGGACAGCCGCCCGCGCCCGAGCCGGTGATCGTCTCGGTGGCCGCCCCCGTGCCGCCGCCGCCCCCGCCGGTCGCCTCTTCGGCAGCCCCCGTCGCGCGTCCCGTCACGAGCGCCACCGCGAGCGCGACGCCGGCGGCGACGCCGACGGCGAAGAAGCCCGGCGCACGGTCCGGATCGAAGAAGCCCGGTTGCGAGGTGCCCTGGGAGATCGACGCGCAGGGCTTGAAGCACTTCAAGGTGGAATGCTTGTAGAGCGCAGGCATATCTCCTTGCTTGCCCTCGCTGCCGCCCTCGTCCTCGCGCCGGCGACGGCCTCCGCGGCGAAGCCGAGCCCGAAGACGAGCCCGAAGGCGGCGTGCGTCGCGGCACACGAGGCGGGTCAGACGCTCCGCACGCAGAACAAGCCGCATGCCGCGCGCGAGAAGTTCGTGGCATGCGCCCGCACGGAGTGCCCCGTCGTCCTCCGCAAGGAGTGCGGCGAGCAGATCGACGCGATGGAGGCGATCGCCCCGTCGGTCGCGCTCGAGGCGCGCGACGAGCAAGGGATGAGCGACCCGTCGGTGAAGGTCTCGATCGACGGCAAGGTCGTGGCCGACAAGCTCACCGGCGGCTCGATCGACGTCGAGCCCGGCGATCACACCGTCCGCTTCGAGCGCGGCGACGGGAAGGTCATCGAACAGACGGTCCTCGTCGCCTCGGGCGAGAAGAACCGCAAGGTGGTGGCCGAGTTCGCGTCGCTCGTGCCGAAGCCACCTCCGCAGGAGGGCGCGCCGGCGCCGGCTCCCGCGCCCGAGAGGCGCGTGCCTGCGCTCGCCTACGTCTCGGGCGGCGTCGCGCTCGCCGCGCTGGGTTCGTTCGCCTTCTTCGCCGTGCACGGCAAGAGCACCGAGGACGATCTCGCCGGCCGATGCGCGCCGAGCTGCACCGCCGACGACGTCAGGCCGGTGCAGCGCGACTATCTCGTCGCCGACGTCTCGCTCGGCGTGGCGGTCGTCGCCGCGGCCGTGGCCGTGGTCCTCGCGCTGCCGGCGCTGGGGGCGCCCGCAAAGGTGCAGACTGCACGCATCGCGGACCGCCCGTGGATGCCGCGCGTGCGCACGCGGAGCGCGGCGCCGTGAAGCGCGCGGCCGTCTTCTTCTTCGCGAGCGCGCTCGTCGCGTGCACCGTCGTCCGCGACCTCGACTACCTGAGCGCGGGACCGGCGCCCGCCGACGCCGGAGGCGACGCGATCGCGCCGGGCGACGCGGGAGGACGCGCCGCGGAGACCGTCGTCGGGCAGCTCGTCGTGCCCCGTCTCCTCGTGCAGGACGAACGCGCGCTTTACTGGATCACGAGCGACGGGGCGATCCACGCGCTCGAGAAGGAGAACGCCACGACGCCGCGCACCGTCGCGGACGCGGGACCGGCGGTCGTCGCGCTCGCGGCCGATCCCGGGCCGGCCGGCGCGCTGTACTACGCGACCGGCGGGCAGGTGTTCTCGGTGCCGAAGGCCGGCGGAACGGCTGCCCCGCTCGGCTCGACCACGCCGGCGCCCGCGGCGATCGCCGTCGACGACACGTACGTGTTCGTCATGGCGTCCGAGGAGGCCGCGCCCGATCCGGCGATCGTCCGCTTCACCCGCGCGGGGGGCGCGAAGGTGCAGATCGCAGGCGCGGGCCCGGACACCACCGACCTGTTCGCGATGGCGATCGATCGCGACGACGTCTTCTGGGACGAGGGGGACAACGTGTTCCGGTCCGCGCCCAAGACCGCGGGCCCCGATGCCGGCGCCGCGATGGCTTACCGCGCGACCAGCGCGGAGAGCGAGTCGGCGATCGGCCCGCGGGCCTTCGCCGTCGACGGGGACGCGATCTACTACAGCGACGGGCTCGCGGTGCGCAGCGTGCAGCGCGTCGCGGCGGCGACACCGACCTCGCTCATCACCCCGCCCGACGACCTCGCGGAGATCGACGTCATCGCGCTCGACGACACGTACGTCTACGCGCTCGACGTGCGGGCGAAGGGCGCGCTGTGGCGCAACGTGAAGACCGGACGCGGGACGCCGGAGAAGCTCCTCGGCGACCTGCCGAAGCCGAACGCCATCGCCGTCGACGCGACGTGGATCTACGTCACCGTCGAGGGGCCCGAGGGCAAGCTCCTCAAGCTGAAGAAGTGAAGGCCCGTCAGCCGCCGGTCTTCGGCCCGCAGAGCAGGACGTAGCCGAGATCGCCGAGGCTGCCGCCCTGCTCGCACTTGCCGTTCACGCACGAGCGCGACTCGCACTGATCGCTGCGCTGGCACGGCGCTCCATTCGCGACCCCCTGCGTGCACTTCTTCGTGGTCGTGTCGCAATACAGCTTGTCCTGGCAGACGTTCGAGCCTCCCGAGGAGCAGTCGGCGCCCGCGGGCAGCCGCGCGACGCACGTCTTGGTGGTGAAGTCGCAGTACGCGCTCTTCACGCACGCGTACGTCCCGCCCGTGGTGCACGGGCCGCCGACGTCCTGGATCCGCGTGCACTTCTTCGTCTGGCCGTCGCAGTAGAGGTTGTCGGCGACGTCGCAGATGAAGCCGCGCGAGGGCGGCGGCGCATCGTTCGAGCCCGACGACGAGAACGACGTCAGGTTGCCGTCGCGCGTGCCGAGGCACGGCGTGTCGTTCTCCTTGCCCTTGATCTGGACCTGGCAGACGCGCGTCTCCGAGCCGTTGCTGTAGTGGCTCGCGCAATCGACCTTGCCCTCCGGCGAGCTCGCGCAGTCCGAGTCCTGCTTGCACGTCGCCCCGGGCTGCGCTCCGCCGCCGGCCGACTGATAGACGCCGCTGCACGACGCCGGCGAGCTGCCGGTATCGCAGAAGTCCGGCTTGCTCGACGCCGCGCGCAGCTCGGAGATGCACGCGTCGCCCGCGACGGGATCGTACGTGCGCCCGCTCGCGCTCTGGCTCAGGAAGTTCCGGCACGTGCTGCCGTCGGCGGGGTACCCCTTCTTCCCGCAGCACTGGGAGAAGATCTCGCAGTACTGCGAGGCGAACGACGACGTGTCGGTCGCGCCGCCTCCTCCGGAGCCGCCGGACCCGCAGGCGACCAGGAGCGAGAGGACGAAGGCAGCGGAGAAGCCGGAGGAGAAGAGGCCGCGGGCGTCGATCATACCGATTGGGACGATCGTAAGCCGGACCGTATTCGATCACCAGGTCCCGCGCAGGCCGACGCCGTACGCGGGGCTCTCCGTGCCACCCACAACGCCGCCGAACGGAGCGGCACGGGGACGGAGCCGCGCACGGTCCTTCGCCGGGGACTCCGCCGGTCGGTCGCGCGTGAGCCACCATGCGGTCGCTCCGCCGAGCAGCGTGCCGGCCGCGGTGGCCGCGAGGAAGCCGCGCGTCTTGTCGGGGGTCGGGTCCTCGAACACGAGCGGGCTCGCGGCGGCGGCTCCGGCGGCGGCGCCGAGGCCCGCGCCGAGATCGACGAGCAGGACGCGCGAAGGCGAGACCTGCACGAACGTCGCGAGCGCACCCGCGGACACGAGTCCGACCGCGGCCCCGTAACCCGCGCCGGTGTACGGCGTCGCCTGCTCGAGATCGCCGCGATAGTAGAGATCGGCGAGCGCGCCGAGGCCGAGGCCGATCGCGGCGCCGGAATGCACGAGCGTCGCGTCGCCCTCGTCGATCCGCCCGCGCGTGAGCGCGAACGTCCCGAGCCCGATGCCGATGAGGCCTCCGCCGACGCCCCACGCGTAGCGATCGTTGATCGGCTGCACGTGGCGGCCGTTCGCGATGAGGATGCCCGAGGCCGCGCCCCACCAGGCGCCGCCCGCGAGGAGCCACGCGTCGCCGGTGCCGATGTCCCATTCCTCGGCGACGAGCAGCGCGCCTCCGAGACCGATGCCCGTGCCGAGCGTGAGCAACGGATAGAGCAGGCGCGGATCGTCCGAGCCGCTCGCGCGCTGGATGCTGAAGCCGACGTACGCGCCGAAGAGCGCCGCGTTCGCCGCGAGCACCGCGCGGCCCTGCGAGCGGAGCGGGGACATGATCCCGAGCTGCGCCGACTCCTGCGGGCGCGGGCCGGTGTCGGTCGCGTGCGCGGGCGCCGCCGAGAGCAGATCGCGCAGGAGGAGCAGGCCGCGCACCGAGACGTCCGCGCCGGTCACGCGCTCCACCCGCACGCGAAGCTGCTTGGCGCGCGGAGGCACCGCGACGATCCGCAGGAGATACGTGTCGCCGCCGAGCGGCTCGAGCCGCGCGCTGACCACCCACGTCCCCGGATCGGTCGGGCCGCCTCCGTGCGCGGTCGCTCGCGCCGCGCGCTCGATCAGATCGAGATCGCGCGCCCGGCCCATCGTCGGTCCCGGATCGGCGACGTCGAGGGTGAAGCCGAGGTCCTGCACCGCGTCGCGCAGCGTCGCGTCGAGCTCCTGCGCGCGTGCGTGCACCTGGCCTTCGTTCGGCGCGGGGCGATGGATGGGCGTCGCGCCTGCGTCGTCGCCGGCGGGCGTGAGCGTCGGCCACACGACGATCGGACGGTGCTCGGTCGGGATCGGGGCGGCGGCCTCCGCGTCCGGCGGAGGCGACGGCTCCTGCGCCGCGGCGGTGCGCGCCGCGAGCATCACGCCGAGGACGATCGCCGCGCGGCGCATGTCAGAACATGACGACGCCGCTCAGCCACAGATCGACGAGCAGCGTGTCGTCGACGGAGAAGCGGTGTCCGGGCAGATCGATCGACTGCCGGTGGTTGGGGTTCGGGATGCCGGTGACCGTCCCGCCCGCCGCGGTCACGCCGCCGGTACGGCACGGCCCCGATGCGCCGGCATCGCTGCGCACGTCGGGGTTGCAGGCATCCGCCGCGGTGATGAGGTGGCTCTGTACGTGGGTGAGCCCGAAGCCGGCGTTGAACTTCACGTACTCGCCCGTCTGCCACGTGACGCCGGCGAAGCCGCCGAACGAGCCGAACGCCTGCTGGTCGGTGATGCCGGTGAAGTAGACCTTCGGCGCGTTCGGATCGGCGACGCTGGTGAAGCCGTCGGGGCCGGCGCGGTACGACGCGGGGTTTCCGCTGCGGAGCGACCGCGCCTGCGAGGAGCCGAGCGCGTCGAACAGCTCGGAGTACTCGCGGCCGGGCGAGTGGTAGCTGCCGCGGACCTTGAAGTCGAACGAGAGGCGCTGGAACCGCTCGCGGTTCTCGACGGGGAACACCTCCATGCCGACGGTGAAGGTGCCGACCACCGGCGGGCGGTCGAGGAGCGTCCCCTTGAGGCCGCTGGTCTTGCCGAAGTCGCTGTTCGACTGCGGGACCTCCGCCTGCACGCGGAAGCCGGTGTACGGCTCGACGTACCCGAAGCGGCGCGAGAAGACGGTATTGAGGATGTACGCGTTCATCCCGCGCGAGATGCCGGGATCGCGGCCGGGCCCCGTCGGGTTCGCGGGATCGGGGCACTTGATCGCCGCGTTGTCGTTGCAGGCGTGGAGACGCTCGCCGATGCCGATGCGCGTCTCGCCCCCGATCACCCAGGTGGGCTTCGTCGGATCGCGCTGCTGGTTGAAGACCGCGTAGTTGAGCGCGACGCTGATCCAGTCGATCCCGCTCCTCGTGGGGCTCTTGAACGGAACGCTGAAGAGCGTGTCACCCGTGCTGTCCTGGAGGCGCTGCGGGTTCTTCGTCGACCCGTCGAGGTCCGACAGCTCGCGCGCGTCCGAGAGGATGAGGGGCAGGCGGAGGGAGAGCGCGAGGTCCTTGTAGAGGCCGACGTCCGCGCCGATGTCGAGGATGGAGAGCGCCTGGCTGTACCTGGCGATGTTCTCGTTCGCCGGGGTGAAGCCGCCCGTCGCGAGGCCGTTCTGCTGGAGGTTCGACTCGCGCCGGATGTTCGCGCTCTTCCACTGCTGCCGGAGGCCGAGGCTCAGCGTGGCGTCGAACGGATCGTCCTCGTCGAAGGCGTCGATGACCGTGGTGTTCTCCCCGGTCTCCTGCATGAGCCGGGGCTCGCGCGCGGACACCGGTTCGTCGGCGCGCGCACGCTGCGGCACCAGCGCGACGATCGCGCCGAACACGACCGCGAACGCGGCGGCTCCTGCCCGCATGCCCCGGCGAAGCTATCACCCTCCTCCGGGCGCCGTCACCTTCGATGGAGGGCGTGGGTTCAGCGGCCGCCGATGGGCGTGCTGCGGTCGCCGTCGAGCCCCGGGAAGATCTCGATGGTGACGTCCTCGGAGATCTCCTCCGCGTGCAGCTCGAGCTTCGCGTGACGGAGCTCGCTCGACGTCGCGTCGAGGCGGTCGGCGAGCACGCCGAGGAACTGCCAGAGCATCTTCACGGCGATCTCGTGCTCGGTGCGGAGCAGCTCGAAGAACTCCTGCCGCCGGATGACGATCAGCTCCGCGGGGCCGTCCGCGTTGACCGTGGCCGATCGCGGGACCGCGCGGATGAGCGCCATCTCCCCGAAGTGCTCGCCGGCTCCGAGGCGGGTGAGGGCCTCGCCGCCGCGGGAGATGGTGACCTTCCCCGAAAGGACGATGAACAGCTCGTCGCCCTTGTCGCCTTCGCGGATGACGATCTGGCCGTCGTCGTACGAGCGCACCTCGACGGCCTGCATGACGCGGAGCAGCTCGCGATCGCCGAGCCGCGCGAACAGCGGCATCCGCTGGAGGACCTCGCGCTTGAGGGCGAGGCGGCGCGCACGTTCGTCGTTGTCCTTCTCGTCGCCGCCGAGGCGCACGAGGACGACGGTGATGTTGTCCTTGCCTCCGCGGTTCTTCGCCAGCTCGACGAGCTTCTTCGTCGCCGTGTCGCCGTCGGTCGCGAGGTAGGTCCCGAGCTCTTCGGTCGTCTCGAGGTATCCGGTGAGGCCGTCGCTCGCGAGGACGAACGTGTCGCCCGGCAGGACCTCGATCATCAGCGTGTCGACGTCGACCCGCTCGTAGACGCCGACCGCGCGCGTGATCGCGTTCTTGTGGCCGACCTTCTCGATCTGCTCCTTCGTGAGCTTGCCGCGCTTGATCAGCTCGTTGAGGACCGTGTGGTCCTCGGTGACCTGCTGGACGTGTCCGGCGCGCTCCAGATAGATGCGGCTGTCGCCGACGTGCGAGATGAAGCCGCGCGTGCCGAGGATGAGGAGGCACGAGAGCGTCGTGCCCATGCCGCGCTTGTTCGGATCGGCCTGCGCCTCCTCGTGGATCCGCTGGCACGCGCGCTGGACGGCGTGCTCCATCAGCGCGAGGACGTCCTTGTTGGTCACGCGGTTCGCGCCGCGCGCGCCGGCGACGAAGTCCGTGAGGAGATCGCGCTCGCGCTTGATCTCCTCGTGGATCGTGCGGACCGCGATGGCGCTCGCGACCTCGCCGGCGGCGTGACCGCCCATGCCGTCGGCGACCATGAACAGCGACAGCTTCTTGTCGACGAGGAAGTTGTCCTCGTTGTGCTCACGGACGTTGCCGACGTCGGTGGCGGCGAAGAAGCGGATGGCGTCGGTGGGCGTCATCTGCTCGGAATGATACGCGTCTCGGATGGACGCGTCGACGGAGTACGTCAGCGCGCGAAACGTCCGCGACGGCGGATTCCAGCCAGCGCGAGGGCGATGCCGAGCGCGGCGAGCGGGGCGGACGCGGGCGACGGCCGTTCGCGGGTGACGCTGCAGCCGCCGTCGGCCTGGGGGCTGTCGGTGATGGTCGCGCTCTTCGGGGTCCGGAACGGTGCGGGCGAGTCGCCCTCCGGCGCCCCGTCGTCACCCGGCGGCGCCGCCGTCGCGGGCGGATCGGCCGGCGTCCCCGGCGTGGCCGGATCGGGCGTCGTCGACTTCGGTTGCATGTTGCACACGTCGTCCGTGCCGTTCGGCTTGACCTCGCAGGCGCCCGGCCCGTCGCAGAGATTGACCTCCACCTTGCCGCCGGCGCAGCGGAACGCATGCGTCTTGTCGTTCGAGCAGTTCCACAGGTTGGTGACGTCGTTGCACTTCGCCGTGCCGCCGAAGCGCTGCATGAAGACCGCCCACTCCCAGATGCCCGGGTCGGTGTGGTGGGACGCGCCGCCGTAATTCAGGTTGCTCTGGCAGGACTTCGGCGAGGCCGAGCACGGCGCGCTCGACTGTGCGATCCGGCTGCCGTTCGGGATCTGGTCGTGCCCGATGATGTGCGCGCGGTCGCGCGCGACGTTGTACTTCTTCGCCAGGTAGTCGACGAGCTTCGCGCTCGCCGCGTACTCCTTCTCGGGGAAGGGCTTCGTCGCATAGCCGACGTGCTCGATGCCGATGCTGCGCTGGTTGTAGAAGTAGTTACCCGCGTGGTACGCGGTCGTGTTCTCGGGGACGAACTGCCCGACCTTCCCGTCGACGTCCACGATGTACTGGACGCTCTTGCCCGGGTCGTTCTGCAGCGTCGCGACGCTCGCGTTCCAGCCGCCCTCGGTGTCGTGGACCACGATGTACTGCACCGAGGCGCCGCCGCGTCCCGGATCGCACTTGTTCGTGCAGCTCGTGGGGAAGAACTGGGCGCCCGGGTACTCGGCGCCCGCGAGGGTCTTCACCTTCATCGACACGTCGAGCGTGAGCGACGGCGGCAGGTCGTGCTTCGGCAGCACGATCGTCTCGCCGTCACGCCCCTCGAACGAGCCGCCGCGCGCGAGCGTCGCGAAGACCTGGTGCGCGTAGTGCTCGCGGTTCGCCGCGTCGGCGAAGCCGCTCATCTCCTCGATCGCGTCGTTCCAGGACGCGAGGTCGTCGTGCTTCGCGTTGGTCTTCGTGCCGAGCTCCGCGAGGACGAGCGCGCCGGCTTCGAGCGCGAGGTCGGCGTGGATGCGCAGATCGATCTCGCTGACGCCCGAGAGCGCAGCGCCGCGCGCGAGCGTGTCGAGCTTCCCGCGTCGCAGCTGGAGCGGGCCGGCGACGGGCACGTCGTTGTCGATGTCGAGGCCGAGGCGCTCGGCGGGCATCGCGAGACCGTCCTCGACCTTCGCGATCGCGACGAGGAGATCGCGCGGCACGCCGGCCTTCGCGGCGCTCGCGTCGAATGCGTTCGCGAGCGGTCCGTCGAGCTGCACGGACGGGGGCGCGCCCTCGTCCGCAGGCGCGCTCGAGCACGCGGCGAACGACGTGAGGCTGGCGAGCAGCAGACCGATGCGTGCAACCTGCAAACGATGGCTCATCGGAGAGGCGAAGCTAGCAGCGGGCGTTCCAGCGCCTTCGTCTCGACAAGTGCACGGAATCCTTTTGGTGGGGGCGTGTCGCCTTCGCGCTCCCACGCGATCCATCGCGAGGCGCCGCGACGTGCAAAAATTCAAGCGATGCGAGCGATGCGAGCGATTGCGCTGATCGTGCGCGCGGGTGGTCGATGTGCGCGACTTGCGCATCTCGCGCAACACCGGTGACGTGCGCGTGGCGACCTGCGAACGTGAGACCGTGTCCCTCCACACGCTCCTCGCGACGTTGAAGCACTCGGGGGCCGACAAGGTCCTGTTCACGCCCGGCGAAGCACCGCAGGCGACGCTCGGAGACATGATGCGTGCGCTGCCCGGCGGCGCGACGAAGCCGAACATGCTCCTCGACGCGCTCGGCGAGCTGCTCTCGAAGGACGACATCGACGCGCTGTCCGCGACGCGCCCGCGCATCGTGCGGCACGAGCAGGACGGCGAGCTGTTCGTCCTCGAGGCGCTGCGCCATCCCGGCGGGGTCGCGGTGACCGTTCGCTACGCGGCGCCGCGTCCGCCGCCGGCGAAGGCCGAGCCCGAGCTGCGGCCGCGCACGACGAGCAAGCGCATGCGAGGCGCTTCGATCCGTCCGCCGGGGAAGGCGAAGACGCAGCCCTCGATCGAGCTCGATCTCCCGCCGCTGCACAAGGCGGCGGCCCCTCCGCCCGCTCCGGACGCCGCGCCGCGCGTGCATGCCGGTCCGGCGCGCATCGACGATCTCCTGCGCGAGATGATCGCGAAGAAGGCGTCCGACCTCCATCTGTCGTCGGGCAACCATCCGGTCCTCCGGGTGCACGGCGAGATCGCGTTCCTGAAGGAGCGGCCCGTCCTCACGTCCGCCGCGGTGCACGCGCTCGTCGGCGAGATCATGAGCGACAAGGCGCGCGCGGACTTCGATTCGCTGCGCGACGCCGACTTCGCCTACGAGGTGCCCGGTCTCGCGCGCTTCCGCGTGAACGTCTTCGAGGACCGCAACGGCACGGGCGCGGTGCTCCGCCAGATCCCGATCGAGGTCCTCACCGCGCAGCAGCTCGGGCTGCCGCAGGCGTGCCTCGATCTCTGCTGGCTGTCGAAGGGCCTGGTCGTGGTCACCGGACCGACGGGCTCGGGCAAGTCGACCACGCTCGCGGCGATGATCGACTTCATCAACCAGAACCGGTCCGATCACATCATCACGATCGAGGACCCGGTCGAGTTCGTGCACCCGAACAAGAAGTGCCTCGTGAACCAGCGCGAGGTCGGGCAGCACACCAAGAGCTTCAAGAACGCGCTCCGGGCCGCGCTCCGCGAGGACCCGGACATCGTCCTCGTCGGCGAGATGCGCGACCTCGAGACGATCGCCATCGCGATCGAGACCGCGGAGACCGGTCACCTCGTGTTCGGGACCCTCCACACCACCACGGCCGTGAGCACGGTCGACCGCATCATCGATCAGTTCCCGGCGGACCGGCAGGCGCAGATCCGCGTCATGCTCAGCGAGTCGCTCAAGGGCGTCATCGCCCAGGTCCTCTTGCCCAAGATCGGCGGCGGCCGCGTCGCGGCGCACGAGATCCTGCTCTGCAACAACGCGGTCTCCGCCGTCATCCGCGACGGCAAGACCTTCCAGCTCCCGAGCGTCATGCAGACCTCGAAGGGGCAGGGGATGGTCACGATGAACGACTCGCTGTTGTCGCTCGTGCAGAGGAAGCTCGTCGAGCCGAAGCAGGCGTACATCAAGGCCGTCGACAAGACGGGCCTCCTCGCGATGTTCAAGAACGCCGGGCTGCCGACGTCCTTCTGATCACCCGCGCTTCTGCAGGCGGTTCATCACCGCCTGGATGCCCTGCTCGTTGACGCCGGGCACCACCGCGAGGCCGCCGAACATGTCGTCCAGCTTCATCACGACGGCCTCGAAGTCGTCGGTGCGTCGCAGCTCGTCGAGCTTGGCGCGCTCGCCGTGGAGGAGGATGAACCCGTTGATGTCTCCGCCGTGCGCGGTGAGCCCGATCATGTCCATGCGCTCGAACGCCTTGCCTTCGAGCTTGCGCAGGTGCGGGACGACCTCGGTCATCACGTGACCGAAGGCCTTCTTGGAGTCGACGCCGGGGAGCGGTCGATCCCAACCGATGAACAGGACTGCCGTTGCCATGATGCCCCTCCCTTCCGGGTACGCGGCGAACGTAAGTCCCACGTGCGCGGCGGGTACCGATCCCCGGTGATTTCCGATGGACCGCGGCCGACCGTGGGAGCCGGAGCGTCCGGGGCGAGGGACGCGCGGGCCCGCCCGTGTCGCGCAAGCGGCTGCGCAATCCGCGCGGGCGGAGATCACCGCAAACGTCCGCCGGCGATGGAACGCGACGTGTAGGGGATGCGTGCATGGAGAACACCTTCGCCGCGACCCCGAAGGCACGGCTCGCCGCGTCCGTCGGGCTCGTGACGGCCGAGCTGCCGGCGATGATGCGCATGGCGCCGCCCGCGCCTGCGCCTGCGCCTGCCTCGCCCTTCGACGCGCTGCCCGCGCTGCCCGACGCGGCGTGGACCTTCCTCGCGCGCGCATGGTTCTTCATCGCGGGCACGACGATGGGCGTGCTCTTCGCGCTGATGCTCGTCGCGGTCTTCGGCCGCCCGGTGCCGGCGCGGCCGGCCGCGAGCGCCGCGAGTCACGGCAGCGCCGCGGGCATCCTCGCCGCCGGCCTCTGATCGATCACCCGTCGTCGTCGTCGCCCTTCTCGCCCCGGAGTCCGAGCGCCCGCGCCTTCTTGTAGAGGTGGCTCCGCTCGAGATCGAGCGCGCGCGCGGTCGCGGCCATCTGCCCGCCGTGGTGCACGAGGGCGTCCTGGATGATCTGCCGCTCCGCCTCCTCGACGAGGACGCGGAACGGGACGCCCGGACGGAAGAGCCCCTGCGCCTTCGGCGCCGCGCCGCCCGGGAGGCAGGTGCGCACGTCGTCGGCGGAGATCACCTCGTCGGGCGTGAGGATGACCAACCGCTCCATGAGGTTCCGGAGCTCGCGGACGTTGCCGGGAAAGCTGTAAGATGCAAGTACCTGGATCGCCGCGTCGTCGACGCGCATCCCCGGCCGGTCGTTCGCCTTCGACGCGAGCGCGAGGAAGTGCCGCGCGAGCGTGGGGATGTCCTCACGCCGCGCCCGGAGCGGCGGGATGTGGAGCGGGACGACGTTGAGGCGGTCGTAGAGATCGGCGCGGAACGCGTCCTTCTCGCACGCCTTCACCAGGTCGCGGTTGGTCGCGGCGACGACGCGCGTGTCGACCTTGATCGTCTCGGAGCCGCCGACGCGCTCGATCTCGCGCTCCTGCAGGACGCGGAGCAGCTTCGCCTGCATCGGCAGCGGCATGTCGCCGACCTCGTCGAGGAACAGCGTGCCGCCGCTCGCCCGCTCGAACTTGCCGCGCCGCTGCTTCGTCGCGCCGGTGAACGCGCCGGCCTCGTGGCCGAACAGCTCGCTCTCGATCAGCTCGCTCGGGAGCGCCGCGCAGTTGAGCTTCTCGAGCGGTCCCTTCGCCCGCGGCGAGAGCTGGTGGATGGCGCGCGCGACGAGCTCCTTGCCCGTGCCGCGCTCGCCCGTGACGAGCACGCTCGCCGCGCTCTTCGCCGCGCGCTGGATCTGCTCGACGAGCTTCTTGATCGGCGCGCTGTCACCGACGAGCTCGCCGGTCGCGCCGCTCGCCGCGCGGAGCTCGCGCGCCTCGCTCTCCGCGCGCTGCAGGCGGAGGGCGGTCTCGACGGCGATGAGCAGGCCGTCGGTGTTGATCGGCTTCTCGAGGAAGTTGAGCGCGCCGAGCCGCGTCGCCTTCACCGCGGTGTCGATGGTGGCGTGGCCGCTCATCATGATGACGGGCGTCTCGTTCTTCTGCGTGCGCAGCTGCTGGAGGAGCGCCAGCCCGTCGCCGTCGGGGAGCTGCACGTCGAACAGGCAGAGGTCGTAGCTCCTCTTCTTGAGCTTCTCGTCCGCGACCTTCACGCCGCCGGCGACGTCGACGGAGTAGCCCTCGAGCGTGAGGGCCTTCTGGAGCGTCGTCAGGATCGAGGGCTCGTCGTCGACGACGAGCAGGTGCGCATGCGGCATGGGCTCACGAGCGTAGAGGGGACGAGCCCAGCTTCCAACGACGGCGGCGCCTCGCGTATTCCCGCCCGTGCGCCGAGCCTGCGACTGTAAGGCGAGGTGCCGATCCGTCGTTTTCCCGAGCGGTCCCCCGGGTTAGACTCATCCGCCCATGCGTTCGCTCGTGCCGTGCATCCTCCTCGCGCTGTCGCTCTCGGCGGCAGCCTGCGGCGGGTCGGGAGGGAAGTACGGCAAGCCCGTTCACCATGCCGAGCGCGGCACGGTCGCCAGCAACGAGGTGAGCGACGACGCGTTCGCCGTCGCCGTCCGCGATCTCCTCGCGAGCGAGCCCGGGAGCAAGGAGCGGCAGGTCCGCCTGCAGGGCGTCGTGGCGCGACAGATGACGCGGGTGGCAGCCCGCTACCGCGCGAAGAACCGCGAGAAGGCGGTCTCCTCGCTCGCCGGCGCGATGTACCTCGTGCGCGCGGGCGAGCTCACGAACGAGATGCTCGGGCCGCAGGGCTACGACGCGCTCAGGAGCGCCTCCGAGGACTTCGCGAAGAAGGGCGACGAGGGCCGCGCGCGCGCGACCTACGAGATGCTGCTGCGCATCGCGCCCGCGAAGGAGAAGGCCGACATCAAGAGCCACCTCGACGCAATCGGCGCTTGGACGCGCGACACCGCCGGCGGCGGCGTCATGCAGCAGTCCGGCGCGCTCGAGGCCGCGGCGGTGACGCGCCACCTCCTCGAGCCGAGCAAGGAGGCGCGCGACGACGCGGTCGCGAAGACGGTCGACTTCGTCGAGAAGGCGCTCGCGGTGCGCAACGCGCGCAAGCACGGCTCGCAGATCACGCGCGACGAGGGCCTCGAGGCGGTCCGCGCGCTCGAGACCGGCACCACGGTGCTCGCGGCGATCCACGTGCGCGACGCCGATCCACAAGGCGCGCTCGGCGCGCTCGACAAGGCGAACATCCGCCAGCTCGCGCGCGTCGAGCTCGTGCGCGCGCTCGAGGCGGTCGTCGAGCGACCCGAGGCCGACAAGTGGCTCGACCTCGCGCGCATGCTCCGCCCGGCGCCCCAGCGCGGCGGGCGCGGGATCGATCCGGAGGAGGACTTCGGTCGCGACACCGAGCTCCTCCGCGTCGCCTCCTTCACCGCGGCGTGCGAGGCGTACCGGCTCGACGCGACCTCGCCCGAGGCGGCCGCGTTCGTCGCGACCGCGCTCGTCGATCTCGGGATGGGCGAGGCCGCGCCCGCGGTGCTCGCCGACGCGGTGAAGGCGCAGCGCGATCCGCGCATCGTGGGGCTCGGCCTCGCGGTCACCATGCAGGCGATGGGGCGCGCGCTCGAGGCCGAGGAGCCGGACACCGTGCGGCGCACCTTCCGCGCGGCGCAGCCGATCCTCGCCGCCGCCGAGACGCCCGCCGCCAAGGGCAAGGTCCAGCCGAGCCCCGCCCGCGTGATGGCGATGATGGGCGAGATCGAGATCCGCGAGGGACGTCTCGCCGATGCGCGCAAGCTCCTGACCGATGCGGCGGAGCGCGAGAAGACGGGATCGACGCTCCTCAACCTCGCGCGGCTCGACGCGCACGAGGGCAAGCAGAAGGACGCGATCGAGCGGCTGCAGGCGGCGCTGGCCGCCGAGGACGTGGCGAAGGATCCGGCGCTCCGCGCGGAGATCCTCCTCCTCACCAGCGACATCGCGCGCGAGTCCGGCGACGCGACGGGCGCGCGCAAGCCGCTCGCCGAAGCGCTCAGGGACCTCGCGAAGGCGCGCACCGGCGCGGAGGCCGAGGAGAAGGCGCGCGTCGAGCGGCTCATCGCCCGCGTGCTCGATCGCTTCGGCGCGGCGCCGAGCGCGCAGAAGGCGCTCGAGCGCGCGCTCGAGGCCGCGCCGCGCGACAAGCGCCAGGCGGCGGCGACCATCGGGCAGCTCGTCGGCCGCGCGTTCGTGAAGAACGACCTCGCGGGCGCGCGCGAAGGTCTCGAGCGCGGCCTCTCGGCGGAGCTCGGTCGCGAGGACATCGTCTACTACGCGCTCTGGGTGCGCCTCCTCGAGCGGCAGATGCGCGCGCCGCCCGGCTCGCAAGCGCAGCAAGGGCCGAGCGACGCCGAGCGCGTCCTCGTCGAGGCGTCGGGCGACCCGCGCTGGATCGGCAAGGTCGCCGCGTTCGGCGCGGGCAAGCTCAAGGCCGATCAGCTCGTCGCCGCGGCGCAGACGCCGACGCAGAAGACCGAAGCGCTCTTCTACGCGGCGATGGACAAGCGCGTCGCCGGGGACGCGAAGGGCGCGGACGAGACGCTCAAGCAGGTGGTCAGCTCGCCTGGGCTCGACCTCATGGAGCACGGCCTCGCCCGCGAGCTCCTCGCCGGCAAGAACGCGCAGATCGGCGGCCCGGTCCCCGAAGTGGGGCTCCCGTAGCCGGGCGACTCCGCGGCGCGATTTCGAAAAAGAACTTTTCGACGATTTCATCGGATAGCGCTCGTCGATTCCGCCGGCCGTGCTACTCCGACGGGACCGATGCATGCGCGGCTGGGGACGGGGCTGGCACTGTCGCTGTCGATCGCAGCGGCGTGCGGGGATGCCGGTGAGCGTCCCGGGTTCGAGCCGGCGGAGGTCGTGGACGCTGGGGGGCCGGAGGCGTCGAACGAGCTGCCGCCGACTCCGCCGGGTAACGCACTTTGCGAAGGCGCGGCTGCGCGCGCGAACGCTGCGGGATGCCACTTCATGCAGATCGTGCCGGGCATCACGGCGCCTGTTCCACCGCCACGGGAGCGGCTCGATCCTGGGTGCTATGCGCTCGTCGTGACGAACCCGAACGACGTGCCCGTTCATCTGAAGCTCCGACGAAACGGCGAGGAGGTCGACGGCGCGCCGTACGCGCGGCTCGTCGAGGTCGACGGGCGGAGCGCGACGTACGCACCGCTCCCGAGCGGCGCCATCCCCGCGCGCGCGGCCGCCGTCCTCTCGGCCGTACACGCTTCGGGCGGGGCGGGCCAAGGCCCGCCGAACTTCACGTGGGACTGCCCGAGCCTCGCGCTGGTCGAGGAGACGTTCTACACGGCGCAGGGAAACGCCGTGGTCGGTCAGCGCGGCCACGCCATCGAGCTGTTGACCGATGGGCCGGTGCTGGTGATGAGCGTGTCTCAGTACCAGAAGGACGGCGGCACCGAGCCGATTCCGATCGATGGCCCCTGGGGCCCAGTCTGGCCGCCGTTCGTCCTTCATCCCGTGCACCTCTGGCGCGCGGGCGTGCTCGACACGGGCGCCTTCGAGGCCGGGCGTCCGGCGAAGCTGGAGAACCCCGCCATCCCGATGGGCGACGACGGGCATCTCGAGTACGAGCTCGCGCTCGGGCGTACGAGCGTCGTGGCCGCCGAGGACGGCACGGTCGTGACGTGGCCCGAGCGTGACGGCGGCACGTCGGCGGTGACGCTCGAGCGCGGCGGGATCGAGACGCGCCCGAACGAAGACGACCTCATCGGACGGACGTTCTTCGCGACGAAGCCGATCGGCGTGCTGCACACGCTCGATCTGCCGCTGCCGTGGGACTTCCCGTTCGGCGACGAGCTCGACGTGGAGAACATCGCGAGCGCGGTTCCGCCCGAGACCGTGTGGGGCTCGGAGTACGTCGCCGTACGCCATGCGGATCGATGGCCTGACGTCACGGAATCACCCCCATGGCGGATCGTCGGCGGCGCCGACGGGACGACGCTGACGTACGAGCCGTCGAAGCCCGCCGGCGCACCGGATCACGTCGAGCGCGGTCAGCTCGCGATCTTCGAGGCGGGCGAGCCGTTCGTGGTCCGCAGCCAGGACGACGCGCACCGGTTCTTCTTCGGCGGTCACATGACCGGCGGCCGCTACGTGCTGCAGCGGAACGGGCGGTTCCCGAACGACGTGACGCGAGGCGGTCCGGTGTCGAAGGCCGAAGTGCCGACGCGGCGATGGGCGAAGCGCTACCCCTTCTTCGCGCTCATGAACTGGACCGAGCAGTACCTGGTCGTGGTTCGCCGTCAGGGCGGCAAGGACGTCGTGCTCGACTGCGCAGGTACGATCGGCGGGTTTCGTCCTGCGGGACGATTCGAGTACGCGTACGTGCAACTGGTCGACCGCGAGCTGAACCCCGTGCCGTACGGCGGCTCGCGGTGCCAAGCGGGAGCGCACTGGATCGAGAGCGAGGAGCCGTTCCACGCCACGCTGTGGGGGGTGACGACGGCGGAGCGCACGCGGCTCGACAGCATCGGGACGTCGAGCGCGTACGCCATCCCCCTCGTCGGCGACGACGGCGTTCCGCGCGCAGGCACGCAATGAGCTCGTGCGCGCCCGTCGCAGCGTGACGCCGATGTGCTGACTCGGCCGTCGCCTCGGACTGCGCTAAGGTGGCGGCCGTGGCGGAACGCGCCCAGGACATTCGCCGCTCGATCGACTGGGGGAGCCTCGCGCCCCTCCGGATCCGCGCGCGCATGGTGGCCGAGGGCGTGTGGGCCGGCGCGCATCGCAGCGCGCGCAAGGGCGCGGGCGTCGAGTTCGGCGGGCACCGCGCGTACACGCCGGGTGACGACCTGCGTCACCTCGACGTCCGATCGCTCCTGCGGCACGACCACCTGCTCGTGCGCGAGTTCGAGACCGAGACCGATCGCGCGCTCCGGGTGGTGATCGACGCGACCGCCTCGATGAGCTACCGCGGCAAGGTCGCGCCGGGATCGAAGTACGCCTTCGCCGCGCTCGTCGCCGCCGCGCTCGCGCGCATCTCGGTGAAGAGCGGCGATCCCGTCGGGCTCACCTTCATCGGCGGCTCGCCGAACGTGCGCAACGTGCCGGTGCGCGGAGGGCGCGAGGCGTTCGAGCGCGTGGTCGACGCGCTCGAGGCGCAGACCGCCGAGGGCGACGCGGCGAAGGACATCGAGGTGCTCGACCGCGCGATCGGCGCGCTCGCCCGGAGCGCGCGCCGCGGATCGGTCGTCGTCGTGCTGAGCGATCTGCTCGACCTGCCTCCGCAGGCGGCCGATCGGATCAGCGCGATCGCCACGCGCGGCCGCGTGGTCGTCGTCGGGCAGATCCTCGATCCCGACGAGGCGACGTTCCCCTTCTCGGAGACCGTGCGCCTCGAGTCGCTCGAGGGCAACGTCGTCGTCGAGACCGACGCCTCCGCACGCGAGCGCTACCTGGCGGCGCTCGGCGAGCTCCGCGAGAGCTGGCGGCGGGCGCTGGTCGCGCGCGGCGCGACGTTCGTGTCGCTCACCACCGATCGGGATCCGGTCGCGGCGGTGCGCTCGATCGTGGAGGCGATGCTGTGACCTTCGTCACCGCGCTCGCGCTGGCGATCGGCGTGCTCGTCGCCGCCCCCTGGCTCGCGCACCGGCTCCGGCGCCAGCGCGCCCAGGAGCATCCGTTCGCGCCCGCGCGCCTCGCCGTCGCCACGCCGCCGAAGGCGCGGCGGCGCTCGCAGCTCGAGCACAAGGCGCTGTTCGGGCTCCGCGCGGCGGCGATCGTGGCGCTCGCCGTGCTCGGCGCGTCGCCGCTGGTGAAGTGCTCGAAGGTGGCGCTCACGCGCGGAGGCGCGTCGATCGCCGTCGCGATCGTGCTCGACGACTCGATGAGCATGCGCGCGACCGATGCGCGCGGCGTGACGCGCTTCGCGAAGGCGAAGAAGGGCGCGCAGGACATCCTCGCGTCGCTGCGCGACGGAGACGCGGCGGCGATCGTGCTCGCCGGGGGGCCGGCGCGCGTCGGGCTCGCGGCGACCACCGACGTGTCCGCCGCCTCGGCCGCGCTCGAGGGGGTGGGGGAGAGCGATCGCGCGACCGATCTCGACGGCGCGATCGCGATCGCGAAGACGCTCATCGCGGAGCTCCCGCAGATCGATCGGCGCGTCATCGTGCTGTCCGATCTCGCCGACGGAAAGCAGGACGCCCCGCCGCTCGGCGAGGCCTCGGACGTCCCCGTCTGGGTGGCGATGCCCGAGCTGCGGGCGGGCGACGCGAGCGACTGCGCGGTCCTGACCGCCGATCGCGCGGGCGGGCGCGCGCGCGTGCGCTTCGCCTGCTCGAGCGCGGACGCCGCGCGAGGGCGCGACGTCCAGATCAAGGACGGCGATCGCGTCGTCGCGACGGCGAAGCTCCCGGAGACCGCGCTCGGCGAGGCGATGATCGCGGTCACCGGCGACGAGTCGAAGGAGCTCGTCGCCCAGCTCACGGGGAAGGACGCGATCGCCTCCGACGATCGCGCGCCCGTGGTGGTCGAGGCCGGCCCGGCCGCGCTCGCCGTCGCGGGCGATCGCGCCGAGGAGTCCGTCGCGACCGGAGGCGCGCCGATCGTCGAGCAAGCGCTCTCCGCGCTCCACCTCGACATGGCGGTGCGCCCGATCCCGCAGCCGCCCGATCGCCGCGAGGACACCGCGCCGTTCGCGGCGATCGCCATCGACGATCCGCCGGGCTTCACCCCCGAGCAGCGCCATGCGCTGTCGGCCTTCGTCGACGGCGGAGGCGTGCTCCTCCTCGCGCTCGGCCGGCGCGCGGCCGCCGCCCCGCTGGGCGCGAACTTCGAGCCGTTCCTCGGGCACGCGGTCTCGTGGGGCTCCTCGCCGGTGAACGGCGCCGATCCGAGCAGCGGATCGACCGCGCTCGGCGAGGCGGCGGCGAGCTTCGCCGACCTCGGCGCGAAGGGGCGCGCGAAGCTCGCCGAGCAGGACGCGACCGCGTTCGAGCCGCTGGTGAAGTGGAGCGACGGCGCACCGCTCGTCGCGCGACGGGCACGCGGGCGAGGCGAGGTGTGGATCTCGACGTTGCCCTTCTCGGTCGATGCGAGCGACTTTGCCCTGCGGCCGGGGTTCCTCGCGCTGCTCGACGCGTTCGTGAGCGAGGCGAAGCAGCGATCGGTGCCGCGCCGCGGCGACGTCGGCGTGCCCTGGTCGTTCCCCGGCGCGCATCAGGTGGAGGCGGTCTCGCCCGCCGGGCCGGTGGCGACGACGCGCGAGGACGGCGTGCTCCGCGTCGTCCCGACGATCGCCGGCGCGTATCGCGTGACCGTCGACGGCGCGAAGGAGCTCCGCGTCGCGGCGCCGGTCGCGCGCGAGCTCGATCCGAGGCCGCGCAGCGTCGCGCCCGCGGCGACCTCGTCGAACCTCGGCGGCGGGGTGGCGGTGGTCGACTTCTCGTGGATCGTGGCGCTCGTCCTCCTCGCGCTCCTGGCCGCGGAGACCGCCGTCCGTGCGCTGACCCGCGCGCCCCACGCGGCCCACGCGCAGGACGCCGCATAGGCGTTGCAACCCGAACCGCTTCGCCCCTAGAACGCGGGATCGATGAGAGCCTCCGCCGCCGCCTTGGTCGTGCTCACCGTGCTCGCGGGCTGTCGCGGCGCCGGCCCGTACGGCTACGCCCCGAAGTACGTCCCCACCTCGGACGAGGAGGCGTCGCTCGCAGGCGCACGCGAGTACGACCCCGTGATGTACGCGCGCGAGCCCGAGGCGTGGCGGAAGTCGCGCACCACGCTCTTCGGCGTCGTCCGCGGGCGCGCACCCGGCCCGGGCGGTCAGGCGTACCTGACGCTGAGCGTCCGCCGCCTCGAGCCGCGGAACCTCTGCTCGAACGCGAACGACGAGGACACCTGCCGGGTCACCGTGACGGATCGCGACTTCGGCGTGGTCCACGCGCTCGTCGCGCTCCGGCCGGACGACGACGTCGGCGAGAAGTCGATCGGCATCGGCTCGCTCGTCCGCGTGGTCGGTCAGTTCGGCGAGGACGTCGATCCGAACGACGGCGCGCCCATCCTCCGCGGCACGTTCTACCGCCACTGGCCGCGCTACTACTACGTGACCAGCGCGCGCTCCGACCTGATGCGCCAGTGACGATGGATCGCCCGATGCTCGTCCTCCCCGCGCTCGCGACCGCTCACTCCCACGCGTTCCAGCGCGCGATGCGCGGCGACGCGCAGCGCCCGGGCCCCGATGACTTCTGGTCGTGGCGCGCCGCGATGTACCGCGCGGCCTCCTCGCTCGACCCCGAGTCGATCCATCGCATCAGCCGCGTCGCGTTCCGCGAGCTGTTCGCCGCCGGCGTCCGCACGGTCGGCGAGTTCCACTACATCCAGCACCAGCCCGACGGCACGCCCTACGACGACCGCACCGTGATGAGCGACGCGGTCATCCGCGCGGCGAAGGACGAGGGGCTTCGCATCGCGCTCCTCCGCGTCGCCTACCACCGCGCCGGTCCCGGCCGCGACGCCGAGCCCGGGCAGCGGCGCTTCTGCGATCCGACCGTCGACGACGTCCTCCGCGACGTCGACGCGTTGGTTGCAAGATACAAGGACGATCCCGACGTCCGCATCGGGGTCGCGCCCCACTCGGTGCGCGCCGTTCCGCCGGCGTGGATCCCGGAGCTCGCCGCCTACGCGACGAAGGCGTCGATGCCGCTGCACATGCACGTGGCCGAGCAGCCGCGCGAGATCGCCGAGTGCGTCGCCGAGACGGGCAAGCGCCCCGTCGAGCTGCTCGCCGATCTCGGCGTCCTCTCCGATCGCTTCGTCGCCGTCCACGCGACGCACCTCGAGCCGCACGAGGCGAAGCTCCTCGGCGACGCGAACGCGTTCGCGTGCGTGTGCCCGACGACCGAGGCGGATCTCGGCGACGGGCTGCCGGACCTCGTCTCGCTCCGCGCCTCCGGCGCGCGCCTCTGCACCGGGATCGACAGCCACGTGATCACCGACGTGGTGGCCGATCTCCGCGGGCTCGAGACGCTCGCGCGCCTCCGCACGCAGAAGCGCGTGACGTTCGCGCCGCCCGCGCCGTCGAGGACGCCCGCCGAGCAGCTCTGGCGCGAGGGCTCGCTCCACGGCGCGCTCGCGTGCGGGTTCTCCGACGAGGGCGGGACGGTCGCCATCCGCCGCGATCATCCGGCGCTCGCGCTCGTGCCCGAGGAGCTGTTGCTCGACGCGGTCGTGTTCGGCGGGTCGTCGTTCCTGTTCGCGAGCTGACTCACGCCTCGTCCGCGAGCGGATCGAGCGCGCGCATCACCGCGTCCTCGTCGTCGTCCGACGCGATGCTCTCGAGCGCGACGCGGAGCTTCGGCTCCGCGCAGTCTTCGGCGACGCGCACGAGCCGCGTGCGTCCTTCCGCGTCGAGCCGCTTTCGCAGCGCGAACGCCGCCGCCGCGCGCTCGGTCGGCGTCGCCGTCGGATCCTCGAGGACCTCCCAGAACGTCTCCTTCGGCAGCGCGAGCTCCCGGTACGACGCCGCATCGGACGCCGGCGGGCGCACCGCGCCGAGCCAGGCGGCGACGGACCGTCCTTCGCGGCGCAGCATCATCGGCGCGCGTACGCCGGCGGGCCGGCGCACGACCGCGATGCGATCGTTCACGTCCTCGACGAACGCGTGGGCGATCGCCGCGGTCCTGGCGTTCATCACGAGCTTCGTGCCGTTGCGCGCGCGGAGGACGACCTTCGTGCCCTCGCGCCGGGCGAGCGACATCTCGCGGTACTCGATGAAGCGCCCGCGCGCGAACGCCCGCGAGAGGCGCACGCCGTCCGAGCCGACGTGGACGCGGTAGTACGTGCGGAGCACGCCCGCGGCGCCGAGCGCGGCGGCCACCACGGCGGTCGCCCAGAGCGGGACGTGCGCGACGAACGCGACGATCGCCGCGACGCCCATCGCGACGTACGCCAGGGTCGGCCGTGCGCCGTCGATCGGCATCCAGCGGACGCGCATCAGTCGAGGCAGCTCGGGAGGCCCGTCGGCTTCGACCCGATGAGGTTCTCCTCGACGATGCGCCGCGCCTGCTCGTCCTGGCGCCGCCAGAGACACTGGGTGTGCGCCTGACGGAGGTAGCCGAACTTGTAGACCGTCGGGTTGTCGTACGCCGCGGTCAGCCGCTCGACGTCGAAGCGGTAGTGCTTCTCGCGCTCGAGGATCACGTCCTTCGCGCGCTCGGTGATCGCCATCGCCTCGTGCAGCAGGCGGTTCGCGTCGCCCGAATTGCCGCGCGCGTGGGCGAGCACTGCGCGGTAGAGCGCGACGGTGTGCTCGAGGCGGAGGCGCACGATGCGGACGCCGTCGCGGAGCTCCTCGCACCAGGGCACGAGCGGCGCATCGGAGCCGCGGCAGCGCGCGGCGAGGTCGTCCTCGATCGGGCGCGTCTCGCGGATCATCGTCTCGAGATCGGCGAGCACGGTCGCCTCGAACGCGGCGCGATCCGGCTCCGCCGCGAGCACGAGGTCGTCGAACTTCTTCCGCGGCTCGCGGATGGTGAAGCCGGCGAGCGCGCCGAGATCGACCGCGTTGTCCTCGCCGCTCACGTACGGCACGAGGCGCTTCTCGAGCAGGTACGTGCGCTGGAGCTCGATGACGCGTGACAGCGACGCGTGGACCGCGGGCGCGCACGAGCCGTAGGCCGACGTGTAGTGGGAGACGAACCGATCGAGCGGCGCGTCGGGGTCCCACAGCATCTTCGCCACCAGGTAGTCGGTGAGCCAGTAGCCCCACTCGTGACCGGAGGTGAAGAGGGTGTGCCCATCGAGCGGCGCGAGCCCCTTGTTCCGGATGTCCTCGGCGAGGCGATGGATGTCCGTCCAGCGCGACTCGATGAACTCCGGCAGGAACGCGGGCACGTCGATGTCGGTCGCGATGAAGTACGCCGACTCGGGGAAGTAGCGGACGCGGCGTTTGTCCGGCGACGCGAGCTGCTCGAAGATGAACTCGCGCTGGAACGAGAAGTCGGGGTGCTGGTACATGCCGCCCGGCCGGTAGAGGTCGTGCCAGAACAGCGTGTGCACCGTCTGCCCGAGCCGCGGATCGGCGTACTTGGGCACGTGATAGAAGTACGTGCGCGGGACGCCGCGGAAGTCCGAGTAGAGCGACTCGTAGTTGCCGACGTGGTTCTGCACCGCGATGCGCACGCCCGGCGCGATCGTCGCGAGGCTCGCCACGGCTGCGTCGAGCCAGCGGAGGAGCGCCTCGGGATCGGCGGCGAGGAACTCGCCGAGCGCGATCTCGACGTCGTCCCACGGCACCTCCATCGCGCGGCGTAGACCGGCCTCGATCTGCGCCTCGTGCTGCGCGTCGTCGGTGACGAGGACGTAGTTGCCCTGGAGCGACCCCTTCATGCTGAGGTTGAGCGAGCAGCCGACGTTCACCCCGCGCGCGTGCGCGTACTCGGCGATCTTGCGCGCGTGATCGGCGAACGTCGCCCAGTCGACGGTGCGGAGGAGCGGCCACTGGAGGTGGTTCTGTCCGGTCTTCACCAGCCAGTC
>JBDHVD010000012.1:0-45887 GCA_039809525.1 Labilithrix sp. | reverse complement strand
CCGAAGCAGCCGCGAGCTCGGACGCGAGGCGCTTTCTCTGCTCGAGCGCGCGCTCGTGCTCCGTCATCCGGCGCGCAAGGGCCTCGATCGCCCCGGCGTGCTCCCCGATCGCCTGGAGCGACGCGCGCTCTGCGGCGAGCGCCGCCCGCCGCTGCTCGAGCGGCACGCGCTTGCGCGCGCCGTCGATGGCCGACCGCCGCCGCACGAGCTCGCTCCTCTCGGCGAGCTTCTCCGCGCGCACGCCGTTCGTCTGCTCGAGCTCGCGCTCCTGGGCGACGTGCGCCTCCGGCCGGCTCTCCTTCTCGCGGATCGCCTTCTGCGCCTCGCCGAACGTCTTCAGCGCGTCGTTGAGCGGCAGGACCTTGCCGCGCGGCGTCCAGATGGCCTCGGCCTCCTCCTCCAGATCCGCGAGCAGGCGCTGCACCTCGCCGCCTCCGCCGACGCTCGCGTCGAAGAGGCTCTCGCCGAGGTCGCCCTTGCCGTCGAGGAGCGCCTCCGCGCCCTTGCGCAGCATCTCGTGATCGAGACCGAACGCGTTGCGGAACGTCTCCTTGGTGACCCCGCGGAGCAGGCGCAGCAGCACCGCGTCGTCCACCACCTGCCCGCGGTCGTCGAGCAGCGTGTTCGTCCTGCCGCGCCGGCGCACGACGCGGACCGACTCGCCGCCCTCGCCGAGGAGCGTGCCGCCGATGCGCAGCTCGCCGGGCTGGTGCACGTGCGCATCGCGCGTGCTGTCGATGCCGTAGAGGAGCCCGGTGATCGCCCGCAGCGTGGTGCTCTTGCCCGCCTCGTTCCGCCCGAACACGACGTGCACGCCGGGCGCGGACAGATCGAGCTCGAGCCCGCGGAACGGTCCGTACGCGAGGAGATCGAGCTTCGCGATGCGCATCGGCTAGCCCTCCGCTCCTTCGAGGAGCCGGGGCAGGAGCGTCGCCTCGACGTCGTCGATCAGCGCACGCACCGTCTTCGGATCGACCAGCGAGAGCGCGCCCTCTCCCTCGCGCAGCTCCGGCGGAAGCTTCTTGTCGAGCTCGGCGAGCACCGCGGCGAGCGACGCGATCTCGGCGTCGTCGTGCCGGATGGCGTCGAGGCGCCGCGCGAGATGGCCGACCGCGCTCGCCTCCTCGCGGACGCGCGCGAGGTCGAACGTCGAGCGCGTCTCGATGCGCACCTTCTCGATCCACGCGCGCTCTCCGAGCGCATCGGCGGCGGCGACGCGGAGCTCGCTCACCAGCTTGTCGACGTCGCGCCGGACCGCGGCGTTCGCCTTCGTCGCGCCGGTGACCACCACGCGGGCGGCGAGCACGCGGTCGCCGGCCTCGCCGGAGCGGCGCTCGAGCTCCGCCCGCACGTGATCGACGACGTCGGTCACGTCGCTCGCGGCGGACACGTCGACCGCGACGAGCTCCCAGCGCACCACGTCGAGCGCGCGGTGCTCGACCGACGTGACGAGGCCGTCCTCGACCGTCACGATGCTCGCGCCCTTCGGTCCGGTCTCCCGCGCGTGCCGGCCCTGGAGGTTGCCGGGGAAGACGATCCACGGATCCTCCGAGAGCACCTCGCGCGCATGCACGTGGCCGAGGGCCCAGTAGTCGTACCCCTTCGCGCGCATGACCTCGATCGAGGTCGGCGCGTACGGCTCGTGCCCCTCGCGCCCGTCCACCGACGTGTGGAGGAGCCCGATGTTGAGCGCGCCGGCGACGCGATCGGGGTAGCGCGCGGCGAGGTCGTCGGTGGTGACGCGCGTGGCGAAGCTCTGGCCGTGCACCACCACGTTCGCATCGGGGACGGCGAAGCTCGAGGGCTTGCGCGACGGCAGCTCGTGGACGTTGTCCGGGAGGCGCAGCGCCTTCACCACCGAGCTCTGCGCGTCGTGGTTGCCGCGCACGAGCACCACCGGCACGTTCGCCTCGCGGAGGCGCGTCATCTGGGTGCAGAAGAAGAGCCCGGTCGAGTAGTCCTTCCACGCGCCGTCGAACACGTCGCCCGCGAGGAGGAGGAACGCGGCGCGCTCCTCGATGCACGTCGTGACGAGGTTCTCGAGCGCGCGGCGGGTCGCGCCGCGGAGCCGCGTCACCGGGGCGCCCTCGTAGCGATCGAGGCCGCGCAGCGGGCTGTCGACGTGGAGATCGGCGGCGTGGACGAAGCGCACTACGCCGCTTCTATAGCAGACGAACGACGCTCCTCGACCGCGGCGCCTGCTTCGCTGCGACGGCTCGTGTCGCGAGGCGACGCCGCCGTCGACTTGTCCGCAGGTTGTCCCCAGACCAGCCACCCGTCGCCGAACTCGTGGGCGAGGAGCCCCTCCTCTTCCGAGGTCCGCAGCGCCTCGTCGAGCGCGGCTCCGGAGGCGAACGCGCCCAGCAGCGCGAAGTGGCTCGTGTCGATCTCGTGGACCCCGGTGAGGATCGCGTCGACCACCCGGCGCCGCGTCCCCGGCCCGAGGCGGAGATCGGTGACGCCGCTCCCCGCCGCCACGCGCCCGCCGTGCGCGCGCGCCGATCCCTCGAGCGCCCGCGCGACGCTCGTCCCGATCGCCACGATGCGACGCGCGCCGCGGACCGCCTTCGCCGTCGCGCGCGGGATCTCGTAGCGCTCGGGGAGCGGCAGCGCGGCGTCGATCGCGGGGTCGCCCACCGACGAGAGCCCCGCGGCGTGGGTGACGGACGCCACCTCCACGCCTCGCCCGCGGAGCGCGCGGATCGCTTCGATGCCGAGCGCGCGGCCCGCCGAGGGCATCTCCACCGCCCACGGCCGGGCGGCCCACGCGTTCTGCACGTCCCACAGCGCGAGCGGCTCCGGGACGTGTGCATACTGCACGGGTCTGCCGGCGCGGTACAGCGCGCCCCACACCTCGGCCTCCGCCGCCGTCGTGCGGCGGAGCGGCAGCTCGAACGCGACGTCGACGAGGCGCGGCGACAGCGCGTGCACGCGGGTGACCACCGCCACGAGCCCGTCCGGGCCGTCGACGAGGAGCCGATCACGAGGGGCGACCGCGGGCGGCGGCGGACGGTGCTCGGTGCGGAGGCGATGATCGCCCGCGCCGAGCAGCGCCGCGGTCCAGCGCGCCGCGCCCTCGACGTTCGCCGCGAGCCGGAGCTCGATGCGCTCGCCCCGCGACGTGTGCGCACGCAGCGACGCGGGCATCGTCGCCGCGTCGTTGACCACGAGCAGATCGCCGGGCTCGAACAGCGCGAGGACCTCCTCGCCGCGCGCGACGCGCACCGGACCGGCGCCGGCCACGAGCACGCGCATCGCCGAGCGCGCGCGCGGCGACGTCGCCGGCCTCATGCCGCCTCCTCGCCCGCGGCCGGGGCGAGCTCGGACGCGAGGAGCCGCGCGCCGCTGTCGGTCTCCGAGGCGCGCTCGATCAGCGTCACGAACCGCGCGGCCACGTCCTCCGGCCGCGCGAGCGTGGAGCGATCCGCATCGGGCACCGCGTCGGCGTGCATCTTCGTGTCCATGTCGCCGGGATCGACCGCGAGGAAGCGCACCGGCGCGAGCTCGACGGCGAACGACCGCGCGAGGTGGTCGAGCGCCGCCTTCGAGACGCCGTACGCGCCCCATCGCGGGTACGCGTTCACGGCCGCGTCCGAGCTGACGAAGACCACGAGCCCGCGGCCCCGGAGCGCCATCGCTCCGGCGAGCGCCTTCGTCAGCCGGAACGGTCCGAGCAGGTTCACCTCGAGCACCGCCGCGAGGTCCTCGCACTCGGTGTCGGCGAGGAGCGGCATCGGCAGCGGTCCGAGCGTGCTCGCCGCGTGCACCACCACGTCGACGCGCCCGGCGAGCGCGTTCGCCGCGCCCGCGATCCGGTGCACCGCCTCCTTGTCGCCCACGTCGAACGCGAGCCCGTGCGCCTCGCCTCCCGCCGCGCGGATCTCGCGCACCGCCGCGTCGAGCTCCTCCTGTCCGCGCGCGACGAGCACGACCTTCGCCCCACGCAGCGCGAGCGCCTTGCCGAGCGCCTTGCCCAAGCCTCGACTCCCGCCCGTGATCAGCACGCCCATCCCTCGGATCCGCTCCTTCATTGTCGCCTCCGTCACGGCTCACTCTGCACCCGCCGCTCTCGGATGCTGGCAACGGTGACAATCCCTTGGAGGACTGCTACGCGATTGGAATGGACGACGTCGCCACGAGGCTCGGCCGCAACGTGCGCACGCTGCGCGAGGGGCGCGGGATGACGCAGGCGCAGATGGCGAAGCTCGCCGACCTCCCGCGCGCGACCTGGGCCAACCTCGAGTCGGGCGCCGCGAACCCGACCCTGTCGGTGCTCGACCGCGTGGCGAACGCGTTCCAGGTCACCATCGAGGAGCTCGTGGCCGCGCCGCGCTCGGAGGCACGTCACTATCCCCGGGCCGAGGTCCCGGAGAAGCTCCGCGGCGCCGCGCGGATCAAGAAGCTCCTCCCGGATCCGATCCCGGGCATGGAGATCGACCGCATGGAGCTGCCTCCGCGGGTGAAGATGGCGGGCGTCCCGCACACGCCGGGCACCCGCGAGTACCTCACCTGCGAGTCGGGCGAGATCGTGCTCGTCGCGTCGGGCGAGAAGTACCGCCTCGAGCCCGGCGACGTGGTCGCGTTCCGCGGCGATCAGCGCCACTCGTACACGAACCGCGGCCCGAAGCCCGCGGTCGCGTACTCGGTCGTCGTGATCGCGCGGCGCTGATCAGCCGGCGCGGCGCTCGGTGGAGCGGCGCTCCTTCGTGAACGCATCGCTGAGCCGCATGGCGAGCTCGTCGACCTCGCCGCGGTAGCCGCGACGATCCGTCTCGCGGCGCTCGCCGAACGCCTGTTTCAGCTCGGTGACCGAGCGCGCACCCGAGCCGGCCCGGCGGTGCATGAGATCGTGCGTCCCGCACAGCGTCACGCGAACACCGCTCTGGAGGTCGACCGTCACGAGCGCCCGCGCGTCGCGCATGCCACACACCGAGCAACGGTCGTGCCCTGGGATCCGCCCGGTGGGCGGGCCCGAACTGAGAACCCGGTCCGCCCCGCGACCGCCCTGCTGCTTCCGCTCGCCTGCCATGCCTTCGACCTTCGCCGAGCCTCGCAGCGCGGGCCAAGTTTCGGTATACGAGTCATCCTCAGCATGGCTCTCCACCTCGTGACCGGCGGCGCAGGGTTCATCGGCTCTTCCATCGCGGAGGCGCTGCTCGCGAAGGGCGAGCGGGTCCGGATCCTCGACGACTTCTCGACCGGCCGGCGCACGAACCTCGAGACGCTGAAGGGCGAGGTCGAGGTCATCGAGGGCACGATCCTCGATGCCGCGACGGTCACCCGGGCGGTGAAGGGCGTCGAGGTCGTCTTCCACCAGGCCGCGATCCCGTCGGTCGCGCGCTCGGTCGAGGACCCGGCCACGTCGATGCTGGCGAACGTGCAGGGCACGACCGTCGTGCTCGATGCCGCCCGGCGGAACGGCGTCCGCCGCGTCGTGTTCGCGGCGAGCTCCTCGGCCTACGGCGACACGCCGACGCTGCCGAAGGTCGAGACCATGCCGTCTTCGCCGCTCTCGCCCTACGCGGTCTCGAAGCTCACCGGCGAGCAGCTCATGGCCGTCTTCGCGCAGCTCTACGGCCTCGAGACCGTGAGCCTCCGCTACTTCAACGTGTTCGGTCCGCGCCAGGACCCGAACAGCCAGTACGCGGCGGTCATCCCGAACTTCATCAAGGCCGCGCTCCGCCGCGAGCGCCCGCAGGTGTTCGGCGACGGCGAGCAGACGCGCGACTTCTGCTTCATCGACAACACCGTCTCGGCGAACCTCCTCGCCGCGACGACGCCGAAGAAGCTCACCGGGCAGGTCGTCAACATCGCGTGCGGCGAGCGCATCTCGCTGAACACCCTCCTCGAGATCATCGGCAAGGAGGCGGGCCATCGCCTCCAGGCCGAGTACCTCCCGGGGCGCCTCGGGGACGTCCGCGATTCGCTCGCCTCGATCGACGCCGCGCGCGAGCTGCTCGGCTACGACCCGAAGGTGAAGGTCGGCGAGGGCCTCGCCCGCACGTTCGCCGCCTTCAAGGCGATGTACTGAAGACGATCGGATAGACGACGGTGACGATCCCGCCCTCGGGCTTGGGGAACGTCATCCCGTAGAACGCGCGCTGCACGCACGACGCGACCGTCGGATCGGCGAGCGATCGCTCGTCGGTGCTCGCCATCGCCACCGCGCCTTCGCGATCGATGACGAACTTCACCGCGATGCGTCCCTCGAGCCCGGGGTCGCGCTTCAGCCCTTCCTCGTAGCAGCCGCGCATCCGCCCGAAGTTGTCGCGCACCACGCGCTGCACCGCCTCGGGCGGGAGGCGACCGCTCACGATCGCGGTGCAGCCCTCGCTCGGCTCGCAGCGGAGGTAGAGCCACCGCGGCGGGCGGTGCTCGCCCGAGAGGCGCGGCCCGCGCGCGTGGCCGTGGCCGCGTCCGATCTCGGTGCAGCCGTCACCGCACGTGCCGCTCATCCCGTGCATGGCGCCGAGCGACACGCCCGCGCCCTTGCCGCCGCCTCCTGCGCCCGCGCCCGAGAGGCCGAGCCCGCCCGAGCCGGCCGCGTCCTCGATCGTCGCGCCGAACATGTTGCCCATCGCCGCGGGGCCGAGCTCGCTCGCCCAGGGCGAGCTGCCCGCGCGATCGCCCGCGCGCTCGGCGCTCATGATCGCGAGCAGGCCGAAGAGCGACGGATCGTCCTCGCCGCTCTCCTTCGCGTGACGGACGAGGCCCTTCGTCTCCCGCGCGCGCGCATCGTCGTTCGTGTGGACCGGGTGGCCCGCGCGGCCCTCCTCGTTCGCCGCGGTCGCGGCGGGCGAGCCGTCCTCGACCTTCTCGCGAGGCGGAGGCGGAAGCACGTTCACCGCGTCGCGCATCGCGCGCTCGTCGGCCGCGGCGAGGTACTGCTTCATCGTCGCCCGCGCGGCCTCCTCGTCGTCGTCTCCCTGGGCGCGCCCGTGGAACGCGAGCGCGACGAAGACCACGTGCAGCGCCGCCGCGAGCGCGACGGCGATCGCCACGCGCCGATCGGCCGGCCGCCGGGGCAGGCGCGCGACGTCACGCGCGACGAGCGCGAGCTCGAGGGTCGTCTCGCCGAGATCGACGGTCATCCGCGAGCCTTCGGGCACCGACTCGCCGTCCGGGCGGACGAGCAGGACGCGCCCCTCCTCGACGCGTGCGACGATCAGCTCCTCGTGCGAGACCGCCGGCAGCCCGAGGTCCGCGACGCGCAGGGTGCGCCGCGGCTCGACGTGCGCGATCGCGAGGGCGTCGTCCGCCCACGTCAGCCTGGCCTCGACGAGCACCCCGCTTGCTCCCATCACGTGGGAGCGACCGCGGCGCGCGGAGGAAGTTCCCGCCGCTCAGGCGTGCTCGGGTGTTCCGCTCGCGGAGGAATCTTCGAGCGGCTGCACCGCCGGCCAGTCCGGCTTCATCAGCGCCCGGACGACGCCCGCGCCGAAGCCGACTCCATGCGCGACGTGCATCACCGGATACGCCGCCCACGCGATCGGGATGGTGACGAGCCCTTCGCTGCGCCCGACCCGTACCGCGGCCGCGCCCGTCACCAGCGCGTAGGCCGCCGCCGCGAGCGGCGTGATCGGCTGGATGCTCGACGTCGCGACGAGCGCGCCGCCACCGACGACGATCGCGAGGGGCGCCAGATCCCGGATCGACGTGACCCGCCGCTCCTTCACCATCCGCCGCGCGCGGCTCCGGCCGAGGACGAAGTGGTGGCGGAACAGGTCCTTGAAGGAGCTCGCGTCCGCCTTGTGCACGACGATGTCCCGCCGCACGGTGATCCCGCCGCCGGCGTCCGCGATCCGCCGCGCGAGCTCGACGTCCTCCTCGCACTTCGTGCCGGGATCGAACAGGCCGACGCGCTGGAAGACCCGCCGGCGGATCGCGCCGATGAACGCGGGCACCGGCTCCGAGCTCCGCGCGAGCTCCGCGCCCGCGGCGAACGCGAGCTTCGTCGACTGCACCGCGGAGAGCGCGCGCTCGCTCAGCGTGCGGCCCGCGGTGCGCGGGACGATCGCCACGTGCTCGGCCGGCGTCGTCGAGAGCGCCTCGACGCACTTCGACACGTGCGTCTTCGCGTAGTCGCCGCCCGGGTCCATGGGCACGACGATCTCGCCCTTGCCTGCGCGGAGCACCGCGTTGAGCGCGGCGGCCCGCGTGCGATCCGGGTTGTCGATGAGCTGCACCCGCGGGTCTTCGCCCGCGATGCGGAGCACGTGCTCGCGCGTCGCGTCCATGCTCATCGCGTCGGCGACGATGATCTCGATCCGATCGCGAGGATAGTCCTGCGAGAGCGCGCACCGGAGGCAGGCCTCGATGCGCGCCTCGTCTTCCTTGCTCGCGATGGCGATGGTGACGAGAGGACGTACGGGCTCCATGACGGAGCCGACTCTAGCACCGCCCCGGGCTCACGCGCGGCGGCGGCGCCTGGTCACGAGGCCGGCGAGCGCGGCCAGCACCCCGGCCAGCGGGCCGAGGTCCACGCCGCCCTGCGGCCCGACGTTGCATCCCGACGAGTCGTAGCTCGAGCTCGCGGCGCCGCGGCCGCGCGAGCGCGGGGTGGTCGTCGGCTCGTCGCCGGTGTCGTCGCCCGTGGCGGAGGTATCGTCCTCGCCCGTCGTCGTGTCGGTCGATCCCGGCGTCTTCCCCGTTCCGGTCCCGCTTCCGGTCTCGTCGGACGGCGCCGGCGTCTGCGACTGCGGCTTCGCGTTCGGATCGGTGATCGGGCTGCACGAGCCGCTGCCGATGCCGACCGCCTTCCACGCGCAGTCGACGATCGCCTGCTCGTTCGCGGTGAGGCCGATGTCCTTCGCTGCCTGGAGGACGCCCGCCGCGGCCTGGGCGAAGTTGGTGTTCGACTGGAAGTACTGCGTGTTCGCGCGGTACCAGAGCTTCTCGCTCTTCTCCCAGCCGATGCCGAACCCCACGGTGACGTTCGACACCGGGTTCTTCCCGCCCACCGTCATCAGGTACGCGGCGTTGTTGATGATGCCGCTGTTGATGTGGACCCCGCCGTTGTCCTGCTGCGTGTTGCGGTAGTTCGACATGTGCGCCGGCTGCTGTCCGGCGGCGGGGTTCTTGAAGTCGCGCATCACGCCGGACTGCAACCCCTTCGTGATCGCCTCACCCATCATCCAGTTGTTGGTCGCGTCGGCCTTGAACGAGTGCTCGATGAAGGCGCCGAAGATGTCCGAGACCGCCTCGTTCAGCGCGCCGGACTGGTTCTGGTAGACGAGCCCCGACTCGGCCTCGGTCACGCCGTGCGTGAACTCGTGCGCCACGACGTCGAGCCCCGCGGACAGCGGCTTGAACAGCTGGCCGCCGTCGCCGTAGGTCATCCCGCGGCCGTCCCAGAACGCGTTGTCGTACGCGGTGCCGAAGTGCGCGGTCGACTCCATCGCCGCGCCCTGGCCGTTGATGCCGTTCCGCGCGTGCTTCGTCTTGTAATAGTCGTAGACGACGCCCGCGAACGCGTGCGCGTCGACCGCCGCGCCGGCGCCGGTCACGCCGGTGTCCCAGCTCGTCAGCGACGCCGACGACACCGCGGTGCCCGGCGTCTGCTGCTGCTTCGCCGCGGTGTACGTGCGGATCGTCACGCCGCGCGACGTGTCCGTCATGACGTACCCGCCGCCGCTCTGGGTGACCTGGAACTTCTTCGTGTCGCCGAGCGTCGCGGTGCCCGTCGCCTCGATCGTCTGGAGGTTGTCGTAGCGGTCGAGGAGGCGTCCGTCCTTCGCGTCGATCGTCGTGACCCAGATCGCCGGGTGCTCGCCCGCGACCGCGCGCACCGTCACCTGGTAGGCGAGGCGCGCCTCGGCCCCGCCCGCGAAGACGACGAGCTTGGCGCCGTCCGTCTCGAGCTGCGCCTCGCCGACGTCGGGCATCCGCGCGAGGACGTCGGCCTTCGCCTGCGAGACGCTCGCCGCGGCGTCGAGCGTCGGCTGCACGTCGACGCCGTCGAGGCCGGGGACGTAGAGCGCGTCGATCGACGTGAGCCGCCCGGCCGCGTCGTAGTGCGCCGTGAGCTCGGCGCCCGCGACGGGCACGCCGCGCACGACCTGCTGGAAGCGCGCGTGGGTCATCCCGAGGTCGTCGGTGCGGATCCGCTTCGCCGCCAGCTCGACGGCCGGCTCGCGCATGCCGAAGAGGTCCTTGTACTGTGCAAGGAACGCGTGCGTCGCCTTCTCGGGCGAGACGCCCGCGACCAGCACCGGCTTGCCCGTGCGCGCCGTCGAGAGGTGCGCCGGCGTGGCGAAGCGGTCGTGCTGGATCCACGTCCAGCTCTGGGCCGTCGCCGCCTCGAGCGCCTCGAACGCGCGGAGCTGCGCGGAGGTCGCCCCCTCGTGACGGGTCTGGTCGATCGGAGAGCCGTTCTGATCCGCGATCTCGGGAGCGCTGCTGCAACCGGCGGCCGCCACGGCCAGAGCAAAGAACGCCTTCTTGGTCATCTCTTCTCCGTCGCGCGCGAGATCCACCTCCCCGGGTGGCCTCGCGACGTACGCGGAACCCTTCGCAACGGTCGGGCCAGTGACCAGTTACGCGGCGCGCTCCACCCCGAGCGGAAAAGATCACGAGACGGACCCCCGGCCGGCCAGTGTCGGGGTCGAATTCTCTTCCATCGAGAACATGTTGCGCGGCAGGCATCGGCCGGGAGGAAGCAGCTGCTGCTTCGACGATGGCTCCCCGATCCATGGGGGGCCATGTGTGCCCAGCCGTTCGCGATCCAGGAGGATCAGTCGCGCGAGACGATCTCGTCGATCTCGGGGGACACCAGGCGATAGCCGTTCGCCGCGGCGAGGAGCGCGGCGTTCGCGGACACCTCGGTGAGGAAGTCCCGGGCGTAGGGCGTTCCCGACAGACCGTGCACGCGCGTGACGAGGCGCGGGAGCCCGTGCGCGATCGCCTCCTTCGCCTCGGCGAGCCGGCCCACGTCGACGAGCGCGTCGTGCAGCGCGATGTAGATCGGCGCCTCGTTGAGCAGGCTGATGGAGCCGCGGTCGAGGAGCTGCGCCGCCTCTCGCGCGAGCTCGATCGCGCGCTCGGCCTGGCCGCAGCGCCGCTCGGCCTCTGCCCACAAGCCGAGGGCGACCGGCACGACGTCGAGCATCTTCGTCGCCCGGTAACCGTTCGCCGCGGTCTTGAGCAGCGTGCGCGCCTGCTCGGCGGGCGTGAGGCGAGGTCCGGCGTCCGCGCTCGGCCGCGACGACATCGCCGCGGTGATCGACATCGGCGCCATCTCCATCCCCGGCGTCGGACGGAACAGCGAGCGCGTGTCGTTCCGCAGGAGCTCGGAGCCGCGATAGAAGAGCACGCCGAGGGTCGCGCGATCGTGCGGCACCCACGCGCCGCTCACGGCGTTGTCCGCGATCGCGCGCGCCTCCGCGAGAAGCGGATCGAGCGCGGGGTCGTTGCCGAAGTTCGCCACCCAGCACAGGAGGATCATCTGCCCGTGGCGCACGGTGCCGGGCGAGCCGACCGCCTGGGCGAGCGCGATGCCGCCCTCGATCGCGAGGCGCGCCTCCTCCTTCGCGCCCATCGTGGTGAGCGCGAAGCCGACGTTGATCGTCAGCGTCGCCTCGCGCGTCTTCAGGCCCGCCTCCGCGGCGGCACGCGCAGCGCTGCGTCGTGCTTCGAGCGCCGCGCCGACGTCGCCGCGCGCCTGCCGGACGACGGCGAGCGTCTGCCACGCGTCGACCGCCGCGCCCGGGATGCCGTGCACGCGCGAGAGCTCGAGCAGCGAGTCCGCCCAGTCGGCCGCCTTGTCGAGCTCGCCGGCGAACGCGTAGCGCGACGCGAGGGCCGCGGCCGATCGCGCCTCCTCGTCGAAGAGGCCGGCGGCCTTCGCGCGCTGGATGACCTCCCCGAGGCCCGCGCTGGTGTCGGGGCCGCCGCCGCAGGCGTCCTCGTAGCGGACGCGTGCGCCCAGCGCGCGGACCGCGCTCGGCTCGTCGTAGACCGCGTCCTGCATCGCGCGGACGGCGCTGTCCCGCTCGCCCGCACGCGCATCGAGGCGCGCCCACGCCTCGTCGAGCAGCTGCGCCCGCGCGAACTGCGTCGGCTGGTCCTCCGCGAACGCGAGCGCCTTCTCCGCGAGCTGCACCGCCTCGCCGAGCGCGTTCGCCGCGAGCGATCGCCGCGCGGCCTTCTCGAGGTAGTTGGCCGCCTTCTCGGGCTCGCCGCCGAGCTCGAGATGACGGGCGACGGTCGCGTCGTCCTCGCCCATCTTCGCGAGCCACTGGCCGGCCTTCGCGTGCAGCTCCTTCAGCTGGTCGTCGCCGAGCGACGCGTACGCGACCTCGCGCGTGAGCGCGTGCTTGAACGCCCACTCGCGCGTCTCCTTGAACCGCGAGCTCGCCTGCTCGACGAGGACCTCGGCCTGCGTGAGGGTGCGCATCATCTCGCTCGCGCCCTTCACCCCGAACGCCGCGAGCCCCGCGTCCCAGACCTGGAGGCCGAAGACCGAGAGCTTCATCGCCGCGTCGCGCACGTCCTCGTCGAGCGCGTCGAGGTGCACCTGGATCGCCGCCTCGATGGTGGGCGCGCTCGCGGCGTCGCGGCCCTGGTGCGCGAGGCGCGCCAGCTCCTCGGCGAACAGCGGAGAGCCCGCGGCCTGCGTCGCGATCGACTCGATGAGCGCTTCGCCCTCGGCCGACTGCGCCTTCTCGCCGAGGATCGCCTTCGCGATCGCGCGCACCGTCCGCCGCGCGAGCGGGCGCAGCTCGATGCGGACGTGGTCGCGCCCCGAGAACCGTCCGGGGTCGTCGCGCCAGAGCGTCGGGCGTGCGGTCGCGAGCACGAAGACCGAGTGGCCGATCGCGCGGCCGAGGAGGTGATCGATCCACGCGAGCGACTCGAGGTCGGCCCACTGCGCGTCCTCGAGCGCGATGACGAGCGGCGCCTCCTTCGTCACGCGGAGCGCCATGTCGGTGAGCGCGATCCACAAGGCGTCGCGGGCGGCGCGCGCGTCGACGCTCTCGGGCAGCGGCTCGTTCGCCACGAGGCGCGCGACGAGCTCGCGGGTGCTCGGTGCACGCGAGCGGCCGTCGTCGCTCTTCGTCTCGCCGGTGTCGGTGTCGACCTTGTGCTTGCCCGAGCCGCTGCCGGCTCCGGCGAGGTCGATGCGCGCGAGGAGCGCGTCGGTCGCGGCCATCGCGTCCTCGAGCGCGGCGCCCTTCGCGACGCCGGCGAGGCCGCGCGCGACGTCGGCCATGATGCCGAGCGCGTGGCTCTTGGCGAACGACTCCGCGCGAACGAGCGCGATACGCGGCGAAGACGGATGCGAGGCGATGCGCGAGACCGCCTCGCGGCGGAGGCGCGTCTTGCCGATGCCGGGCGCGCCGGTCACCGTGACGATGATCGGCGTCCGGTCCTCCTGGCAGCGCTCGAAGGCGCTCACCACCTGCGAGAGATCGGCCTCGCGGCCGACGAACGGCGAGCCGCCGGCGACCTCCTTCTTGCCTCCGACCTTCGTGCCGACGACCGACGTCCCGTCGGCGCGCACCTGCATCTCGAAGCGCCCGCGCGCGAGCTCGCTCGTCGTCGTGTCGGCGAGCACCTGGCCCTTCTGCGCGTCGCGCGCGAGCGCCGCGGCGCGGTCGACGACCTCGCCCGTCGGCCGCGTGTGCTCGATGCGCGTTCGTCCCGTCGCGACGCCGACGCGGGCGCCGGTCTTCGACAGGCGCAGCCCGAGATCGAGCGCGCGCGCCGCCTCGTCGCCGAGCGCCTTCTTCACGCCGAGGTGCGCGACGATCGCGTCGCCGCCGAGCTCCGTCGCCTCCGCCCCGCGCGCGCGGAGGTGCGCGAGCATGCGTCCGCGCGCGGGGCCCTTCGGCACGTGCGTCGCGAGGATCGACGTGACGAGGCGCGTGCCCCCGGGCTTCGACGTCTGGAGGACGATCGAGCCCATGCTCATCGGCGCCATGTCGGGCGACTGCGTGCGCGTGGTCATCGGCACGCTGTCGATCTCGGTCCCGATCTCGCGGAGGCGCCTCGCGACGTCGGCGACGCGGGCCGGCCGCTCCTCCGGGTGCGTCGCGAGCATGTTGCAGAGGAGGTCGTCGAGCGAGTGCGGCGCCTCGGGGAAGATCTCGGTGAGCCGCGGCGCCGGCGTGGTGACGAGGCGCGCGAGGATGGCGATCGGCGTCGGCCCGAGGTGCGGCGGGCGACCGGCCACCATCTCGAAGAGGGTCGCGCCGAGCCCGTAGATGTCCGCGCGGGCATCGACCTCCGCATCGCCGCGCGCCTGCTCCGGCGCCATGTACGCGGGCGTGCCGATGATCGCCCCGGTGCGCGTGAGGCGCGCGTCCTCCGCCGAGGCCACGCCGAAGTCGACGAGCTTCGCGCCGACCGGCCACTCGCGCCCCTTGCCGCTCCCGACGAGGATGACGTTCGACGGCTTGATGTCCCGGTGGACGATGCCGACGCCGTGCGCATAGGCGAGCGCGTCGGCGACCTGCGCCGCCACCTCGAGCGCCTGTCCGAGCGTGAGCGGCGCGCGCTTCTGGCGCTGCTGGATGTCCTCGCCCTCGAGCCACTCCATCGCGACGTACGGGTGGCCCTCGTCGAGCTGCCCGAACGCGACGACGCGCACGATGCCCGGATGGCTCAGGCCGGCGAGCACCCGGCCCTCGCGGCCGAAGCGCGCCTCCTCGCTCGCGTCGACGCCCGGGATGGCGATGACCTTCAGGGCGACGTCCGCCCCCGTCACTTCGTCGCGCGCGCGGTAGACGATACCCACGCCGCCACGCCCCACCTCGCGCTCGATCACGAATCGATCCGCGAGAAGGCCCTGGAAGGCCGCCGCAGTCATCTGGACAAACCAGCCTATCAGCGCGACCGGTGGTCGGACAGGCTCGATCCTCGCCGCCTGGTATGTGGTCGGAGCTACGACCGCTTCCCTATTTTTCTCGGGCCTACTTCTCGGGCTCGGACGCGTCCGGTCCGACGATCTTCTTGCCCAGCCCGATGAGGAACAGCTCGTAGCTCGACGTGCGCGTGCCCTCCGGCTTCATCGCGCGGTCCTCGGCGTAGACGCGCTTGAGCGCCTTCTTCGCGTCCTGGAAGTCCTCGCCCATGAAGATCTTGCCGACGAAGGCGCTGCCCGGCTTGCCGAGCTTCTCGGCGACGGCGAGCGCACGGATGAACAGCTCGTAGCTGCGGGTCTGATCGCCGAGGCGGTTGCCCGTCGTGCGCGGGGCCATGTCGCTCAGCACGAGATCGTACGGCGCGTACATCGCGAGCGCCTCGTTCTCGAGCGACAGGGCGTCGCCCTGGACGAACGTCGCATTCTCGGGCAGCGGCACCTGGATGGGATCGAGATCGACGGCGAGCAGCTTGCCGCCCTTTCCGATCTTCTGCGTGACGTAAAGCGACCAGCTCCCGGGCGTCGCGCCGAGATCGAGCACGTGCATCCCGGGCCGGAGGAGCCGGACGCGGCGGTCGATCTCCTCGAGCTTGAAGACGCTGCGCGCGGGGTAGCCCGCCTTCTTCGCCTCGCGCGTGAAGTGATCGGGGCCCTTGTACGGGTTCTTCGCCTTCGACTTGCTCATCCGCCGCCGGCAGATGCTTACGACATCACGCGAGGAATGGGAGAGCGAACCCGACACCGTCCATGGAACCGCATTCATCCGCGTGGATCCCGATGGACCCAGCGTTTCGTCGAGAACGCGTCTCGACGGTCGCGAGACTTCGCGGAGACAGCGGGGCGATCGCACGGTCCTCGCGTGGTTTTCTCGATGGACCACCGGTTGCAAGCTCGTCGGGCGGGAGAGCGACAGAGCCATGAACCTCCGCTGCGTCTTTCACGTGAGCCCGGTGTCGATCAGGAACGCGACCGCCCCGCAGCAGCAGGCGATGCGACCGCGGATGCCGAGCCTGCTCGATCTCGACATCGAGTGGGTCGACGAGCCGGCGCCGCGCGGCGCGTCCATCGAGACCTGGCAGCGCGCGCGCGGCTGGTCGAGCGAGGACTGATCGACGTCCTCGCGGCTCGCGCGCCACGTCGCGACAAACGAAGAAACGGCACGGGCGAGGTCGTCGCTCCGTGCCGTTCTCGTTTCGTCGCTCGTGCGGGTCAGCGCTTCTTGCGCTCGCGGCCCTTCACGCCGTGGCGGACGGTGACGAGCGCGTTCTTCGCGCCCGGGATGCCGCCCTCGACGAGGAGGAGGTGCTTGTCCGCGTCGACGCGCGCGATGCGGAGGTTCAGCACGCTGACGACCTCGTTGCCGTACTGGCCCGGCATCTTGATGTTCGGGAGCGTACGACCCGGCGTCATGTTCGTACCGATCGAGCCGCCGTGACGGCGGTACTCGTGCGTTCCGTGCGTCTGGACGAAGCCGGCGAAGCTCCAGCGGCGGACGACGCCGGAGAAGCCGCGGCCGCGGGTCATGCCCTGCGTGTCGACGATCTGGCCGGGCTGGAAGACCTCGGCGAGGTTCACCGGCTTGCCGATCTCGTGCTTCTCGAGGAAGTCGGCCTCGCAGCGGATCTCGCGGAGGACGCGCTTCGCCGGGGCGTTCGCCTTCTTGAACGCGCCGAGCTGCGCCTTCGAGAGGTGCTTCTCCTTCGCGTCCTTCATGCCGAGGACGAGCGCGGTGTAGCCGTCCTTCTCGACGGTGCGCTTGCCGACGACGACGACGTCGCTGGTGTCGACGACGGTGACGCGCTGGACGGTCCCATCCTCCTTGTAGAGGTGGGTCATTCCGAGCTTCTTCCCGATGATGCCGGGCTTCGTGTTCATGGCTTCTCTTCTTCGCGTCGTTCCCGCGGGTGCGGGAGGTTGGTGGAGTTGGGAAAGCCCGCGGCCGGCGATGCCGGTCCCGACGCTGGACCGGAGGGGCGAGCCCCTACGCCTGCAGACTTTTTGGGGAAGCGGGGTGTAGTCAGGGGCGCGGCCGCGGTCAAGCCGATCGCAGCTTCCGGATGAGATCGCGCGCGCCGTCGACGTGCTTGCTCGCGCGGAGCTCGCCCTGGAAGACGCCGGCGATCTCGCCCTTCTTGTCGATCACGTAGGTGATGCGGCTGGTCTTTCCGAGCAGGTCACGGAGGAGGCTCGTCGCCTCGTACTTGCGCGCGAGCTCCTTCTCGCCGTCCGACACGAGGTCGAGCTTGAGGCCGTACTTCTCGGCGAACTTGCGGTGCGAGTCGTCCGAGTCGACCGAGACCCCGATGACCTCGGTGTCGCTCGCGGCGAGCTCGTCGTAGGCGGCGTTGAACCCGCACGTCTCCTTGGTGCAGACAGGGGTGAAGTCTCCGGGGTAGAAGTACAGGACGACGTTCTTCTTCCCTGCCAGCTCGGCGAGGCTCAGCCGTTTGCCGGAGCTGGAGACGACGTCGAATTCGGGTGCTTTCTGGCCGACGCGAAGGGGCATGCGACCCCTCGCATTAGCACATGAGGCATCGTTGACAGGCCTGGGATCGCGTGCTTTAACGCGCGCCCCCGAGTCCCCGCGGCGGGCTGTTTTTCCCCAGCTTTTCCGCAGCGCTACCGCCCAGAAGCGATTGAGAGACGATCATGCAGAACGCCAAGATTCAGGAGATCGAGAACGAGCAGCTCCGCACGGGAATGCCGGATTTCCGCGTCGGTGACACCGTTCGCGTCCACTACAAGATCGTCGAGGGCGACAAGGACCGCATCCAGATCTTCCAGGGTGTCGTCCTCAAGCGCCACCGCGCCGGCGCGCGCAGCACGTTCACCGTGCGCAAGGTGAGCTTCAACGTCGGCGTCGAGCGCGTGTTCCTCTCGCACTCGCCCCGCATCGAGAAGGTCGAGGTCGTCTCGCGCGGCGTCGTCCGTCGCGCCCGCCTCTTCTACCTGCGCGACCTCCAGGGCAAGGCCGCCCGCGTCCGCGACCAGAAGGACGTCTGAGAGCGTGCCCCGGCGCGCCAGGCGCGCCGTTTCGCGAAGCGAAAGCACGCGGGCGAGCACCCGATGGCGGGGGAGGCTCGTCGCGCGAAGCGCGATGAGGGGGCCGCCAGGCCCCCCCAGCCCAGGCGCGTCCGCGACCAGAAGGACGTCTGAGAGCGGCGCACGCTCACGCGTGCATCGCCGCGATGCGCTTCTTCGCATCGCGCAGCCACACCGAGTCGCCGAACACGTCGCCCGCGAGGAGCGACGTGATGGACCGGCGGAGCGCCTCGTGCTTGTCGGGAGCGAAGAGCGTCTCGACGAGCGGACCGGCGTAGAACGCCTGCACCGCCGAGACGAACGTCTCGGCGCCGGTGCGCATGGCCGACGCCCACGACGCGAGGAGCTCGCGCTCGCGCGACGGATCCGCGAGCGCCTCCGCGATCGCGTCCGCCGCGCGCTTTCCGCCGACCATCGCGATGTGCGCGCCGGTCGAGAACAGCGGATCGATGAAGCCGCCGGCGTCGCCGACGCGGATCCATCCGTCTCCGGCGAGCTCTCCGACGCGGTAGCTGAAGTCGGCCGTCGCCTGCGGCTCGGGCCAGAGCATCGTCGCGCCGGCGAGGAGCTCGGTGGCGCTCGACGACGCCGCGACCGCCGCGGCGAAGAGCTCGCGCACGGGCCCGCGGCGCTCGCGCAGCCAGGCCTTCGACACCACCGCGCCGACGCTCGTGCGTCCGTCCGCGAAGGGGATGAGCCAGAACCAGTTCGGCCGCTTCGGATCGACGTCGGGGAAGAGGACGATGTCGATGTCGCCGGCGAGCTTGCCCTCGGGGCGCGGGACGCCGGTGAAGTGCGCGTAGAGCGCGGTCTGATCGAGGCCCTCGATCTTCTTCGTCGCCTTGTCGAGGTGCGCGGTGAGCGCGTCGCGGCCCGTCGCGTCGACGACGAAGCGCGCCTCGAAGCGAACGGCCTCGCCGTCGGGCGTCTTCGCCTCGACCTCGCCGCGGGCGATGCGCGTGACCGACCACTCTTCGCGGACGTCGGCGCCCTGCTCCCGCGCGTGCTCGAGCAGGAGCTGATCGAACGCGTCGCGCGGCACCTGGAAGGCGTGATCGGGATCGGGGTGCCACGCGTTCTCGAACGCGAAGCGGTCCTTGCGGCCGTTCTGATCGTCGTGGAAGCGCGCGCCGTACTTCCACATGAACCGCTGCTCGACCTTCGGCAGGACGCCGATCGCGTCGAGCACCGGCAGCGACTGCGGGAGCAGCGACTCGCCGAGGTGGAAGCGCGGGAAGCGGAGCTTCTCGAGGACCAGCACGCGGAGGCCGCGCCGGGCGAGCCCTGCCGCGCAGACGGATCCACCCGGACCGCCGCCGGCGATGACGACGTCGAAGCGCTCGCTCATCGTGGTCCGCCCGCTATTCGGCGGTCTTCGGCGGGGGGCCGAGCTGGATGCGCTCGCCGATGTACGCGCCGATCAGCGTGAACATGACGCCGATCGCGCTCATGACGACGTAGAGGAACGTCGGCATGGTGCGGACGGTCTGGCTCTGGATGAGGAGGAAGGTCGTCGGGATCGCGATGACGAAGCTCGCCACCATCGGCTCGATGAACGTGCGGCCCGGCGAGATCATGCCGACGAGGAGCCCGCCGAGGAACCAGACGGGAACGCACATGATCATCCCGTTGCCGCCCTCGAAATCGAGCAGCGTGACGATCCGCGGCAGGCCGAAGACGAGCGCCGCGGTGAGGACGCCCTGCACCGCGATCGCGATGAAGAGCCACTGCACGCTCACGCCCTCCTGCTGGTAGCGACGCTCGAGCTCCTCCTCACGGGAGCGGGCGCCCTTGCCGAGCGCCTCGATTTTCGCGCCGCACGAACCGCAGCGGACGGAGCCGGGGGGATTCTTCGCGAACCCGCAGGACGAGCACGCGACGAGCTTTCCGGGAGCAGCCATCGCGAACGAGGGTACCATAGGTCTCCGGTGAAATTTTCGAGGAACCTCGCGCGCGGAGCGCTGTCCGTCTCTTCGTCGCGGCAGCCGCCCGGGTCCGGCCGGCTCCCCGAGTCCCCCGCTTTCCCGAACGATTCCGAGCAACCGTGAACCAGGCGCCCACCGCAGACCTCACGCCGACCTCGATCGAGGAGCAGGTCGATCCCGAGCTCCTCGAGCTGCCCGATCCGCCCAAGCGCGAGCGGTCGCTGACCGTCGCGATGCTGCTGTTCACCGCGCTCTCGTCGCTGGCGATGATCGTCGCCCTCCGCCGCGATGCGGCATACGCGTTCTCGGTGCGGGACGCGGCGTCGATCGGCGACCTCGGCAGCGCGCCTGCGGAGGCGTTCGTCGAGAACCGCTACGTCACCGGGACCGCCATGCTGGGCGCGGCCCGCGCGATCCGCTACGAGCGGCCGCTCCAGTCGGGCTCGTTCCGCCTCATGCCCGTCATGGCGAGCGCCGGACCGCCGAACGTCTGGGCCGAGGTGCGCGTGCCGGCCGGCGCGGAGAACGTCCGCTGGGTCCCGCCGGAGAAGCTCACCGGACGCCTCGTCCACTTCGACTCCGCCGGCCCGAGGCATCGCGGCCTCGCGGATGCGATCAAGGACGCGACCGGGCAGGACGTCCCGAAGGGCTCGTGGCTGCTCGTCCAGGACGACGCGCCCGCCGACGCGCGCTGGGCGGTGCTGCTCGTGATGATGTTCGCCGGCTTCGCGATCTGGAACTTCGCGGTCACCGCGAAGCTACTCCGGCGGGTCGAGTAGCGTCAGCATCGCCTTCGTGAGCCGCGTCGGATCGATCGGCACGTCGAGCTCGCGCATCGTCTGCGCGCCGATGATCACCGCGAGGAGCAGCGTGCCGATCTCGTCGCGCAGCACGTCCCCGCGCACGACGCGCGCGTCCTGATCGTCGCTCGCGAGCGCGGCGATCGACGCGATGCTCGCCTCGACGAGCCCCTTGTAGCGCTCGCGGACGGTGGGCGACCGCGCGCACGCGGCGAGGAGCTGATGCATGCGCACCGTCGGACGGCCGCCCTCGGCCGCCAGCAGCGGGTACGCCCCGGCCTCGACCGCGCGGAGGAAGCGCCCCGCCACCGTGCGGATCGCGCCGTGCTTGCGTGCGCTGCGATGGTCCTCGGCGGACAGCCCGGCGAACACCGAGGCGAGGAACGCCTCGCCGACGTGCTCCATCACCGCGACGAGGAGCGCCTCGCGATCGGCGAAGTGCACGTAGAAGGCGCCGCGCGTGAAGCCGGCGCGGTCGCAGATCGCGTCGAGGCTCGGCGCATCGAGCCCTTGCTCGGTGAAGAGCTCGAGCGCGGCGCGGATCAGGGCCTCGCGGGTCTTCTGCTTCGTCTCGTCGCGCGGCACCGGCGTACGGCGTCGTTTGGCGGCCACCCGTTTGACATACGCGTTCGTATGTGGAAGATCAACGTAACATACGAACACGTATGTGAATGCGCGAAAGGGATACGGCCATGCATGCGAGCACATCCGCCTCGACGACCACCTCCGGGCTCGAGGCCCGGCCCCCGCGCACGCTCGTCGCGCTGGAGCGCCTGCTCGATCTCCCGGTCCCCGAGCTCGAGCGCCTGTACCGCGACGCCCGTACGCCGGCGCTCGGCGAGGTCCGCGGCGATCTCCGCGGGCGCATGCTCGCGTGGCCGGCGCTCGCGCAGCGCCGCGCGGTCGGCGGCGCGCTCCGGTCGCTCGCCGGATCGGCGTGGTTTCCGTGGCGAGGCAAGACGTTCATCCCGCGCGACGGGGCGCACGGCGACGGGATCAACCGCGTGCTCGTCGATCGCGTGCGCCTCTTCCCGTTCGAGACGTTCATCGGTCGATCGCGCGCAGGCGACTTCGATGCGCTGCAGCTCGACTACGATCTGCCGGAAAATCCCCCGATCATCCGGAGCATCAAGGACGAGATCCGCACGATCGAGCCGGGCGTGTGGCTCGGTCAGGCCTGGTTCGTGACGCCGCGGACGACGTTCCTGTGGCTGTATTTCGGGCTCGCCGAGGTGTAGGAACGGCGCCATGCGCGTCGTCGTCGTCGGTGGTGGCGTGATGGGGTGCGCGACGGCCCTCGAGCTGGCCGCGCGTGGCGTGCGCGAGCTGATCATCCTCGAGCGCGCGGTGCCGGGCGCGGAGGCGTCGAGCGCGGCGGCCGGCATGCTCGCGGCGCAGATGGAGTCGGCGGACGACGACGAGCTCGCGCGGTTCGTCCGCGCACGCGACGCCTACGAGGCGTGGACCGCGTCGCTCCGCGAGACGACGGGGATCGACGTCGGCTTCCGCCGCTCGGGCGCGCTCGCCCTCGTGCGCGACGACGCGACGATGGCCGACGCGCGCGCACGCGTCGAGCGCCAGCGCGCGCGCGGGCTCCGCGCCGAGCTGCTCGATCGCGCGCAGGCGCTCGCCGTCGAGCGGACGCTGGCCGACGACGTCGCGGGCGCCGCGTGGTTCCCCGACGAGGCGCAGGTGGATCCGCCGCAGCTCCTCCGCGCGCTCGTCGCCGCCGTCTCGCGCGCGGGGATCGTCGTGCGCTCGGGCACGACCGTGTCGTCGCTCGTGCAGGAGAACGGCCGCTGCATCGGCGTCGCGCTCGACGGCCGCGAGACGCTGCGCGCCGACGCGGTGCTCCTCGCGGCGGGCAGCTGGTCGTCGCTCGTCCCCGGCGTGCCCGACGAGCTGCCGAAGGTGCGTCCGATCCGCGGCCAGCTCGTGCTCCTCGAGGAGCGCCCGCCCCAGGTGCGCACCATCCTCTTCGGCGATCACGCGTACGTCGTGCCCCGCGGGGACGGCCGCGTGATCTGCGGCTCGACGATGGAGGACGTCGGCCACGTGCGCGGCGTCACCGCGGCGGGCGCGCAGCGCATCCTCGCCTCGGCCATCGCGATGTCGCCCGGGCTCGGCGGCGCGGAGCTCACGAGGACGTGGTGCAACTTCCGCCCTCTCGTGCCCGGGCGCGAAGGCCGCCCTCTCGTCGGGGCGTCACCGCTCGCGGGCCTGTTCCTCGCGACGGGTCACCACCGCAACGGGATCCTCCTCGCGCATCGGACGGCCGAGGAGGCCGCGGCCGCGATCCTCGCCTGACTCACGGCGCGAGGCGCGCGCGCACCTTCCCCAGCACCGCGACGTCCGCCGGAGGGAACACCGCCGGATCGAGCGCCTCCCGTTCGAACCACGCGACCTCGGCGACGTCCACCGCGGTCGGCTCCGGCGAGCCCACCGCGCGCACCGCCTCGAAGAACAGGAGGAGCACCGCCTTGTCCGCCTCCTCGTAGCGGTGGAACGTCACGTCGACGATCTCGCCGACGTGCGTCCGGATCCCGAGCTCCTCTTCGAGCTCGCGCGCGAGGGCTGCACGCGGGTCCTCGCCCGGCTCGACCTTCCCGCCGGGGAACTCCCAGAGGCCCTCGAGGTGGGTGCCCTGCTTGCGCCGCGACAAGAGGACCCTGCCACCCTCGATCACGATCCCCGCCGCAACGATCACGGTGCGCATCTCGCGCGACGTTATATTCGACGCGCATGATGGAAGGCGAGCAGCGCGCGGCCCCGGGCATCTCGCGCACGCGGGGGCGGTGGCCGTGGTGGGCCGGCTTCGGCGGCGCCGTCGCGGTCGCGCTCTCGCTCTCCTGCGCCGCGTACGCGGAGCGTCTCCCTTCGTCGCTCGAGAGGTTCGACAAGCTCGTCCACTGCAGCGTCGCCGGCATGCTCGCGTTCTTCCTCGACGGTGCGCTCGCCCGTCGCTCGTTCGTGGTGCGCGGCCTCCGCGTGTCGACCGCCGCCGTCGGGCTGCTCGCGCTCTTCGGCGTCGAGGAGTTCCTCCAGCGCTTCTCCCGCGTGCGGACGCCGGACTTCCGTGACTACGCCGCCGACCTCGTGGGCGTCGTGTTCTTCACGTGGCTCTCGCGCCGGATCGGCCGCGGATAGTTTGTGCTCCAACGAATTGCGATCGATGTGGCATCATCGCTCGTCCCATGGGCGGCAAGCACTTCGAGCGCCTCGACGAGGAAGGCCGGGCGCTCCACGACTCCTGGGATCAGATCGCGCGCGTCGTCGTGCTCGTCACGTTGCTCGCGGTCTGCGTCTGGGCGGTCTGCACCGCGCTGCGCCAGGCGGTGCACGCGGTCGTCGCGCCCGTCCTCCACACGTCGGAGGAGCGCTCGTGGCTCGGCGCCGGGGTGCTCGGCGGCGTGCTCGTCGCCGCCGGCCTGGTGCGCGGCCTGCTGATGCGGCGCGAGTCGTGGCGCGCGGTGGCCGGCGACGGGATGGACACCGCGCTCGCGAACTATCACATCACCTACGAGCGCGAAGGCGACGATCCGCAGCCACGCTACGATCTCCCGGCGTTCTCGCTGGCCGCGCGGAAGTTCGCGGCGACGCTGCTCACGCTCGGCTCCGCCGCGTCGGGCGGGATGGAGGCGCCGGTGGTCCTCATCGCCGAGTCCGTCTCCGCCGGCTTCGCGCGGGTGTTCGCCATCCGCTCGGAGTTCGAGCTCCGCACCTACCAGCTCGCCGGCATCGCCGCCGCCGTCGGGACGCTGCTCGGCGCCCCGTTCACCGGCGCGCTCTTCGCGACGGAGATCGCCTACGGCGATCGCATCGTCTATCGCAAGCTCGCGTACGCGCTGTGGGCGGGCATCGTCTGCTACTGGCTCAACACCTGGCTCCGCGGTCACTACGAGCCGCTCTTCGTGGGTCCGATGCATTCGCCGATGTACTCCGTGGCGGAGCTCGCCGCCGCGGCGCTGGTCGCCGTGGCCGTCTCCGTCCCCGTGGCCATCGGCTTCGGCATGGCGCTGGCGCGCATCCAGGACCTCGTCGCGCGCGTGCGGCCCGCATGGCACGCCGTCGTCACGTCGCTCGCGGCCGGCCTCGTCGCGCTCCTCTTGTTCCATGGAGCCGGCCTGGCGCCCAAGCACGTGCTCGGCATGGGTGAGGAGACGCTCGCCGGGCTCCTCCTCGGCCACGACGAGCTCGGCGCGTGGTGGCTCGTGGCGCTCGCGCTGCTCGGCAAGACGGTCACGACCGGTCTCACGATCGCCGGGCGCGGATCCGCGGGCCTGCTCGTCCCGTCGATGTACCTCGGCGGGCTGGCCGGCGCGCTCGTCGCGAAGCTGATGAACCTCGCGGGATGGGCGGCGCTCGATCCCGCGCTGTTCGCCGTCGTCGGGATCGGCTCGTCGCTCGTCGCCGTCAGCGGCGTGCCGCTCGCGGCGATCGCGCTCGTGTTCGAGGTGTTCGGAAAGGCGTTCGGTCCGCCGGCGATCGTCGCCTGCGGCGTGACCTATCTCGTGACGCTGCGGATCAAGATCTACAAGAACCAGCGCTCGTCGCCGGCGCCGATGGCCGACGAGACCGGCTGACGGATCAGAACCCCGCGGCGCGGATCCGGCTCACGATCGAGCGGAACAGCGCGATGTGATCGAACGAGGACGCGAGCACGCCGAGCTGCCCGACCTCCTTCAGGTGGTCGGCCGCGACGCACTGCTGGAACTTGCCCCACTTCGCGCTCTCGACGGTGACGAGCCCGTCGTTGACCTTCCCCTCGCCGTCCTCGAGGAAGAGCGCCATCACGCCGAGCCCCGGCTGCGCGACGTCGAGCGCCTTCGGATCGTTCGGGTAGGCGCCGCCGTCGCACGCGCCCACGCCGCTCCGCAGGTTCGTTCGGCCGCCGTAGCTCATGTACGAGACGCGCGGATCGTCGACGTACTTCGGGTTGAAGACGTCCTTCATGTACTGCTCGCTGAGGAGCGTGACCTGCGCGCGCAGATGCGCGTCGCTCTGCAGCTCGTACGCGCTCTTCTGGAGCAGACCGAGGAAGCCGCCGGTGACGTCGTCGACGAGCGCGGGCGGCAGCCACTTCATGAGACCGAGCGCGACGTCGGCGATGCGGCTGCCCCGATGCGGGGTCGCGACGGTGGTGACCGAGGCGATGCGGTCGCCGTAGCCGAGGCCGTTCGGGCTCGCGAGCACGCGCGCGTCGAGCCCGCCCTGGCTGTGCCCCACGAGGTTCACCTTCGCCTTGCCCGTGCGCTTCAGGATCTCGTCGATCTGCTTGGCGATCGCCGCGGCGCGGACCTCGCTCGTGTCGTACGGCGGGGCGAGCGTCGCGTAGACCGCCTCGCCCTGCTTCGTCAGGTCCTCGATGACTCCGTCGAAGTACGTGACCTTCACCGCTCCGACGTCGAGCGTCCCGAAGCCGCCCATCCCGTGGACCAGCACGACGGGATACGGAGCGCCGAGCGGCGCGGGAGCCGCGGGCGCGCCCGTCGCCGGCGGATCGCTGCTCGACGTGCTCCCCGGCGCCGAAGGCGGCGACGACGGCTCGGACGAATCGGTCGACGCCGGACCGGGCGTGCCCGCCTCGCTGCCACATGCCGACACCCCCAGTACGGCCAATGCACCGATCAGCGCGAGCTTCATCCGGACCTCCTCCGTGACCCGCGCGCAGTATTGGTACAGTCACGTTTCTTTGGTTCGTCCCCGCGGCGTCTCGCACGAAAACGGGTGCTCGCGTGTAGGATGGGCGCGATGACGTTCGACCTCGCCCCGATCGCATGGCTGCGGGCGCACGGCGCGCAGGGCGACGTGATCGACGGCCTCACGCGCTTCGCCGCGGACTGGCCGACGCTCTGGCGCGAATGCCCGCGCGGCGACTGGCTGCTCGGGATCGCGACGAAGCTCGGCGTGGGGCACGCGGATCTCGTGCGCGCGGCGATCGGGAGCGCACGCGTCGCCCAGGATCTCGCGGCGGCCGATGCGCATGTCGCGCAAGCGTTCGCGCATGCTCTCGACGCCGCCGATCGCTGGACGCGCGGCGACGCCTCGGACGCCGACGTCGCGACCGCGACCCGCGTGCTCGAAGCCGCGTCCGCGGCCGCGAGCGATCCGGCGATCGAAGCCGCGGCGCGCGCCGCGCTCGCTGTCGGCCTCGGCGTCGCCGATCCCGACGTGCTCGCCTCCGCGCCCGCCGCCGCCGCCGAGGCGCAGATGATCGCCTCGATGGACTGCGGCCTCGAGATGGCCATGCGATGGGCCCACGACAAGTGCGCCTCTGCCGTGCGCGCCGCGATCCCGTGGGAGGCGGCCGAGGCTTGCCTCCGCCGCGCCACGTGACCATCCTGATCGGGCGATGTTCGGTCTCGGAGCGCTGCTGATCGCCCTCGCCGGCGGAGACGCCGGAGCGGCGACGCTTCCCGCATGCGTGTCGGTGTCGACCGAGGCGCGCTACATCCCGTTCGGCTACAACCACGTCGTCGTGCTGCGGAACGGCTGCTCGAAGGCCGCGATGTGCAGCGTCGCCACCGACATCGCTCCCCAGCCGCAGATGGTCGACGTGCCGGCGAGCTCGACCGTCGAGGTCCTCACGTTCATGTCGTCGCCCTCGCAGGCCTTCACGGCGCGCGTCCGCTGCTCGCTCCGCTGACGCGCTCGAGCGCGTCCGTTGCACGGCGTTGCCGCAGCCTTATGGTCATGGCGAGATGTACTTCTACGATCCGCTCTACCTGCTCGTGATGGGCGCGAGCCTCGTGCTCGGCCTCGCGGCGCAGGCGTGGGTGACGACCGCCGTCCGCGCGCAGGCGAGCGTGCCGCTCCGGTCCGGGATGTCCGGCGCCGACGTCGCGAGCATCGTGCTCCGCGCGAGCGGCCTCTCCGGCGTGCGCATCGAGCCGAGCCACGGCTTCCTCAGCGATCATTACGACCCCACCACGCGGACGCTCCGTCTGTCCGAGGACAACTACTGGGGCCGCTCGGTCGCGGCCGCCGGCATCGCCGCGCACGAGGCCGGTCACGCCATCCAGGACGCGCGCGGCTTCTGGCCGATGCGCGTCCGGCAGAAGCTCGTCCCGGTCGCGAACATCGGCACGCAGCTCGGCGTGCTCATGGTGATGTTCGGGCTCATGCTCGGCTGGCTCGGCGTCGCGCTGCTCGGCGTCGGCGTGTTCGCCGGCTTCGTCGCGTTCACCCTCGTCACGCTCCCGGTCGAGATCGACGCGTCGCGCCGCGCCTACGGCGCCCTCGCGCAGACGGGCATGTTCGCGCCGCAGGAGCTCTCGGGCGTGGGGCGCGTGCTCCGCGCGGCGGCGGCGACCTACGTGGCCGCGACGATCACCGCGATCCTCCAGCTCCTCTACTTCGCGCTCCGGGTCTTCGGCGGCCAGCGTCGCGAGGATTGATTTTCGTGTAACGCCCGGCCGGGTCGCGACACGTACGGGCATGACCCGAATCGATCCGATCTGCGAAGGCATCTACCGCATCCACACGCCGGTGTCCGACGTGCCCGGCGGCTTCTCGTTCAACCAGTACCTGGTGGTCGACGACGAGCCGCTGCTCTTCCACACCGGAGGGCGCCGGCTCTTCCCTGCCGTGCGCGAGGCGATCGCCAAGGTCATCCCCGTCGAGAAGCTGCGCTGGATCGGCTTCTCGCACTTCGAGCCCGACGAGTGCGGCGCGCTCCCCGAGCTCCTCGCCGCGGCCCCCCACGCGCAGGCGGTGTGCAGCACGGTCGGCGCGATGGTGTGCATGGGCGACTTCATCGATCGCGCGCCGCGAGCGCTCGCGGACGGCGAGAAGCTGGTGACCGGCAAGCACACGTTCACGTGGCTCGACACCCCGCACCTGCCGCACGCCTGGGACACGGGCTACCTGTCCGAGGCGACGACGCGCACGCTGTTCTGCGGCGACATCTTCACCCAGCCGGGATCGGACTCGCCGCCGGTCACCACCGGGGACATCCTCGGCCCGAGCGAGGCGTTCCGTCAGGCGATGGATTACTTCTCGCACACGAAGCATGCGCGCCCGCTGCTCGCGAAGCTCGCGGCCACCGCGCCGCGGCGGCTCGCGTGCATGCACGGCTCGGCATGGGAAGGCGACGCCGCAACCCTGCTCGGCGCGCTCGCGGACGCGATCGCGTGATACCTTCGCCCTCGGGATGGGGGCGGCCTCCGCGATCGACGAAGCAGCGCTGTGCCGGGAGCTCGTCCCGCGGGTGCGGGCGTGGGCCTTCCGGCGCACGCGCGACCTCGCGCTCGCGGCCGACATCGCGCAGGAGGTCTCGGTGATCGTCGTCGAGAGCCTGCGCGCGGGGCGGATCGAGGATCCCTCGCGCATCGCCGCGTTCGCCCTCGGCGCGGCGAAGAACGTCCTCGTCGCGCAGCAGCGCGGCGAGCGCCGGCGCGCCGCGCTCCTCGACCGCTTCGGGCCGTCGCTCGCGGACGTCGCGACCATCGAGGAGCACAAGGTCGATCGCGAGAAGGTCGTCGCGTGCTTCGCGAAGCTCGCGCCGCGCGCGCAGACCGTCCTCCTGCTCACGTTCCACGCGGAGCGATCCGCGGAGGAGATCGCGAGCGAGCTCGGCGTGGCGGCCGGCAACGTCCGCGTGCTCCGTCACCGGGCGCTCGCGCAGCTCCATGCCTGCATGGGAGGCACCGCTTGATCGGGATCGACGTGCTCGCGCGGCTCGCGCTGGGAGATCTCGACGAGGACGAGGAGCGCGTCGCGGAGGAGCACGTCCTCTCGTGCACCGAGTGCGCCCGCACGCTCGAGGGGCTCGTCACCGCCGGCGAGTCGGTCCGTGTGCTGCTCGACGCGGGCGCCGTGCGCGCGTTCGTGACGCCGTCGCTCGTCGCCGAGCTCGATCGCGCCGGCCTCGTCACCCGGCGCTACGTGCTCGCGCCCGGCAGCAGCGTGCCGTGCACCGTCGACGCGACGGACGTCTACGTGCTCGCGACGGTCGAGGCCGACCTCCGCGACGTCGCGCGCGTCGACGTCGAGCTCCCCGGCGGCGCGCGCGCGGCCGACGTCCCGTTCGACGCCGCCCGCGGGACGATCTCGTTCGTGACGTCGGCGGAGCCGCTCCGCGCACTGCCGTCGACGACGCTGCCCGTGCGCGCGATCGCGGTGGACCGCGACGGTCGCGAGCGGACGCTCGGCGAGTACGTCCTCGATCACACCGCGTTCGCGGGCTGAGCCGCTACTTCGGCGGCGGCGCCTTGCACCCGACGGCGATCTCGATCTTGCCGCCGGTGTCCGCGCCTGCCGTCGTGCAGGTGTTCGGACAGAAGAGGATCTTCGTCGGGTTCGCGTTGTCGTCGTAGTACCAGGCGTCCGCGACCGTTCCGCACTTGCTCGCGTCGGTGACCTGCGTGAGCGCCTTCGGCGCCGCCTGCCCGCCCGGCGTGTAGTTGACGACGACGGCGGTGGGATCGGTCTGCCCGGTCTGCGCCTTCGGGACCGCGAACTCGCAGCCGAGCTTCGTCACGAGGCCCTTGGCGATGTTGCCGAACACGCTCGAGTAGTCGGTCTCGCAGACCGAATCGACGGTGCCGCCGGTGAGCTTGCTCAGGTTCTGGTACTGGTCGCTCGTGTTCTCGGCGCTCGAGCAGTGGTCGCTCGAGAGCAGCGCCGTGTTCCGCTTCCAGCCGCAGATGCTGTTGAAGATGTAGCGCCGCTTGTTCGCGTCGCCGAAGTGCTTGCCGCCGTCCTTCGCGAAGAGCTGCGTCTCGAACTGCTGCCACCCGAGCGACGAGTTGTCGTCGGTCACCTCGATGAAGACCTTGTACGCGTTCGGCCGGAGCCAGCCCTCGTACGACGCGTACTTGTCGAGGATGATCTGCAGCGAGTCGGTGCTGCCGACCGCCTCGTCCAGGTGGTGGAAGAGCGGCGGGTTGTCGGCGCAGCTCGCGCCGCCGAGCGGCGGGGGCACGCAGATGCCCGGCGGCTGGAAGCCGGGCGGGATGAACGGGAGGTTCTGCGGCTTCTCCGCGATCATCACGACGGTGTAATCGAGGCCCGACGAGCCGATCGTGCTCGCGAAGGCGTTGATGTTCTGTTTGACCTGGTTCGTCTCCTCGGACATCGACCCCGACGTGTCGATGAGCACGATCACGTCGACCTCGGCGCGCGTCGCCTTCACCGTCTCGGCGGCGCACTTCTCGCCGTCGCCCGGCGCCGGCGTGCCGCTCGACGATCCCAGCTGGCCGCCGCCGTTGCCTCCGCCGAGGTCGCCCGGAGGCGGCTGCGTCCCGGCCGTGCCGTCGTCGAACCCGTCGCGCTCCTTCGCCGATCCGCAGGCACCGGCGAGGGTGGCGAACGCGGCGAGGACGATCGCCCCCGAAGATCGTGTGACGTGACGCATGTTCCCTCCGCGCGACAGGATGCGGTGATCAGGCCGCGGACGCCGTCTTTCTCCGTCTTTCGAGACGGAGGGGTGACGTTCTACTGCGACCTTCCCCGGCGGGCGGCGCGCTCGTCGCGCCTGCGCTTCGTGTACGCGGTGTCCTCTTCGAGATTGCTCCACGCCACGACGGCGTTCACGAGGAGCACGAAGTCGGCGAGCGACATGGCGTGGAAGACGTGCTCCGGGCGGGCTGCGGCGTACAGGAACGCGGCCATCATGGCGCCGGTCGTCGGCCACAGCTTGCGATCGATGAAGACCGTCACGATCGTCGCCATCACCGACCAGACGAAGAGGTGGAGCACCAGCGTGGTGGCGAAGGGGATGCCGAGCAGCGTGCAGCCGATCTCGAGGAGGAGCTGCGTCGCGAAGAGCAGCATCCCGGTCGCGATGATCCGCCGGTTCACCACCGTCTTGGTCAGGGACTCGCGCCCCCACAGGAACACGCCGTATCCGATGGCCGAGATCGCGACGGTGAACCCGTACATCGTGCGCGGCGAAGCGTCCGGCATCTCGCGATGCAGCCAGCCGAGGAGCTCCGGCGCGATCGTCCAGATCACGCCGAGGATCGCCGTCGCGCTCATGCGCGTGCGTCGTCCGACGGAGGGATCGAGCTCGGCGCCGATCATCTCGAGCTCGGCGACGCGCTTCTTCTCCGCCTCGCGCTTCGCGAGGGCGTCGCGCACCTTGCTCGCCAGCTCCGGCGGCGGCGCGTCGAGCTCGGCGAGCGCCGCGGCCGCGCCCTCGGCCGTGCCGCGCGCGAGCTCGAACTCCACGAGCGCCTCGACGGTGGCGCGCAGGCCTGCGCGCGCGGCCTCGTTGCGATCGTAGGCGATGATCGCCTGGCGGAAGCCGAAGCGCGCCTCGGCGGAGAGCTGGTAGAGACGCGCGCGCCCCTCCTCGTCGACCGCGTCGCTCGCCACCGCGCGCATCTCCGCGAGCCGCCGCATCGCCTCGTCCGACAGGGCGAGCGATCCCCGGTGGCGCAGGTACGACTCGAGGCGGAGGCGCAGCTCGTCGGCGCTCGCGAAGCGTGCGGCCGCGTCGCGGCTCATCGCCTTGGCCGCGATCTCGGCGAGCTCGCGCGGGACCGTGTCGGGATAGTCGAACGCCGAGAGCAGGATGGACACCGCCATCTCGCGGAAGCTCGCGCCCCGGTGCGGCGGCTGCCCGGTCAGGATCTCGTGGAGGATCGCGCCGAGCAGGTACACGTCCGTCCGCTCCGAGAGCTTGCCCATCGCGCCGAGCATCTCCGGCGCCATGTACGCGGGCGTGCCGGCCATCTCCGTCGCCTCGGAGGCGAGCGGGAGGCGGCCGGTGGGATCGGCATCGAGGCTGACGGCGATCCCCCAGTCGACGAGGTAGACCTCGCCGAAGCGCCCGATCATCACGTTCTCCGGCTTGAGATCGCGGTGCAGGACCCTGCGCGCGTGCGCGAGGCTCACCGCGTTGCACAGCTGGATCAGGATCCGGAGGTTGTACTCGAGCAGGTCGGACTCGCCGAACCGCTCGCGCACCCCCGCAGGATCGGCGATGAGCGACGCCCACTCGACGCCCTCGATCCGCTTGAGGACGATGATCGGCGAGCCTTCGCCGTCGAGCCCGAGGTCGTAGACCGGGACGATGTTCGGATGCTCGAGCGAGCCGGTCACCCACGCCTCGCGCAGGAGGCGGAGCGTGGCGTCGTCGGTCCGCGTGTTCGGGCGGAGCGTCTTGACCGCGACCTTGCGTCCGAGCGACCGCTGCGTGGCGAGGCGCACGATGCCCATGCCGCCTTCGCCGATCGTCTTGTCGATCTCGAGGCCGCCGGCGATGTCACGGGCGGCGCTCTGCTCGCCGAGGCCCGCGAGCGCACGCCGGCCGAGCGAGTCGGCGCGAACGCTCGCCGGCTCGATCGTCGAGGTCGGGCTCTGCACGATCGTGCGCGCGAAGTCCGCGAGCCGCTCGGGCGTGAGCTCGAGCGTGCGCGCGAGCTCCGCCTCGCTCATGGTCTCGAGCTTGTCGCGATCGACGCGCACGGTCACCACGGCCAGGATAGCGGCCGGCGGCGCCCGGCGTCGAAATGACGCCGAGCGGTGAGGTGCACCCGCTGTATTCCGCGGCCGAGCGATGTTACGGAGGGCGCGTGATCCGGTTGTCGGCCGCCCTGCGCGTGCTCGTCGTCGTCCTCCTCGCGCACCTCGTGTCGATGCGCACGGCGGAGGCAGGGGCGCAGGCGGTGAGGCTGACGACCTCGGCGCCCTCGGGCGCGAGCGCCCCGGCGGCGAACGGCGCCGAACGCGAGGAAGAGGAGGCGGCCGACTCGCCCCGCGCGAGCATGCGGGCGTTCTTCGATCTCGCGGCGCGCGGGCGCTACCAGGACGCCGCCCGGTACCTCGACGTCCCGAAGGTCCACGAGAAGCGAGCCGCCGAGCTCGCGAGCAAGCTCGAGGCGGTGCTCAGCCAGCGCCTGCTCGTCGATCCCGAGCAGCTGTCGCCGAACGCGCAGGGGCGCACGACCGACGGGCTGCCGGCCGGCACCGAGGAGCTCGGGAAGATCACCGACCGCAAGGGACATCCCGTCTCCATCCGCATCGTGCGCCACGAGTCGCGCGCCCCGGAGGACGAGCCGCGGTGGATGTTCTCGCAGTCCACGGTGCAGCAGGTCGATCAGCTCTACGCGTCGCTGCACGATCGCTGGCTGCGCGATCGGCTCCCCCCGCAGCTGCTCGTGCAGGGCCCGAAGGCCCTCTATTACTGGCAGTGGATCGCGCTGCCGCTGCTGGCCGCGCTCTGTCTCGCGGTCGGCCGCCTCCTCACGTGGCTCTCGGGCAAGATCGCCGCGAAGGTGCTCGGCCGCCACGCCTGGACGCCGAGGCTCCTGCCTCGCCTGCGCCAGCCGGCGACGCTCGCCTGGGCGCTCGTCGTCTTCGCCATCGCGACGCCCTACCTCGCGCTCACCGTCCGCGCCGAGGACCTCGTCGAGCGGCTGCTCAAGGCGCTCGGCTACCTCGCGTTCTTCTGGGGTCTGCTCCGCACGGTGAAGATCGCGGGCGACGAGGTCCTCTCCGGCACGTGGGCGAGGACCCGCCCGAGCGCGCGCTCGCTCACCTCCGTGGTGGTGAAGCTCGGTCGCCTGGTGGTCGCGGCCTTCGCGCTGATGTTCGCGCTGTCCGAGCTCGGCTACCCGGTGACCACCGTCGTCGCCGGTCTCGGCATCGGCGGCGTCGCGCTCGCCCTCGCCGCGCAGAAGACCGTGGAGAACCTCTTCGGATCGGTCTCCATCCTCGTCGATCAGCCGTTCCGCGTGGGCGACATCATCCGCGTCGACACCATCGAAGGCACGGTCGAGAACATCGGGCTCCGATCGACCCGCCTGCGGACCGTCGAGCGGACGCTGATCATCATCCCCAACGGCAAGCTCGCCGACATGCGGATCGAGTCGCTCGGCCCTCGCGATCGCATCCGCTTCGCGACGAAGCTCCAGCTCGCGCGCGGCACCACCACCCCGCAGATCCGCGAGGTGGTCGCGGGCGTGCGCAAGCTGCTCGAGGCGCACGCGTCGCTCCGCAAGGAGGACGTCTTCGTCCGCATGGGCGCGATCGGCGAGTCGTCGCTCGACATCGACGTGTCGGCCACGGTCGACACGCTCGACGCCGTCGAGTTCGCCCGCATCAAGGAGGAGCTGCTCCTCGCGTGCGTCGAGGTCGTGGACCGGGCCGGCGCGAGGCTCGCGGTGCCCACGCGCAACGTGATCACCGCGGAGAGCCGCGCGTGAGAGCAGGCGAGCTCGTCTCCACCGTGCTCGACGCGCGGTTCCGCATCGAAGCGATCGTCGGCGAAGGGCGCGTCGGCGGCTTCGTCTACCGCGCGCGAGACCTCGACACGGGCGAGCCCGTCGCGGTGCGAGCGCTCGCCGTCCCGGACGGCCTCGCCGGGGGCGCGCTCGAGCGCGCGCTCGAAGCGTTCGCGTCCGAGGCGTCGCTCCTCGCGCGGGTGTCGGCGGCGAGCCCGGACGCCGAGCGCCTCCTCGCCCACGGCGTGAGCGGCGGCGTCCCGTACGGCGTGTTCGAATGGCTCGAGGGGCAATCGCTCGAGATGCACCTCGCGGAGAGCGCGGGTCGCGCGCGGTCGATCGGCGAGGCGCTCACCATCCTCGAGCCGGCCGCTCGCGCGCTCGCCGCCGCGCATGCGCTCGACGTCGCGCACGGCGACGTGCGGCCCGCGAACCTGTGGCTGGCGAAGTCCGACGGACGCACGCGGCTGAAGCTCACGCAGTTCGTGCTCGCCTCGCGCCTCGCGCTGGGCGTCGCGCCGCTCTTCGCGTCGCGCTACGGCGCGCCCGAGCACTTCAAGGGTTCGTACGGCGCGGTGGGACCCGCCACCGACGTCTACGGCCTCGCGCTCACGCTCGTCGAGATCGTGTCGGGCCGGCCCGCGCTCGAGGGCGCCGACGACACCGACCTCTATCTCGCGACGAGCAACATCAAGAAGCGGCCGACGCTCCGCGCGCGCGGAGTGGCCGTGTCGGACGCGGTCGAGGCCGTCCTCCAGCGCGCGCTCGCCGTCGACCCGAAGCGACGCTTCGCCGATGCACGCGCGTTCTGGGACGCGCTCGTCTCCGCGGTGCCCGAGCTCACGCCCGCCCCGCCGAGCGTGCGCCCGCACGCCGGGGGCGCGGTGGCCGCCGTCCCTCCGCTCGCGTCACCCGCGCCCGAGCGCAGCGGGAAGCTCGCGTGGATCGCGACGGGCGCCCTCGCCGCGATCGCCGTCGCCGTGGTCGCCACGAAGCTCCTCGCCGGCTCGCCGCGCCCGACCACGACCCCGCCTCCGGTGGCATCGGCCGCGCCGCCTCCGCCGCCTCCGCCTCCCCCGGCCGCGCCGCCGGCTCCGCCGCCGAAGGCCGACGAGCCGTCGGTGCACGTGAAGCCGTTCCTCACCGACATGGTGCAGGTCACGGAGGGCAGCTTCACCATGGGGGTCGACTTCCAGGGGAAGGGCGACGGGCCGGCCCATCGCGTGCGCATCTCGCGCCCGTTCCTCATCGACCGGACGGAGGTCACCGCGGAGGCGTACGCGGCGTGCGTCGAGGAAGGCGCGTGCACGCGTGGCAGCGTCCACGGGCCCGAGGTCCCCGAGAACACGTTCGGCTGCAACGGCAAGGACCGCCCGCGGCATCCGGCGAACTGCGTGGATCGCACGCAGGCCGAGCGGTACTGCGCGTTCGCCGGCAAGCGCCTCCCGACGGAAGCCGAATGGGAGTACGCCGCGCGCAGCGACGACGCGCGCGCATGGCCGTGGGGCAACACCGCGCCGGCGGCGTGCACGACCGCGGTCGTCTCGACGATGACCGGGGCCTGCGCGGACCGCGCCGGCACGAGCGAGGTCGGCTCGGCGCCCGACGGGAAGAGCCCCTTCGGCGCGCTCGACATGGCAGGCAACGTCTGGGAGTGGGTCGCCGACGGCTTCGAGCCGTACCGCGCCACGGCCGACGGAGGCGAGCTCGTCGATCCGAAGGTGCCGACGCCGGTGAACAACCGCGGCGTCCTCCGCGGCGGATCGTGGGACTACTCGCCGCTCGCGGCGAAGACGACGTTCCGCCTCCCCTATCCGGCGAACGCCGGCAACGCGAGCATCGGGTTCCGCTGCGCGCGCGACGCGACGGACTGAGCGCGGCCGTCAGTCCGCGTCGTTCATCCGTTCGGCGCGGCGGAGGAGCCACGCGCCGATCGCGACGAACGGGAGCGACGGGACGATCACGATGAGCGCGAACCCCGGCTTCGCCTTCGCTTCGGGCCTCGAGAACATGAAGAACGAGGCGTCGATCAGCACGGTGAAGACGATGCAGAGGAGGCCGAGGACCTTCGCGGTGAAGCGGTCGTTGATCACGTTTGTCGTGCTCCAGGTGCGTCGTATCATCGCTGCGCTCCATGCGCACGCGAACCTTCCTCGCCGTCGTCGCCGTCTCCGCGGGTGCCGCTTGCAGCACGGCGCCGTCCGTCAGCGTGTATCGCCTCGGCGTCGGCGACAAGAGCGGCGGCCTCCAAGGCGATCCGGTGAAGGTGCGGCGTCCTTCGCAGGACACGTACGCGGGGATCCGCAGCGGCTACTTCGTCGTCCGCGGCGCCGAGGACTGGCGCAACGTCTGGCAGGACGGGCACGAGCCGCCGATGCCGGCGACGCTCGACACGTCGAGCTCGATGCTCCTGCTCGCGGTCCCCGAGTCGAAGGACGCGGTCGACGTGAAGATGACGAAGGTGCTCGAGAGCACCGGCTTCGTCCACGTCTGGGTGCGCGAGACGATGCGCGGAGAGGGCTGCATCGCGCGCGAGGGCGAGCGTCCGGCCCACGAGGCGATCTTCGTGCCGCGCATGGAGAAGCCGGTGAAGTTCTACGTCGAGGAGGCGCGCGCCGAGGCCTGCGGCGAGCCGCCGAGCCCGGTCGTCCGCTGCCGCACCGGCGACAGCAAGGACTGGACGACGAAGGTCGAGGCGCAGCCGGGCGACGTCGTCGACTGCGCGCTGACGGTCGAGACGCGCGGCAAGTTCGCGGTCGTCGATCGCTCGCTGCTCATGTCCGACGTCCCGGCCGGCTCGACGGCGAAGCTCGCGTACGAGAAGGGGCCGGTGCGCGCGAAGTTCCGCGTCGACGTGTTCGGCACCTACGCGATCCGCGGCGAGGCGACCGACGAGAGCGGCCGCAAGGGCGCCGCGCAGGTCGAGGTGATCTCGGCTCCGGCCAAGACGAAGGACGCGGTCATCCAGCTCGTGTGGACCGGCTTCGACGTGAGCGACGATCCCGACACGTTCCCGCGCCTCACGCTCGCGGCGCATCCGGGGACGCGCGAGTGCTCGCTCGACAAGCAGCCGCCCGATCTCTGCGAGGTGAAGCGCTTCAGCGCGTACACCGTCATGCGGCTGAAGGCCTCCGACGAGAAGGTGCCGATCTCGGTCCGCTACGTCGACGAGCGCATCGAGAAGGGACCGCTCGCGTGCGTCCAGGTCTGGTACGACGGCGCGCGCACCGCGGAGCTCTGCGACCGCAAGCACCGCGACCCCGACGAGCGCTGGGACCTCGGGCTCGTCGACATGACGACCGGCAAGCTCGTCGAAGGGCAGCCCGCCGCGGCCGATGCCGGCGTGGAGGCGGGCGCGCCGCCGCCGAAGAAGAAGCGTTAGCGCGCGCGTCAGCGCACGATCGTGTCGAGCCCCTTCATCGTCAGGTAGGCCATCAGCCCGCTCAGCGGGATGGTGAGCACCCAGGCGATGAGGATGTTCGTCGCGACGCCCCAGCGGACGGCGCTCACGCGCTTGCTCGCGCCGACGCCCATGATGCAGCCGTTGATGATGTGCGTCGTCGAGACCGGCACGCCGAGGTGACTCGCGCCGAGGATGGTGAGCGATCCGGCCGTCTCCGCCGCGAAGCCCTGGAGCGGCGAGATGCGGATGATCTTCGTGCCCATCGTCTTGATGATGCGCGTACCGCCCGCCATCGTGCCGAGGCCGATGGCGCCGGCGCACGCGATGACCACCCAGAGGGGGATGTGCTTGTCGTCCTGAGGGAGGAACCAGGCGGGCAGGCCCACGTGGTGTCCCGCCTGGACGAAGGCGAAGAGCGCGAGCGTGATGATGCCCATCGACTTCTGCGCGTCGTTCGAGCCGTGGGCGAAGGCCATCATGCCCGCCGAGAGGAGCTGGAGGCGGCGCGAGCCGCGATGCACCGTCTGCGGCTTCATCCGGCGGACCGTCCACACGAGGAGGATCATCACGATGAAGGCGACCACGAAGCCGATGGTCGGCGACGCCACGAGCGGGATGAGCACCTTCTGCTTCAGCGCGCCCCACTTGAAGTGATCGGGACCGGCATGCGCCACGACCGCGCCGCCGAGCGCGCCGATGAGCGCGTGGGAGGAGCTCGACGGGATGCCGTACCACCACGTGATGATGTTCCAGGCGCACGCGCCGATGAGCGCGGCGAGGACGACGGCCTGGGTGACGTCCGCCGGGTCGGCGAAGCCCTTCGCGATCGTGCTCGCGACGGCGGTGCCGGTGATCGCGCCCAAGAAGTTGAGGAGGCCGGCCAGGAGGACGGCGGTGCGGATCGGCAGCACGCCGGTCGACACGACCGTCGCGATGGCGTTGGCCGCGTCGTGGAACCCGTTGATGTAATCGAAGACGATGGCGAGGACGATGACGCAGACGAGCAGGCTAACCATGCTTGACGGCCAGGTTGGCGAGCGTGTCCGCGATCGAGTCGCACTGGTCGATCGCGTTCTCCAGGTCCTCGAGGACCGTCTTCTCGCGGATGAGCACCTTCGCGTCGTTCACGTCGAGGAACAGCTTCGAGATGGCCTCGCGATAGACCGCGTCGGCCTCCTTCTCGATCTTCCTGAGCTCGCGCGCGTCCGACACGATCTCGGTGTACTGGTGCCTCCGCAGCCTCGGGATGGTGTCGTTCAGCTTCTCCGTCGCCCGGACGATGATCTCGATCAGCTTCGACATCGGCTCGGTGGGCTTCACCACGCCGAGCATCACGCACGCGCGGATGGCGCCGTTCGTGAGGTCGAGGACGCCGTCGAGCTCCGAGGACAGCTTCTGCAGGTCCTCCCGGTCGATGGGGGTCACGAACGTCTTGGCGAGCGCCTCCTCCATCTCGTGGACGATGCGGTCGCCTTCGTGCTCGATCTTCTGCACGGCGTCGCGCGCTTGCTCGGCGGTCGTTCCGTTGGTCGAGAACTTCGAGAGCGCCCTCGCTCCTTCGTGCGCGGCCTTCGCCTGACGCTCGAGGAAGTCATAGAAGTGATCTTCCCGTGGCAAGAAGAAGCGGATGACGTCCTGGATCCCCATCAGCGGGCCCTCCTGGGAAGCGGCGTAGTCTCGGTGTTTCGCTCGTTCTTTTCCTTCATTCCTCGCCGCGGAAGCTACTCATTTCGTCCACGGCTTGCGTGTCATCCGTGTGACGAGACGGCTGCCGTCGGGCAAGCCGCGGATAATCCTGCCATCCTCGCGACCGGCTCGAGCGTGGCGAGGGGGGCCGATCAGCGCTTGACGCCGACGTAGGCGCGCGCCCGCACCACCCCCCGCTCGCGGAGCGGCTCGATGCGCGCGAGAAGCCCTACCTTGCGCAGGCGCGCGACGAAGGGGTCGGCGGCGTATCCGCTCCACACCGCGTAGATGCCGCCCGTGCGGAGGGCATCGCGCGCGCGGACGAGAGCGGCGTCGGCGTAGAGCTTCGCGTTCGTGCGGAAGCTCGCCCACTCGGGGCCGTTGTCGACGTCGAGGAGGACGGCGGCGAGGTCCTTCTCGCGCGCGACGACGTCGGCGACGTCGGCCCGCTCGAGGATGACGCGCGGATCGTCGAGCACGCCGGCGGTGAGCTCGGCGGCTTCGTTGCGGGCCACGTCGATCACCGCCTCGAGCTTCTCGACGACGATCACCTTCGCGCCCTCCGGCGCGACGTCGAGCACGCCGCGCGCGGTCGAGCCGAAGCCGAGCCCGCCGACGACGATGCGCGGGCACGGGTCGTCGCCGATCGCCTCGCGGGCGAGGCGTCCGAATTCGCGCTCGGTCTCGAGCGCCGCGCTCGAGAGGAGGACGACGTTGCCGAGCACGAGCTCGAGCGCGCCCTTCCTCCGCCGGAGCGCGAGTGAGCGACCGTCCTCGACGAACGTGCGGAGGATCGTCACTCGCGCGTCGCCGGGATGTCGGCCGTCGGCAACGGCTCTGCGTTGGTCGCCGTCGAGCCGGCGGTCGGCTTCGCCCTCGGGCGTGCATGGGTCGACGAGGGCTTCGCCACCGTCGACGGCGCCTCCACCGCGGCGGTCACCGGCGGGGGCGGGATGCTCGTCGCGGTCTCGATCGCCGGGGTCACCGGGACGGCGGTGACGGGAAGCGGCGGCGCGGCGGCGGCGCGATCGCTCGGCTTGGGCGCGGTCATCTTGATCGCCGCGAGGAACGCGACGCCCACGATGGCGAGGAAGAGGCCGACCCAGATCATGTTCGACACGAACGTGGACGTCGCGGGCGGAGGCGCGTCGTGCGCCGAGACCGGCGGCGCCGTCGTCCATGCGCTCCGCGCGTTCGAGACCGACGGGTTCGTGTGGTGCGACGCACGCGGCGCCGGCGGAGGCGCGGTGACCAGCGCAGGCCCGAGGATCGCGATGCGCTCGAGCGACGGCGTCGCGACCGGTCCGGCGTACGGGGCGAGCATGCGCGCGAGCTCGACGACGTCGGCGAGGCGCTTCGTGTTGTCGCGCTCGAGACACGCGCCGACCACGTGCTCGAACCCCGCGGGGATGTCGGGCCGCGCCTCGCGCAGGTTCGGGACGGGCCCGTGCATGATGTTCTGGATCAGCTCGCCGAGCGACGTGCCGCCGAACGGGGGCTTGCCGCTCACGAGCCGGAAGAGGATCACGCCGAGAGACCAGATGTCGCTCCGCGCATCGGCATCGCGGGCGGAGACCACCTGCTCGGGCGCCATGTAGCTCGGGGAGCCGAGGAGATCGGTCGCCTTCGTCACCACGCTGTCCGGATGACGGTGGCGCGGGCGCCCGCCCGGGCTCGTGTCCTCTTCGAGCCCCAGGTCGAGCACCTTCGACACGCCGAAGTCGAGGACCTTCACCACCGGCTCGCCGCCGCTCCCGCGCGTGAGGAAGAGGTTCGCCGGCTTCAGGTCGCGGTGCACGATGCCGTGCCGGTGCGCCTCGGCGATCGCCTCGCAGGCCTGGATGACGTACTCGCACGCCTCGTGGACGGGGAACGGTCCGCGCTTGTGGAGCAGGTCCGACAGATCGGTCCCTTCCAGGTACTCCATCACCATGTACGGAGCGCCCCGGTCGGTGGAGCCGACGTCGAGGACGCGCGACACGTGCTTGCTCTTGAGGCGGACGGTGTTGCGCGCCTCGCGGAGGAAGCGGCTCTTGTAGTCGGGCGTGCAGACCTCGTCGCGCATGAACTTGAGCGCGACCATCTGTCCGAGCTGGAGGTGCCGGGCGGCCACGACGTACCCCATGCCGCCTTCCCCGAGGACGCGTTCGACCTGGAATTTCCCGGCGATCACCTCGCCGGCACGGACACCGCTCACCGCGGAGAAGTGTGCTCGCCGCGCCGTGGCAAATCAAGAAAGGCCCTCGGCCTCGCAGCCGCTGGCACGGGCCAGGCGAAATCTGGCCGGGCCATATGGTCACGCCTCCGAAGCCGTTGAAATCATGCAAAGTCGGTCACGGCACGCGTCTCGCTGAAGGCGCGCCCATGACGAGCCGCTCTCCTCTTCTTCCGTGTCTCCTGCCGATCGCGTCGATCGTCGTCCTGCTCGCGCTGCTCGCGTCGCCCGCACGCGCGGCGCCGCCGCCGCTCCCCGCGACGGACGACGCGCTGGCCGACGGCGAGGTCGATCCCGAGGACCTCGTCGCGCGCGCCACCGTCGGCCGGGCGGTCCCTCCGCGGACGCCGGGCGGGCACGCGTGGGTCTCGCTCCTCGGCTACGCGCGGCGCAACGCGATCACCGAGGAGCGCGACGTCGGCGGGATGGTGGTCGTCGGCCTGCCGCTCGACCGCATCGCGCGGCCGTCGGTGAGGCCGGCCGTCGAGGCCACGCGCGTGGTCGCGATCGAGGGCGCCGATGCGACGCTCGCGCTCACGCCACGCCTCGCGCGGACGTGCGTCGCGGCCGCGTGGCGCACGGCCGGTCTCGGCCCGGACGACGCGCGGCTCGCGTCGATCGTGAGCCGCGCGCGCTGGAGCGCGCTCCTGCCGGAGGCCCGCGTCCGCGCGGTCCGCTTCGAGGACGCAAGGCTCTCGACGGACACCGGCACCGACTCGGCGCGATGGCGCGACTCGGCCGGCGCGAACGTCGGCTTCGAGGGCCGGCTCACGTGGCGCCTCGATCGGCTCCTCTACGCCGACGACGAGCCCGCGTTCGAGCGCCTCAAGCTCGAGCGTCAAGACGCCCGCACGCGCGTCGCGTCGCGGACGCTGGAGGCGCTCTTCCACTGGCAGCGCGCATTCATCGACCTGCGCTCGCTGCCCCCCGCGTCGCGCGGCACCCGCGACGAGGCCGACGCCGCGCTCCGCGTGCTCGAGGCCGAGGCTGCGCTCGACGTCCTCACCTCGGGCTGGTTCACGTCGTGGAGGGCGCGAGGCGAGACGAGCCGACCGCCGATGATCGTCGTCCCCGAGCGCGCACCGAGCGAGCTGTGATATCTATCCGTCACCATGCTCGCCGAATCGCGGCTCAAGCTCGAGGACCTCCAAAGGCGTCTCATGACGCTAAGGGGGCATCTTTGACGTCCCGAAGCTGAAGCTCGACATCGAGCGTCTGAACGAAGAGACGCTCGCCCCAGGGTTCTGGGACGACACCAAGAAGGCCCAGCAGGTCACGCGCCAGCGCTCGATGATCGAGCAGAAGCTCGAGTCGACCGAGAAGCTGACGCGCGACATCGACGACGCGAAGGAGCTCCTGGAGCTCGGCGCGTCCGAGAAGGACGACTCCGTCGTCGACGAGGTCGCGGCGCAGCTGCCCGATCTCGAGAAGCGCCTGCGCGCCGCGGAGCTCGGCCGGATGCTCTCCGGCCAGGTCGATCACGCCAACGCGATCCTCAGCATCCATCCCGGCACCGGCGGCGTGGACGCGAAGGACTGGGCGCAGATGCTCATGCGCATGTACCTGCGCTGGGCGGAGAAGCGCGGCTACAAGACGGAGATCGTCGACTTCCAGGAAGGCGACGAGGCCGGGATCGACGGCGTGACCATCACCGTCGCCGGCGACCACGCCTTCGGCTACCTCCGGAGCGAGATCGGCGTCCACCGCCTGGTGCGCATCTCTCCGTTCGACGCGAACGCGCGCCGCCAGACGGCGTTCGCGGCCGTCGAGGTGACGCCGGACATCGACGACGAGATCGACATCGTCGTGAAGGACGAGGACCTCGAGACGACGACCATGCGCGCCGGCGGCAAGGGCGGGCAGAACGTCAACAAGGTCGAGACCGCGGTCCGCATGAAGCACATCCCGAGCGGCATCGTGGTCGTGTGCCGCGCGGAGCGCTCGCAGCTGCAGAACCGGCGCATGGCCCTGAAGATGATCAAGGCCAAGCTCTTCGAGCTCGAGATGCAGAAGCGCGAGGAGCAGGCGGCGGCCTACCAGGCGAGCAAGACGCAGATCGCGTGGGGCAACCAGATCCGCAGCTACGTGCTCGCCCCCTACCGCATGGTGAAGGACCTCCGCACCAGCCACGAGGTCGGCAACGTCGACGCGGTCCTCGACGGCGAGCTCGACGACTTCATCGAGGCGTACCTGCTCGCGGCCGCCGGCGGCACGCTGAAGAAAGGCGGCGTCGCCGAGGACGCCGACGCGGAGTGATGCTTCTCTGGGGGGCCACGACGCACGACGACGACGACACGAAGCTGTCGTGGTTCGCCGCGCTCGAACGCGAGGGCGAGCGCGGCATCGACCGCGGCACGCCCGAGATGGTCGCCGCGATGCTGAAGGACCTCGGCTACCAGGCCTCCGCGATCGCGGGCTTCGAGGTCCGCCACCTCCGCACGAACTACCTCGATCCGAAGGCGTGGGGCCACGCGTGGGAGATCACCGCGAGGCTGGCCGGGCGCGTCGCCGAGCTCCCGCTCCAGGGCAACGTCGCGAAGACCACGGCGGAGGACGCGACGTGGGAGGGATCGCCGCCGGCGGGGCCCGCGGAGCACGTGCTGTTCGTCGACTTCCGCGACTCCGATCTCGCCGAGCGCGCGGAGCGCATCCTCGGCGCGGTCGCGCGCGAGCTCGACTTCACCCTCTCGCACCGCGGCCACGAGACGGCGCAGCTCCTGGCGTCGTTCGGCGTCGTCGACGCGCCCGACGAGGCGCAGATCGCGAAGGCGACGACCGTCTTCCAGGAGCTCGGCGCGAGGACGACGCGCCCGTGAGCGAGCGGCTCCGGATCGGCGTCGATCTCGGGGGCACGAAGACCGAAGCCGTGGTGGTGCGGCTCGGCGAAGAGCCGGACGTGCTCGCACGGAAGCGCGTCGCCACGGCGCGCGAGCGCGGCTACGAGCACATCGTCGAGACGACGCGCGCGCTCGTCGTCGACGTGGCGAAGGAGGCCGGCCTCGCGACGCTGCCGCCGATCGGCATCGGGATGCCGGGCTCGATCACCACGCGCTCCGGCGAGGCGCTGGTGAAGAACTCGAACACGACCTGCCTCAACGGCCGGCCGTTCCGCGCCGATCTCGCACGCGCGCTCGGCTCGAGCTCCGAGGTGGCGTTCGCGAACGACGCGAACTGCTTCGCGCTCGCGGAGGCGACGTGGGGCGCGGCGCGCGAGGCGCGCGTGGCCTTCGGCGTGATCCTGGGCACCGGCGTGGGCGGGGGTGTCGTCCTGCGCGACAAGGACGGCTCGCGCCGCGCATGGGACGGCGCGCAGGGCATCGCGGGCGAGTGGGGGCACGTGACGCTCGATCCGGCGAGCGGCCCGCCCTGCTACTGCGGGCGTCGCGGCTGCATCGAGACGTACCTGAGCGGGCCGGCGATCGAGCGCGCCTTCCGCGAGCGGACCGGCGAAGATCTCCGGCTGCCCGAGATCGTCACCCGCGCCGACGACGCGGCGCGCGCCCTGATCGCCGAGCGCCTCGAGCTCTTCGGGCGCGCGCTCGCGACGGTGATCGACGTCCTCGATCCCGACGTCGTCGTCCTCGGAGGGGGCGTGTCGAACGTCGAGGCGCTCTACACCGAGGGCGTGCGCGCGGTCGAACGCTGGGTGTTCAACGACGCGCTCGAGACGCGCATCGTGAAGCACACGCTCGGTGACAGCGCCGGTGTGCTCGGCGCCTCATTGCTCTCGTGGTGAGCTGCGCTCCCCCTTCTTTGTCCTCACCTGACCGCGCGCTGCGCCT